>NZ_JAAXKZ010000005.1 GCF_012911875.1 Pseudonocardia bannensis | reverse complement strand
CCCAACCCACCGCACCGCACCGATCACCCTGCCTCGTGGCGGCTCGACACGCGCCGCCGCGCGGCCCCGCACACCCACCTGCGATTACACACCGTTACCACTGGAGGTCGTTCCGTCATGAACCGCGCCCTCGACTCCGCCGACCTGCTCGACGCCGCTCTCGACGCCGCGGCCCGGGGCTGGCCGGTGTTCCCACTCCACCGGGGGACGAAGCGCCCCGCGCTGCACGGCTACACCCGCTGCCCCCGCCAGGGAGCTTGCGCCGGCGGCCACCAGGGCTGGGAGCAGCGCGCCACCACCGACCCCGCCCGCATCCGCGCCGCCTGGGCGGCCGGCCCGTTCAACATCGGGCTCGCCACCGGCCCCGCCGGGCTCCTCGTGGTGGACTGCGACACCCGCAAGAACCTCGACGATCCGGACGAGGCCCCGCCGGGGGAGTGGGCCGGTGCGGCCGGCGGGGTGGACGTCCTGGCGGTGCTCGCCGAACACGCCGGCGCCGCGCTGCCCGGCACGTTCACCGTCGGCACGCCGTCGGGTGGGCGGCACCTCTACTTCCGGGCCCCGGCCGGGGCTGGGCTGCGCAACAGCGCCGGCCTGCTCGGTTGGAAGATCGACACCCGGGCGCACGGCGGCTACGTCGTCGCCGCCGGCTCCACCACCCCGGCCGGGGACTACACCGTCACCGACGACCGCGCGCCGGCCGAGCTGCCCCCGTGGCTGTTCCAGCGCCTGCGCCCGGCGCCGCCACCGGCGCCGCTGGCCGGGCCGATCCGCCCCGGCAGCGGCCGGCGGGATCGCTACCTCGATGCGGCACTGCGGGCTGAAACAGCACGGGTGCACGCCGCCGCACCCGCGCAGCGCAACGCCTGCCTCTACATCGCCTCCGTGGCGCTCGGCCAGCTCGTCGCCGGTGGCTCGCTGTCCGAGCCGGAGGCCCGCGCGGTGCTGCTGTCGGCGGCGGCTCGGCACCTGGCGCTGCGCGCCTACAGCCCGCGCCAGGCCGAGCAGACGATCACCTCCGGCCTGCGGGCCGGGGCCAAACGACCCCGCCGGATCGAGGACGCCGCATGAATCCGCACCCGCCCCCGGCCCCTCACCCGACCGACCCCGGAACCGGCCCGCACAGCCCGGATCAGGGCCCGCTGAGCGGCCCCGCACCGGCGCGGGAGCGCCGCGGGCTGGAAGCCGTGCCCCCACCCCGCCGCACCGCCTGGGACGCCGAGGAGCTGATGACGATGGCCTTTCCCGAACCCCGCTGGGCCGTGCCCGGGATCATCTGCGAGGGCGTGACCCTGCTCGCTGGGCCACCCAAGGTCGGCAAGTCCTGGATGGGCCTGGGCCTGGCCCTCGACATCGCCGCCGGCCGCCCCGCCCTCGGCTCCATCCCGGTCGACGCCGGCCCGGTGCTCTACCTCGCGCTGGAGGACACCCCGCGCCGGCTGCAGTCCCGGATGCGCACCGTGCTGGCCGGGCGGCCCGCGCCGGCCGGGCTGACCCTGTCCATCGCCTGCCCGCCGATGCCGGCCGGCGGCGACGAGCAGATCGACGCCTGGCTGACCGCGCACCCGGGCGCGCGGCTGGTGGTGATCGACGTGTTCGCCAAGGTCCGCGGCACCCCACCGGCCGGAGTCGCCGCCTACGACGCCGACTACGCGGCGATGGGCCGGATCAAACGGGTGGCCGACCGGCACGGCGTCGCCGTCGTGCTCGTGCACCACGTCCGCAAGGCCGCCGCGGAAGACTTCCTGGCCACCGTGTCGGGCACCAACGGGCTGGCCGGCGCCGCCGACGCCGTGCTCGTCCTGGAGCGCGCCCGCGCCCAGGCCGACGGGGTCTTGCACGTCACCGGCCGCGACGTCGACGAAACCGACTACGCGCTGTCGTTCGACCCGGAAGCCGGGGCGTGGCGGGTCCTCGATGGGCGCGCCGAGGACTACCTCATGCGCGACGCCCGCTCAATGGTGCTGCGCTACCTGCGCGACTACCCGGGCCAGCGGCCCAAGCAGATCGCCGACGCGCTGCAGCTCGACCCCGGCGCGGTCCGGCAGACCTGCCGGCGCATGGTCGCCGACGGCCAGCTCCACGCCACCCCCGGCGGTCAGTACCGCCCCGCCGACGGTGACACCCGTGACAGCAGTGACAGCCCCGACCCGGAGAGCCCGTCACTGCTGTCACTGCGTCACGCCGACCCCGCTGACCTGGGCGAACCCGAGTGACAGGGGCGAACCGGCGGAGTGACAGCCGCGGACCACCACCCGGGCCCTACTCCCGTCACTCCGCTACTGCACCCGATCTGACCTGCGCAAACAGCTGTGACAAACCGAGTGACAGCAGAGTGACTGTCACTCCCCGGACCCGGGAGAACCATTTGAGCCGGCCACCCGCCCGCCTCACCGTCGCCGACCTCTGCGTCGAACTCGGCATCTCACGCTCGACCTTCTACGAGTGGCGCGCCAAGGGACGTGCCCCCCGCTGTATCAAGCTCCCCAACGGCGAGATCCGCATCCGCCGAGCCGACTTCGAGACCTGGCTCGACTCCCTCGAAGAAGTGGCCGCCTGATGGAGGCGACGTTCAGCGTCCGGGTGTGGGGGATCCAGGAGAACGTCCGTGGCGCGGAGCGGAAGACGCGCAAGACCTACACGGTCCGATGGAAGGTCGGAGCGCGGCCGTGGAAGGCCACCTACGAAACCCGCGCTCTCGCCGACAGCTTCCGCGCGGCCCTGCTGACGGCGGCCCGCAACGGCGAGCCGTTCAGCATCTCCACCGGCCGGCCTGTCTCGATGGTTCGTGCCGCGGCGCCCACGTCGTGGTACTCGTTCGCGTGCGACTACGTCGACATGAAGTGGCCCGGGTCGGCGGCCAACACTCGCCGCAGCACGGCGGAAGCGCTGGCGGTCATCACGCTGGCCCTGCTGAGAGACGGGCGCGTGCCGGAGAGTGGTCAGGCTGTCCGGACCGCGCTGAGGCGGTGGGCGTTCAACACGGTGAGGAGGACCGCGCCGGACTGCCCCCGCGAGGTGCAGGAGCGTCTTCGGTGGGTCGCGGCCAACACCCGTCCTCTCTCCGAACTCGCCGACACCCAGGTCCTACGGGGGGTCTTCGACGCGATGGCGACGAACCTCGACGGCTCCCGAAGCGCTGGAACAGTGGTGAGGCGCCGCCGGGCCATCCTCTTCAACGCGCTTGAGTACGCGGTGGAGCTGGACCTGTTGTCGCGTAACCCCGTGGAGTCGCTCAAGTGGCGCGCCCCGAAGGTCTCGCATGCAGTTGACCGGCGATCCGTCGTCAACCCGTACCAGGCGCGCACCCTGCTGCGAGCGCTCGCCGAGGAGAGGCCGAAAGGTGCCCGCTCGGAGGAGTGGGTGTCCAGCGGCCCGCGGCTCGTCGCGTTCTTCGCGCTGATCTACTACGCGGCGCTGAGGCCGGAGGAGGCGGTCAACCTCCGGAGGGCAGATCTGGTGCTGCCGAAGACGGGGTGGGGAGAGATCCACCTCGAACGGGCCACACCGGATGCCGGCCGGGACTGGACGGACAACGGCTCTCATCGTGACGAGCGGCAGCTTAAGCACCGGGCGAAAGGTGAGGTCCGAGTCGTCCCGTGCACCCCGGAGCTGACCGGTCTCCTCCACGTCCACATCGAGGCTTACGGGATCGCACCCGATGGCCGGCTGTTCACCGGACTACGCGGCGGAGAGCTGGCCCGCTCGACCTACCACCGCGCTTGGATCCGCGCCAGGAAGGTCGCATTCACCCCTGAGGTGTACGGGTCCGCATTGGCCAAGACGCCGTACTCGCTGCGGCACGCCTGCGTGTCCACGTGGCTCAACGGTGGCGTTCCGCCCACGCAGGTCGCCGAGTGGGCCGGCCACTCCGTGGACGTGCTGTTGAAGGTCTACGCGAAGTGTCTTGAGGGGCAGGACGCGGAGGCTCGTCGTCGGGCACTGGCCGCCCTGGGTGCCGGTCCAGCCTGATCGCCGCGGGCACGCTACGGGCACACCGCGGGCACGATACGGGCACAGATGGCCGGGAACGGCTGGATCCGGTCGGGTAGAGCCGGACAGAACAAAATCGGCCCCTCACCCTGTTTCAGCAGGTGAGGGGCCGATTTCATGTGCTAGCCAGTGGTGCCCCCGGCAGGATTCGAACCTGCGACGCACGGTTTAGGAAACCGATGCTCTATCCCCTGAGCTACGAGGGCCTGCATCGGGATCCTAGCTGCGTGGGGCGAGCGCCCGGTCATGGTGGGGGTGTTGGGACGGCCCTGCCTGGCGGCGTCCGGTTCGCGGCGGTTCGAGCGGCCTGTCATTCCGCAGTCTGCGCCAGGTCGTCCGCCGGACCTCGTCCCCGGGAGTTGGGCCGAGCCCGGGCGGAGCCCGGATGCGTGCGCTAGGAAGAGGCGCAGCCCTTGGGTCGGCATGACCGCTGCGGAGGCGAGAGGCGCATGGATCTCGAACTCGGCGGGCGCACCGCCGCGGTCGTAGGGGGGTCGAGTGGCCGGCCTGGTCAACGTGACCAGGTCGATGGCCCGCGCGCTCGCCCCGCAGGTGCGCGTCAACTGTGTCGCGCCGGGCATCACGCTGGCCCCGATAGGGAAGGACGCCATCGACGCCCTCCCCGAGAGCTACGCGGCCACGAGCCTGCTGCTGCAACGTTTCGCCACCCCGCAGCGGGTGGCGCAGCTGATCGCCCTGGTCGCCAGCCCGGTCACGGAGTACATGACCGGCGCGACCATCGACATGAACAGCGGCCGGTTCCTGCGTTGAGCCGCGACCGACAGGACCATCCTCAGCAGCTACTGGTAGGAGACGAAGACAGGCGGTTCCGGCGTGATGGCGACCGTCTGGGCGGAGGTGAAGGTGGGCTTGTCCTCGTCGTAGAAGTTCTTCCAGCCCCACCAGATCCCGGGTGGCGGATCCGCGCGCAGGCTGTTCCAGGTCTCGAACTTGCGGTCGGGGGTGCCGAACCCGTCGGCGTGGACGAGCACGGCGAGCTCGTCACGGCTGGTGTCGACGCGAACCCGGTCGCTGATCATGGTGAGCCGGAACTGGTGCAGCATCAGCAGCTTCTGTGGGAGCCGACGATCCCGCGTCAGGTCGGCGAGCCATGCGACGACCCTGTTGACCTCCGCCGCGGTGACCGAACCGATCTGTTCGCGATGACGCTGGCCGGGCGCCAGCCGCCACTCCGGGTCCAGCGCGAGGCCGACGTGCGGCTGGGCGAGCAACTCCTCGTACCGGCGGGCCTGGGTCAGGAAGTCGGACCGGCCCGGCTGCAGGTCGAGCACCACGTACATGCCCGCGTCGCGGGCGGCGTCCACCCACGGCCTCAGCTCGGCCGCGGTGGCCTCGGCGGAGTAGTCGCCGTCCGGGCCGGCGTTCGTGTCGGCGACCGTCGCGATGACCTCGAACGCGGGCACGACCGGCTCGGGCACCAACGCCTGGTACGACTGCGCCAACTGCTGCGCCCGCCGGACCGCCGCATCTACGGGCTGCTCTCCGAGGACCCCCATCGCCGGCACCCCGGGATGGCCGTAGAGAGCGACCACACGGCGCCCGGGAAAGACCAGCTGACCCCCGCCGGGAAGCTGTGCACCGGTGGCCGCCACCTCCAGACGGGCACGCAGAAGTTCCGGCGAGCCGAACCCGGCACCCACCGCAACGACACGATCGGGCCGGCTCCGGGACAGGGCGACGATCGCATCCGGGTCGCCACGCGGATCGGCCCCGGCGACGACCTGCACCTGCGCCCCGCTGGCCCGTGCCGTCGCGCTCGCCGCGAGTGCGGCGGGTTCCGGCGGGACGAGCACCAACAGCGGTCCCACCCCCGCTGCCGCCGCGACGGTCGGCAACCGGCCCGGATCTGCCGACCGGCCGACGTCTCCGGCTGCCGATGGGCCGGATATCAGCAGCGCCGGGTGATCCCGGTCGAGGCCTGCGACCTCGGCGACGAGCCGAGCCGGGTCGACCGGTCGGGGTGTACCCAATCGCCTGCCGGTCATGAGGTCGAGGATCGCCGGATCTGCGGGGGCCTGGACAACCGACGCGCCCCCGTCCGCGCTCCTCGCCCACGTCACCGAGTCCCCGACGGTGAGCACGACCCGAGGGCCCAGCCGCCTCAGCTCCGCCCGCACCGCAGCGCCGTCCCCTGTAGACGGCGTCAGCAGCAACGGGACCCCGAGCGCGACGGCCAGCGAGGCCCCTCGGCCCTGCGCGACCACGTCCTCCTCCGGCGCCAGAACCACCACCGGCGCGGAGTCGTAGAGCGTCGCGCTGGTGGACACCGCCAGTAGCGCAGCGCCGTTCCCGGCGAGCACCGTCGTCCGTGCCCCGGGAGTACGCAACTGCGGCGCCACCACCGCGGGCGGTGGTTCCGCGGTGCAGCCGGCGAGCAGCAGCCCGGCCACGGCGAGCACCGCCGCCCGTCCACAGCCGCGCCGAAGCATGCCGCCCCCACAGCTCGATCCCGCCGAGGACAGCTGGTACGGGCTCGCGGTGGAACGGTGCCGGCCAGTGCCCGCTCCGGTCCAGCCGCCCCCTCACAGGATCCGTCGGGCCGGCCCTCGGCGAGTTGCGGAATTCAGGATAGATCCGGAGTGCGGAGGTCGAGCCCGGTACACGCCGACAACGGTCGAGCCACTCGAATCACGGGTCAGGGGGGCGTGGCGGGATGATGACGATCTTGCCGACGTGGGCCCGCCGCAGGATCGCGCTCCGGGCGGTGTGGATGTCGGTCAGGTCGTAGCGGGCGGCGATGCGAGGGCGGACGGCGCCGTCGAGAGCCACGGCGGCGAGTCGGGCAAATGCGCCCGGGTCCGACCGCCGGGCTATCGGCGCGCGCCGGTACGGCGAAACAGCCGCTGGGCGCCGTCCCGGCTGAATGCGGACAGCGGACGGCGGCACGCCGCTGTGAGGGGCACGCGTGAGATCACGCCGACGGCTGTGGACCTCCGGCGGGCCGCACCCGGTACAGGATCAACACGTCCGCCTGCTCGTGATCGTGACCCGGACGATCCGGCGGCGCGCTCGGACGCCGCCGGACCCCCTCGGGCGCCGGCAGGCCGTGCCGGATGGCGTTGCCGGCGTGGATCCCGTAGCCGACGTCTCGCACCAGCGCACCCAGCCGCTGCAGCGTCCGTCCCATTGCATCCGCTCCTACACTGATCTGTGAAGTCAGGTCCGACAGTAGGTACACAGGTCTGTGAATACAAGTGGGAGGGCGACATCAGTACGAAGATCACCGATGGCCGAGAAATCCGACTGACGCCGGGTGCTCAACGCATCCTCGATGTCGCTTCCGAGCTGTTCTACTGGCGGGGCATCCATGCCGTCGGGGTGGACACCATCGCCGCCGAGTCCGGGGTCACCAAGCGGACCCTGTACGACCGCTTCGGCTCCAAGGACGGGCTGATCGTGGCCTATCTGGAGGCCCGGGACCGCCGCTGGCGCGACCTCGTCACCGCACGCCTGGACGCCGTGTCCGCCGACCCGGTGCGGCGCGTGCTGGTGCCGTTCGACGTGCTGCCCGAGTGGCTCGCGCCCAGCAGCAGGGGCTGCAGCTTCGTCAACGCCTTCGCCGAGCTCCCCGAGCCCGAGCATCCCGGGCGTCAGGTGGTCGTCGCCGGGAAGAAGTGGCTGCGGGATCTGTTCCGTGAGCTGCTCGCGGAAGCCGGGATCGCGGACCCGGACGCCCTCGCCGTGCAGCTACTGAGCCTGCACGAGGGAGCCATCGTCTGCTACTCCATGGCGGACGAGGCGAACGCCGCGGCCAGTGCCCGGGCGGCTGCCGAAGCACTCGTCGCTCGCGCCGTCCATCAGTCGTAGGCGAAGCGCCCGTCCGGTCTGGGAACGGGGGTCGGGGTGGCGTTCCTGTTCCGCGCCATCGGCACCGGGCCGATGAGCGTCGTGGTGCCGGTCAGCGCCCTCGCCGGGGCGGCGCTGCCGGTCCTGGTGGCGCTGCTCGCCCTGGGAGATCGGCCCACCCCGGCGGCGCCGGCCGGGATCGCGGTGGCCCTGCCCGCGATCTGGCTGGTCTCCCGCCCGCACGAGACGTCCCACGACGGCTCCGAGGGGGGCATCACGTCGCGGCATCGCCGCAGCGTCGCCGGCATCGCCGCAGCGTCGCCGGCATCGGCGATGCACTGATCGCCGGCGCCGGGTTCGCCGTGCAGTTCCTGGCCCTGGCCCACGTCGACCTGGGCTCCGGTCTGTGGCCGGTCGTGCTGAGCAGGCTGACCTCGGTCCTGATCATCGCCATGCTCATCATCCGGACCGGTGTGCAGTGGAGCCTGCCGGCCCGACCCGCAGCCGTCGCGATGGCGTCGGGAACAGCGGGCACCGCCGCGATCATCTGCTATCTGTTCGCGAGTCGCCAGCAGCTGCTCAGCACGGCCACCGTGCTGGCTGCGCTCTACCCCGCCGTCCCCGTCGTGCTCGTGCTGATGCTGCTCCGCGAACGCCTCAGCGCCGCCCAGACCGGGGGTCTGCTCGCTGCGGCAGCAGCGGCGTCGCTCGTCGCGATCTGAGTGCGGAACCGGGGCATCCCCGTGAGGCGCGGCTACCCCGGCGCTTGTCCGCCGGGCCCCCACGCGTACGGGTCGGTTGCCCCACCGACGCTGTCATGGCGCTCGAGGTCCCAGCCGGCTCGGCGCACACCGGCCCGGTAGGCGCTCTCGTAGAAGTCGAGCACCGCGGCCCGGGGGTCGGGCAGCGCCCGGGCGTCGTCGTAGCGGAGCACGGCGAGGCGGCTGCCGTTCCGTTCGGTCCATCGGGCGGGGGCGGGTTGCAGCGGCTCGTCGGCGAGGCCGTCGGGTTCCGGGACGGTGTAGGAGTAGAACGCCGGCTCGGGGAAGGATTCGTCGCCGAACCAGAACCCGAAGCTGAGCAGCTCCCGCGAATAGGCTTCCCGGGTGACCGGGTCGGTCGTCGGCGGGTGCTCCACGTGCCCGTCGCCGAACCGCGTGACGGCGATGTCGAACGAGTGCCAGAAGTGGTGGACCGGGCTCGTCTTCCCCGACCAGCGCCCGGCGAACTCCTCCAGGATCAGGTTCACCCGGCTCAGCACCCGCCAGTACCTGGTCGCCGCGGCCGGGTCGTATGTCACGTGCTCGGTGTCCTCGGCGAAGGGCCGGGCGGCGTCGGGCAGGTCGAACGGCCGCGGGTGTTCGATCGCGACGTCCACGCCGACAGCGTCGAGTCCCCGGGTGAGCTCGGCGGTGAAGCCGGCCACCGACCGCCCGACCAGCGGAAACGCGTGACGCAGCCCGCTGACGGCGGTGATGTCGAGTCGATGGTCGAGGAAGTCGAAGTCGATCGCGAAGATCGGGTCCTCGCCCATCGGGCGGGTGGTGATCCCCCGCCCGGTCAGGTGGAAGGGCACGTTCCACCAGTGGTTGCGCCGGGGGCCGGCCGCCAGCCGGATCTTGCCCACCACCTGAGCGAACCGGTGCAGGGTGGCCAGGGTGTCGCTCCAGGACGTGTAGGGGATCTCGGGGTACGCCGAGGACGCCGGCCGGGTCATGGCGATGTCCTGAGCCGGGAGAGAACCGCATCGACGGCGCCGCCCGGCCGGCAGGTCGTCCCGAGCACCAGGATCGGCGGTTCAGCAGCCATGGTGCGCGCCCCTTCCAGCGGCGAAGGCCCGGATCCCCGGCAGCGGCCGCGGGTCGCTCGGGTGTCCGCCGTCGTACCGGGGATTCGACGACCTCGGCACCGCGCTCGCGACGCTGTGCCACCAGCGTACGGGTGTGCCGGGCGGCGGCCGTCAGGGTTTGCGGGCGTAGCAGCGCAGGTTGCGGATGTCGTAGGTGAACAGCTCCAGCACCTCGAAATGCGCACTGACGGCGGCGTGCAGCGAACGGGCGTCGAACATCGTGTGGTGTGCGTTCCAGATCCACAGCGGCACGCCCTTGGCGTCGACACCGCGGTGTGCGGCGCGCTCGGAGTGCCCGCCGAGGATCCAGTGGTTGGCCTCGACGGCGCCGATCTCGCCGGCGACCCACTGCCGCGCGACGAACTTCGCGTCGGGCACGCCGATGTCCAGCCGCGCGCCCGGGCACAGCACCCGGGCCCATTCGCAGAGGGTCTCGTCGATGAGTTCGTAGCTCTGGTGCTCGAGCACGTGGTTCGCGCGGAGCGCGTCCATCGACCCGCTCGCGAAGGGGAGGCGGTCGATGCTGCAGCGGACCTCGATGTCGGGGAGCGCGAGCATGTCGACGTGCACGTCGTAGTCGGGATGCGGCTTCTCCCCGGCACCGATCTCGAGCCTCACCGTGCGGTCCGGGTGATCTGCTTGACGGGCCGCGCGGGGCGGCCGGCGACCACCGTGTAGGGCTCGACGTCGTCGCGGACCAGCGAACCGGCGGCCACGACGGCGTGCTCCCCGATCGTCACCGGCCCCAGCACCAGCACGTGGCTGGCGAGCCACACGCCGTCGCCGATCACCACGTCCCGGCCGGAGCGGGTGATGGCCAGCTGCCGCTCGCGGCCGAACCTCTCGATGTCGTGCGTTCCCGTGAGGACCGCGACGTCGTGGCCGAAGAACGCGTACTCCCCCACGGTGACCGTGCCACCGGACAGGTTGAACAGCGCGTTGTTCACCACCGCGGTGTCGGCGAGGTGCAACCGTGCCCGATCGCCGTGCCAGCGGGGCCGGTACAGCGCATCCAGCTTCAGCTGCTCGATCCGTTCGGCGAGCTTCTCGGCCACCAACGCGTCGACGGTGCCGCCGAGCAGCCGGGTGATCACGCCATCGAGCAGTCGCATCCCTCGTACCCCTCGTCGTGGGCCGGGCTCGGATGGTGACCCACCGGGGCGCCCGACAGCAGCAGACGCAGCCGATGGCTGAGTACGTCGAGCCCGAAGAACCTCCGGGCGATCGCCTCGTTGTGGTCCAGCAGCTCCGGGTCGGGATCGGCCAGCCAGGCGCGCAACGGTTCCGGGGTGGCGGGGTCGAACCAGCGGAATCCGAACGCGGCGAGCTCGCGCGCGACCGGGAAGCCGGCCACCGCGATGGGTCGGCGGTGCAGCGCCGACTCGATCAGTGGCAGCCCGAACCCCTCCCAGGACGACGGGAGCACCACGACGTCGCAGGCCGCGTACGCGCTGTCCATTCCCACGCCGAAGGGGAGGCGGCGGCGGACCGGAACCGTGGTGGCGCGCAGCAGGCCGTTCAGCCCGGCCTGGTAGCCGTCCTCGACCGGCCCGGTCAGCCAGTACGTCCCGCCCAGCGCCGCGGTGAGGGCCAGCCCCACGCTGACGTTCTTCCGGGCGATCGCCCGCGTGGGCTGCAGCACGAGCGGCCCGTCGCCGATCCGTAACCGGGCCCGCAGCGGCTCCCGGTGTTCCGGGCGGGGGCGGACGTCGAAGCCGTGGTAGATCGTGGTGGCCGAGACGCCGCGCTCGGCCAGCGACCGCCGGGCCAGCTCGTTGATCGTGACGTGCCGCCAGGCCGGGTCGTCCGGCGGCCACCCGACGGTCGCTGCGTACCGCTCGCGCTCCCACGGCAGGTCATGATGGCGGAGCACGGCGGGCCGGCCCGCCAGGTAGGCCGCCACCGCCTCTCCCACGCGCGGGTTCATCGGCAGCGAGCACAGGTTGTCCACCACGACGATGTCGGCGCCGTCGAGCACCGCCTCCAGCTCGCGGCGGGACGGCGCCTGCCGGGAGTCGAGCGCGAGTCCGCGCACGATGACGTCCGGCCGGCCGGCCCCGGCCACCGTGCGCACCCGCATCCCGAGCCGGCGCAGCGCGCTCTCCCATTGCGCCGCGGCCACCGACACCCCGTCGGCCATGCCGAGGCGATAGGACAGGATCGCCACGCGCCGCCCGGTCGGGTCCGCCACGTCCGCATCGCCCTCCGCGTAGGGGAGAGCGACATTTTCTGCACGCCTTCACCCTCTGTGCAGCCACCGAACGCCCGAGCCCGGAGGGCCGGATGGCCCAGAGGCGGCGGCCTGGAGGGCCCGCGGTCAGCCCCGGCGGGCCCGCAGCGTCAGCAGCGTGATCTCCGGCGGTGAGCCGACCCGGACCGGCGGCCCCCAGAACCCGACTCCGCGCGTCACGTACAGCCAGGTGTTCCTGATCTTGGTGAGGCCGGCGAGGACCGGCTGGTCGAGCAGTGCGACGTAGGTCAGCGGCCACATCTGCCCGCCGTGGGTGTGCCCGGAGATCTGCAGGTCGACGCCGGCCCGAGCCGCCGCGTCGACCATCACCGGCTGGTGGGCCAGCAGTACCACCGGCCGCGACGGGTCCCGGCCGGCCAGCGCCGCATCGAGGTCGAACCCGTGCCCGGGCACCCCCGACACGGCCGCGGTCCGGTCGTCGCAGCCGGCGATGTCCAGCACGGCCGCGCCGCGGCGGATCTCCACCCGTTCGTTGCGCAGCACCCGCACGCCGAGGGTCGGGAGGTACTCGACCCAGCCCGCGGCGCCGGAGAAGTACTCGTGGTTGCCCGTGACGAAGTAGGCAGGCGCGCGCAGGTCACGCAGCGGCTCGGCGTAGGAGGCCAGGTCCTCGACGTCGCCGTCCACAAGGTCCCCGACCAGGGCGACCAGGTCCGGTTGCGCATCGTTGATCGTCGCGACGAAGCCGGCGAGGTCGGCGCGGCCGACGAGCGGCCCCAGGTGGACGTCGGCGATCGCGGCGATGGTGAAGCCGTCGAACGCCGGATCGAGCCGGTCGAGCAGCACCTCGCGGCGCTCGACCCCGGGTCGGCGGGCCATCACCGCGCCGTAGCCGACGGCCCCCAGCGCGACGAGGCCCGCGGTCCCGGCCAGCACGCGCGACAGGAACCGTCGACGCTCCGGGTCCGGTCGTCCCCGGGCGACCCGCAGGCCGAGCCGGACCAGTTCCCCGACCAGCAGCACCGCCGACGCGTACAGCACCAGGGCGAGCCACAGGTACCCGACGTAGTGCAGCGGCCGGGCCTCGTCCGGGCCGAGGATGCGACGGGTGAGGAACGTGGCCAGCACCGCGAGCCCGAACACCACCACGACCGCCGCGCCGGTCAGCCGCGCCCGTCGCGTGACGAACACGTCGTGCACCGCCCGCCGGTAGACGTAGAGGTGCGAACCGATCATCACGGCCAGGGCGGCGTACACGAACCACACGAGCGTCCATCCTCGCGCATCGCCGCACGGGCTTTGAGTAACCGGCCCGGTCAGCCGCCACGGCGGCCTCTCAGGCGCCTCTCAGATCATGCGTCCACACTGGCCGCATGCGAATCCTCGTCGTCGACGACGATCGTGCGGTGCGTGAGTCCCTGCGCCGCTCGCTCGCCTTCAACGGCTACCAGGTCGAGCTGGCGAACGACGGGCACGCCGCGCTCGAGTCGGTCGCCAGCCAGCGCCCCGACGCGATGGTGCTCGACGTCATGATGCCGCGGCTGGACGGGCTCGAGGTCTGCCGGCGGCTGCGGGGCAGCGGGGACGAGCTGCCCATCCTGGTGCTCACCGCTCGGGACGCCGTCTCCGACCGGGTCGCCGGTCTCGACGCCGGCGCCGACGACTACCTGCCCAAGCCGTTCGCCCTCGAGGAGCTGCTGGCCCGGCTGCGCGCGCTGCTGCGCCGCCGCAGCCCGGAGGACGTGGCCGCCGCGGCCGGGCAGGGCAGGCCGCTGGAGTTCGCCGACCTGTCGCTGGACCCCGACACCCGCGAGGTGCGCCGCGGCGAGCGGTCCATCAGCCTGACCCGCACCGAGTTCTCGCTGCTCGAACTGCTGCTGGCGCATCCGCGGCGGGTGCTGACCCGGGCGCAGATCCTCGAGCAGGTGTGGGGATACGACTTCCCGACCACGGGCAACGCCCTCGAGGTCTACATCGGCTACCTGCGGCGCAAGACCGAGGCGGAGAACGAGCCGCGCCTGATCCACACCGTGCGCGGGGTCGGCTACGTGTTACGCGAGTCGCCGGCGTGAGGTGTGCCGGAGTGACACGGCAGTGACCTGGGCACGACACCCCCCGCCCCCTCCCGGCCCGTCGAACGGGTACCCGGGGCCCGGCGGAGAGGCTCCCGGGATGCACGGCCGGTTCGAGACGGTCGACCGGATCTCGCTGCGCGCCCGGATCGGCATCCTGGCCGCTCTGGTCGCGGCCGGGGCCGTCGTGCTCGTCTCGGCCGCGGCGTTCATCACCGTTCGGGCCAACATCCTCGAGACACTGGACGACAACCTCCTGCAGCGGGCGTATGCGGCCGCGCAGAGCGAGCTCGCCGATCCGCAGTCGCTGGCCACCATCCCGCCCGAGGTGCTGGGTGCCGGAGACATCCGGATCGCGCTGCTGTCCGCGAACGGGGTGGCCCGCTCCGCCGAGGGTGCGGCGTCCGCGCCACCGCTGGGCGACACCGAGCTCGCGGTGGCCCGCGGGGAGGTTCCTTACTCGGCGCGCACCGCGGACGCGAGCGACGGCACCTACCGCGTCGTCGCGGTGCGGGCCGGCAGCGGACGCGCTCTCGTGATCGGCCAGCGGCTCGAGCCGACCCAGCAGGTGCTCACCAAGCTCGGTGTCGCGCTGCCGACCGTCGGCGGGATCGGCGTGATCCTCGCCGCGCTGGCCGGGGTCGCCGTGGCCCGGGCCGGGCTGCGGCCGGTGCAGCGGTTGACGTCGGCCACCGAGCGGGTCGCGGCCACCGGGGACCTGCGTCCGATCCATGTCAGCGGTTCCGACGAGCTGGCCCGCCTCACCCACAGCTTCAACGAGATGCTCGGTGCGCTCGCCGCCTCCCAGGAACAGCAGCGCCGCCTGGTCGCGGACGCCGGCCACGAGCTGCGCACGCCGCTGACGTCGCTGCGGACCAACCTCGAACTGCTGGCCGCCGCCGACCAGCCGGGGGCGCCGACGCTTCCCGAGTCGGACCGCGCCGAGATTCTTGACGACGTCCGCGCGCAGGTCGCGGAGCTGTCCCAGCTCGTGGGCGATCTGGTGGAGCTCGCTCGCGAGGACCCGCCGATGGTCGTGGCGGAGCCGGTCGAGCTGACCGATGTCGTCGAACGTGCCCTGGAGCGGGCCCGGCGCCGGGCAGTGGACGTCGAGTTCGCGGTCATGTTGACGCCGTGGACGCTGATCGGCGACGCGACCGCGCTGGAGCGGGCCGTGCTGAACCTGCTGGACAACGCGGCCAAGTGGAGCCCGCCCGGGGCCACCGTGCGGATACAGATGATCCAGGTCGACGACTGGACGATCGTGATCGAGGTCGCCGACGCCGGGCCGGGCATCGAGGAGCAGGACCTGCCCCGGGTGTTCGACCGCTTCTACCGGGCCGACGGCGCCCGCACCATGCCCGGGTCCGGGCTCGGGCTGGCGATCGTCAAGCAGGTCGCCGGACGGCACGGCGGCGCGGTGTGGGCCGGCCGGGCGCCCGAGGGCGGCGCGCTGCTGGCGCTGCGGCTGCCGGGCCGCCGGCCGCTGGGGTGACCGTGCGCCTGCGCCTCCGAGGCGCGCTCCGGACTGCCAACTTCTAGGCTCGACCCCCGAGTCGTCGCAGTCGAACTTTCGAACACGGTGAGGTCATGGCCAACAACACCTCCGGCAGCCCCGCCGAGCCCACGCCCGAGGGCCGAGGGGACACGGCCCCCACTGCGGAGGAGCGACCGGCCACCGGCGACGCAGCGGCCGGGGGGTCCGCGGCCCGGTCGCCGTGGGCGCCCCCGTATGCGCAGGACCCCGCCGAGCCCGCCGCGGGGTCCGGGAGCACGGCCGGTGAACGGCGGACGGAGACGACCGACCCGACCGGGCGCTGGGCCGGTACCGGCGGGTGGGCCGGGCCCGGCGATTCCTCGGAGCCGTACGGTTCCCCGGCGTCCTACGCCGGCCAGTACGGCTACGCCGGCGGCTCCCGGCCCAACCCCTACTACCGGCCCGGGCCGGAGGGGTACGGCGGCTACCCGGGCGCCGCCACCCAGCACACGGGCGCCCAGCAGTTCGGCGCCCAGCAGTTCGGTGTGCGGCAGCCCGGCCCGGAGCGCGGAGCCGGGCGCCGCGGGATCGCTCAGCTGGGCGTGCTGGTGCTGATCGCCGCCCTGCTCGGCGGTGGGATCGGGGGGACGGTGGGCTACGCGCTGGCCGATCGTGGCGGCAGCGGCGGCTCCAGTGGCGTGCTCAGCGAGCCCCTCCCCGAGATCGATACGGCGGCGGCACCGCTCAGCCCCGTCGAGGCCGTCGCGCAGCGGGTGCTGCCCAGCGTCGTGCAGCTGCGGGTCGAGGGGCAGCGCACCGCGGGTGAGGGATCCGGCATGGTCCTCAGCGCCGACGGGCTGATCCTCACCAACAACCACGTCATCGAGGTCGCCGCGAACGGCGGCACGGTCGTCGCGGTGTTCCAGGACGGCCGCAACGCCACCGCCACCATCGTCGGCCGGGACCCCAACTCCGATCTCGCGGTCATTCGGGCCCAGAACATCTCCGGGCTGACACCGATCGAGCTGGGCAACTCCGAATCGGTCCGGGTCGGGCAGCAGGTCGTGGCGTTCGGCTCGCCGCTGGGGCTGGGCGGCACGGTGACCACCGGCATCGTCAGCGCGCTCGACCGCGCGGTCAGTGTCGGCGGTGACTCCGGCATCAGCGAGGCGACCGTACTCAACGCGCTGCAGACCGATGCCGCGATCAACCCCGGAAACTCCGGAGGGCCGCTCGTCGACATGCAGGGCCGCGTGGTCGGCGTCAACTCGGCGATCGCGACCACCGGGGCCCAGGGCGGGTCCATCGGGGTCGGCTTCTCCATCCCGATCAACCAGGCGAAGCGCACCGCCGAGGAACTGGAGCGCACCGGCAAGGCCACCCGGGCGGTCCTCGGCGTCAGCCTCACCGTGGGCGGTCCGCGGAACGGGACCGGAGCCGTGATCAGGGAGATCACCCCCGGTGGCCCCGCGGAGCAGGTGGGCCTGCGCCCCGGCGAGATCGTCACCCGGGTCGACGACCGCATCATCACCGACGGGAACGAGCTGATCGCCGCCATCCGGGAGCGCGCGCCCGGCGAACAGATCACCCTGACCGTCGGCGACCGGCAGGTCACGGTCACGCTGGCCGGACAGACAGGTTGATCCGGCGACCGCTGTGTACTGATTCATTGACGTGTGGTAGCGAATTCTGCGAAGTTCGCGCAGTCCCGGTTCGTGGTGCCCCACGATCCGGGCTGGGCCGCGCCGACGCCGGCACCCCCTCCCGGCGCCGGTGCGGCCCACCTCTACACGGGTGGGGAGCGTTCGGCGCGTCGCCTCGGTCGTCCCGCTACGGTGATCGCATGGAGATGGCGCCCCCGCAGATCGGCCGAGCCCTCGTGGTGATCGTGGACGACCGGGTCAGCCACGGTGAACGGGAGGACACCGTCGGCCCCCTGGTCACCGAGTTGCTCGAGGAGGCCCGCTTCGTCGTGGACGCGGTGGTCGTGGTCCCCGGGGAGTCGGTGGCGATCCGCAACGCCCTGAACACCGCGGTGATCGGCGGCGTCGACCTGGTGATCACGGTCGGAGGTACCGGGGTCTCCCCGCGTGACGTCACCGCCGACGCCACGGCGGGCGTGCTCGACCGGCCGATCCCGGGCATCGGCGAGGCGATCCGGGCGTCAGGGCTCGCGGCCGGCGCGGTGGACGCCGGGCTGTCCCGCGGCCTCGTCGGCGTCTCCGGCAGCACCCTGGTGGTCAACCTGGCGCCGTCACGGGCCGCGGTGCGCGACGGTATGGCGACCCTCACGCCACTGGTCGCACACGTCATCGCCGAGCTCTCGGGACTCGACTCCGACTGACGCCGGCGTCCGCCCCGATCCGTCGCTCAGCCGGTCTTCGGGCCGGTGTCGTCCCGGTCCGCCGGCGCGGCACCGCTCGCCGGCGCGGCCGGGGTGATCGGCGAGCCCGTCGCGGTGGGGGTGGCCGGGGTGACGTCGGCGGCTCCGGCACCGGTCGTCGCGGCCGGGGTCACCGGCCCGGCAGCTCCGGCCTCGGTGGGCGCGGCCGCCTCCGGCCCGGCGGTCGCGGCCCGGTCGGTGGCCCGGCGCTCGTGGTCCAGGATGTCCCCGACCTTCTCACTGATGCTCTCGATGGTGTCGTGGAAGCGGCCCCCGGTGACCTTGTCGACCCCGGCGGCGGCCCGGTCAACGCCCTTGGCTGCGAGGTCGGCGGCCTTCTCGGTGTAGCCGGCGGCCTTCTCCTTCGCGGTGCCGCCGTACTCGCCGGCCTTCTCCTTGGCCGTCCCGGCGTAGGTGCCGGCCTTGTCCTTGGCCGTGCCGGCGTAGGTGCCGGCCTTGTCCTTGGCTGCGTCCGCCAGGTTCTTCGCCTTGTCCTTCAAGCTCATCGTCGACCCCCGATCCCTGTGGAGGCGCCGGTCCGGCGACCTGATGTGGTCATCGTGGCACCGGAGCGCGTTGTCGGCGGGATGAGGCACCATGGACCCGTGGCAGAACTCCCGGATCGGGTACGGCGGAAGATCGATGAGATCTTCGGTGACGTTCTACCCACGGTCACCCGCGACGAACTCGGGGAGCCGGGCAACTCCGGGGACGGTGCCGCACCGTCGGACGAGGAGTGGCTGCGGGCCAACCGCCCCCCGCACCACGACCGGGACTGAGCCCGTCCGGTCCGCGCCGAGGATCAGGGAGCGTCGCAGCCGACCCGCAGCGGGTGCCTCCCGAACGGGCCGAGGCGAGTCGGCTCCACCCTCTCGGGTGGTGCTCGGGTCCGAACGCCCGGGGTACCCGTGGGGTGGGACCGGGCCCACCCCACGGGTCCGATCGGATCAGGCCTTGTGCGTGCCGTCGCCCGTGGTGCCGGTCCGGGCCTTGAGCAGGTCGCGGATCTCGGTGAGCAACTCGACGTCCGTCGGCTCGGCCGGGCCCGGCTCCTCGCCGCGCTTGCGCCGGGCCTTCAGAGTGTTCAGCGGGAGCACGAAGACGAAGTAGACGACCGCCGCGACGATCGCGAAGTTGATGGTCGCCGTGATCACGGCCGAGACGTCGATGTAGGTGTTCTCCTTGCCCTGGACGATCGGGATGACGAGGCCAGGGGTGTTGGCGGGCGGGATGGCGTTGAGCAGCGGCTGGATGATCTTGCTGGTGAACGCCGTGACGATGGAGCTGAACGCGGCCCCGATGACGACGGCCACCGCCAGATCGACCACGTTGCCGCGCAGGACGAAGTCCTTGAACCCCTTGAGCACTCTCGATCCCTTCTACTCCGATCCCGACCGGTCCGGGATCATCGAAGGGTAAGAGCGACCTGATCGGACAGTGCGGCGGCCGCCACGCGCGACGCGCTCTCGCGGGGGAGGGCGACCAGTACCAGCGGCCCGCGTGCAGCCGAACCGAAGCCGGCCCCGCCGGCGGGCGACAGCACGGTGAGCACGATCGCGTGACCCGCCAGCACGACCGGCTCGTCCGTGCTCGGGCCGACCGTCACGACATCGACCGCGCTGCCCGGACGCAGCAGATCGGCGACTCCGGCATCGGCCAGCCGCACCGGCACACTGGCCGAGTCGGGGGAGCCGGTGGCCGTGGCCGCGAGTTCGGGGCCGGCGATGCGCAGGTCGGTGAGAGGTTCCCCGGCGCGCGCCGCCCCGACCAGGACGCGGCCCTCGACGTCGCCCGCGCTGCGCAGCGCCCCGGCGGGGACGAGCTCGGCGGGCCAGTGCCTGACCGTCAGGTCCTCGGCGCGCAGCGTGGCCCCGGCGGCGACGTCGTGCGTGGTGACGAGCAGCGCGACACCGCCGGACCCTGCGCCGGGTGAGAGGGCAAGGACCAGCGCCAGCGTGACGAGCAGGCCCGCTCCGATCCGGCGGGCCATCGCGACCCGGCGCCAGCCCGGCCCGTGCACCAGTTCGACCACCCGGTGCCTCAGCCGTGGCGACAGGGCCCCCGACGCCCTCGGCGCCCGGGCCGCTGCCGGCCCGCGGACCGGCCCGCTGCTGCCGCGCATCCCTGCCTCCTGTCGCCGCCGGTGGTCCCGGTGGACGGACCCGGTGGGCCCGCCGGCGACGGTAGGCGATCAGGCGGTACGGAGGGCGGCGCGGCGGGAGCTGTGGACAACCACCGGCGCATGTGGACAACCGGGACGGCACCGGCCGGCGCCGCGGTCCGGATACGGGCGTACGGGTGACCCTGACCGGGGGTGCGCCCCGGCCGAGGTCACGGCCGTGACGCCGCTCAGGAAGCGGCGGCGGCGGGGGCGCTGCTCGCGGACGAGCCGCCGGAGTCGCCCGAACCGGAGGAGGCCCCCGAGGACGCGGCCACGGTCTCCTTGCTGCCGCTCGACACCGGCTCCTTGCGGGCGCCGTCGACCGCGCTCGATCCGGAGCGACTGTCGGTGCGGTAGAAGCCGCTGCCCTTGAACACGATCCCGACCGACGAGAACACCTTGCGCAGCGGTCCCTGGCACACCGGGCACTCGGTCAACGAGTCGTCGGAGAAGGACTGCACTGCCTCGAACCGGTGTTCGCAGGCGGTGCAGGCGTACTGATAAGTCGGCACGAAATCCTCCGCAACTGGCACTCCCACACAGAGAGTGCCAGTCTAACCCGACCGGATCAGATCGTGTCGCCGAGCATCACCACACCGGCGCGCGGCAGCAGCGCGGCGGTCACCCGGACGTCGTGCGGTTCGGCCGGCAGCTCCGCCACCAACTCGTCGTCGTTGAGCAGGACCACCAGCTGCGTACCCGGTCCGGCCAGCGGAAGCGTCCGATCGTAGTAGCCGCCGCCCCGCCCCAGCCGGACGCCGCGGCGGTCGGCCGCGAGCGCCGGGACCAGGACCAGACCGGCCCGGGTGATCGTGGTCACCCCGAGGCGTGGACCGGTCGGCTCGCGCAGGCCCAGGGGCCCGTCGGCGAGCCAGTCCGGGCCGTCGTACCGGGCCCAGTCCAGCGGGCCGGCGCGGTCGGGCACCACCGGCAGCAGCACCTCGTGCCCGGCTGCGCGCAGCGCGTCCAGGCCCGCCACCGACCCGGGTTCGCGGCCCACGGGCAGGTACGCGCACACCGGTCCCGTGCATCCCGCCGCCAGTGCGACCGCGCCCTCGGCCAGCGCCGCGGCGCGGGCCGCCCGTTCCTCGGGGGCCAGTGCGCGCCGGGCAGCGAGCACCCGCCGCCGCCAGACGTCCTTGCCCTCGGCGACCCCGGCGGCCCGACCGCCCTCGTCGCCATCGCCCGGAGTAGCCGGATGCCCCCCACCGGCCGAACCGGGTGGTTCAGTGCGAGCCGTCACGCGAGCACGCTACCGGCGCGGTTAGGCTCGCCGACCATGAGCGAGTCGCTGCCGTTCCGCTCCGCCGTGGTCCCCGCTGCCGGCCTCGGCACACGGTTCCTGCCGACCACCAAGACGGTGCCGAAGGAACTGCTCCCGGTCGTCGACACACCGGGTATCGAACTGGTCGCCGCCGAGGCCGCGGAGGCCGGGGCGCAGCAGTTGCTCATCGTCACCTCTCCGGGCAAGGACGCCGTCGCCGCGCACTTCGCCCCGGCGCCCGAGCTCGAGGAGACGCTCAAGGAGCGCGGCAAGGACGCGCTGCTGGAGAAGGTCCGCCGCGCCGCGGACCTGATCAGCGTGCGCACGGTCACCCAGCACGAGCCGAAGGGCCTTGGGCACGCGGTGGGATGTGCGGCCGAGGCGCTCGCCGACGACGAGCAGGCCATCGCCGTCCTGCTGCCCGACGACCTGGTGCTGCCCACCGGTGTGCTCTCCAGGATGGCGGCTGTCCGGGCCGAGTTCGGCGGCAGCGTCCTGTGCGCCTTCGACATCCCCGGCCCGGAGATCTCCGCCTACGGGGTGTTCGACGTCTCCGACACCGACGACCCCGACGTCAAGCGGGTGCACGGCATGGTCGAGAAGCCCCCCGCCGACCAGGCGCCGTCCACCTACGCCGCGGCCGGTCGCTACATCCTGGACCGGGCCATCTTCGACGCGCTGGAGCGCATCACCCCCGGCGCCGGGGGCGAGCTGCAGCTCACCGACGCCGTCGCGCTGCTGATCTCCGAGGCGCACCCGGTGCACGTCGTCGTGCACCGCGGCGGCCGCCACGACCTGGGCAACCCCGGTGGCTACGTGCGGGCCTTCGTGGACTTCGCGCTGCAGCATCCCGACTACGGACCCGAGCTGCGCAGCTGGCTCGGCTCCCGGCTGGAGGGCTAGTCCGGGTGCGGTCGGTCGACGAGCAGCTGGCCCGGGTGCTGGACGCCGCGGTCCGGCCGGCGCCGGTGCGGGTGGCGATCTCCGACGCTCAGGGCCTGCGGTCCGCGGAAGAGGTCGTGGCCTCCCGCCCCTTGCCCGGGTTCGATCAGGCGGCGATCGACGGTTACGCCGTGCGCAGTGTGGACCTGGTCGGGGCGAGCGAGGCCGAGCCGGTCTCGATACCGGTGGTGGGTGAGATCCCGGCCGGGTCGAGGCAGCCGCTGCGGCTGCAGCCGGGACAGGCCGTCCGGGTCGTTGCGGGGGCGCCGCTCCCCACCCTGGCCGACGCCGTGGTGCCCGCGGACCATACCGACGGGGCGACGGCGCGGCTGCGGGTGCACCGTGGCGTGCCGTCGGCGGCGTTCGTCCGCCGGATCGGTGAGGACGTGCAGCCCGGTGACGTCGCGGTGCGCCGCGACCAGGTGGTCGGCGCGGCCCAGGTCGGGCTGCTCGCCGCGGTCGGCCGGGACAAGCTCCTGGTGCACCCGCGCCCGCGAGTCGCGGTGCTGTCGGTGGGCGACGAGCTGGTCGAGCTGGCCCGCACGCCGGGGGCCGGGCAGGTCGCCGACGTGTGCTCGCACGCCGTCACCGCGGCCGCGCGGGAGGCCGGCGCGGAGACCTCGCGGGCCCGCCTCGTCCGCTCTGACGCGCGCGAGCTGCGCGCCGCGGTGGAGGACCTGCTCCCGTTCAGCGAGGTGCTGGTCGTGTGCGGGGCCGTCGCCGGGAACGCCGGTGCCGAGGTCCGGGCGGCGTTCGACGGGCTGGGCGAGCTCGACTTCACCCGGGTCGCCATGCACCCCGGCTCCACTCAGGCGTTCGGCCGCCTGGGCGCCGACGCGGTGCCGACGTTCCTGTTCCCGTCGCACCCGGCCACCGCGCTCCTCCTGTTCGAGGTGATGGTGCGCCCGTTGATCCGGCTCGGTCTGGGCCTTACCGACCCGTACCGCCGCATGGTCACCGCCCGGCTGACCTCGCCGGTGTCGTCGACCCCGGGGCGGCGTGGCTATCTCCGGGGACGGCTGCTGCGCGAGCAGGCGACCGGCGACTACCTCGTCCAACCCCTCGGTGTCTCCGGTGCGCACCTGCTCTCCTCGATGGCCGACGCCAACGGCTTGATCGTGCTGCCCGAGGATGTCGCCGACGCGACCGTCGACCAGGCCGTCAGCGTCGCGTTCCTGCCGTCGCGCGGCTGAACGCGGCGACCGGGCTGACGGAGCTGGCGGAGCAGACGTGGCGCATGCCCTCCCGGAACGGACCGGACGGCACCCCGGCTGGCCGGCCCGACTCGGGGCACTGCGGGTGCCGGTGGGGGTGGTCGAGCTGCGGCCGGTGCGGTTGCGCGACGCGTCGGCCTGGTCGGAGATCCGGATCCGTGACGAGCGCACCCTGACCCCGTGGGAGCCCAGTGCCCCGGGCACCTGGGCGCAGCGCAACGCCGTCGTCGAGTGGCCCGCGCGCTGGGCGCTGCTGCGCTCCGCCGGACGGCGCGGCACGGCACTGCCGTTCGCGGTGACCTGCGACGGCAGGCTGGTGGGTCAGGTCATGGTGGGCAACGTGGTGCGCGAGCCGCTGCTGTCGGCCTATGTCGGGTACTGGTGCGATTCCCGGGTCAGCGGTGCCGGTGTGACGACGGCGGCCGTCGCGCTGGTGATCGACCACTGTTTCTCCGCTGTCGGCCTGCACCGGTTGGAGGCCACCGTCCGGCCGGAGAACGCGGCCAGCCTGCGGGTTCTGGAGAAGCTCGGCTTCCGCCGGGAGGGTCTGTTCGCCCGCTATCTCGACGTCGATGGCGCCTGGCGTGACCACCTCTGCTTCGCGATGACCGTGGAGGAGGTGCCGGCCGGGGGGATCGTCGGTCGGCTGGTCGGGCGCGGGCTGGCGGAGCGCGTCTGACTGCGGCCCCCGTCCCGCTGGGCCACTCGGGTTGCGCACCACTGAGAGCCACCACGCGCGATCACTCGTGCACCCACGAAAGCACCAACCGTCACACCCGTCCCGGTTGAAACAGCAGTGTTCTCGTTGAACACGGCGCGTCGTTTCCGGACTCCCACCGTCGCGCTCATTACCGTTGGTGCCCGGGTGCGATCTTGGCCGGGGTGGCTGGGTCGTGTCCGGACTGCGCCGACGGGGGGAGGAGGCAGCCGTGCCCAGCTCGCTGATCTTCGCGGGACTGGTGGTGCTCTGGCTGCTGATCCTCGTCCCGGCGGTCGCCCGGCGTCAGCAGGAGGTGGCGCGGCTGAGCCCGGCCGCGCTCTCCGGACGGGTGCTGGAGCGGCCGCACCAGCGGCGCCGGACCCAGGAGGTGGACCAGGTGGACCAGGCTCAGGAGCCGCGGCCGGTGGCGACCCAACCCGACCGTACCGAGCAGACCGCACGGGTGCCGGCGGCCCGGACCGGGGAGACCCGTGCGGTGGATGCGCAGGTGCCGTCCGGTGCCCGCAGTGGCCCGGAGCCGATCGACGCCCGGCCGCCCGGACCGGAGGCCGATGATCGGCCTCCCGTCGAGGACGACGAGCGGCGCTGGGAGCGTCCACCGGCGCGCTACCGCCCCGGCCGCGGCGGCTTCGACCCGGAGGCGGCGGCGCTCGCGGCCCGGGCGCGCTATGCGGTCCGCCAGCGGATCGTGCTCGCCTTGCTGGCGCTGGCCGGGGTCTCCGCGATCGTCGCCGGGTTGGCGCTGCCGGCGTTGTGGTGGCTGCACCTGCTGATCGACCTCGCGCTCGTCGGCTACCTCGTCTACCTACGCCGCCAGGTCCGCCTGGAGGAGGCGATCCGGGCGCGGCGTGCCGCGCGGATGGCCGGCACCCGACGTCCTCCCGCGGCCGACGACCCCGAACTGGACGAGTGGGCCCGCCGCGGCCGCGAGGCGGGCCGGGCGTGTCCGGCCGACGCGGAGGACTTCGACGACGTCGGGGAGGACCTCCCCGAGGACCTGCGTGACGACCTCGAGGTCGAGGCGGCCGGCGACCGCGGTGGCATCGACGGCGACCTCGACGAGGACGTCGACGATGTCGCCTGGACCGAGGACGTCGACGACGACCCCGAGCGGGTTCGCGGGACCGGGGAACCGGTCGGCGTCCTGTCAGCCCGGCCGCGCACCGTGACCCCGCGCGACGGGGACGGCGACGCGGCCGAACCGGAGGCGACGTTGCCTCGGCTCGCCCCGGCCCCGCCACCCCCGCTACCAGCCGGAACAACCCTGGTCGAGGTCGATGAGGAGGACGTCGAGCTGAGCGAACTCGACTCTCCGGGGCGACCGGACTACCGCCGTGCAGCGGGCGAATGAGGGGCTGCTAAGGTTTCTCCCGTTCGCCGGTCACGGTCGGACGGGTTTGGGGCTGTAGCGCAGTTGGTAGCGCGTCTCGTTCGCATCGAGAAGGTCAGGGGTTCGATTCCCCTCAGCTCCACCACCACACATCGACCCCGGCCGGGAATCCGGCCGGGGTCGATGTTTTCTCCGCGGAGGTCGTCACCATGCCGACGCTGCCGACGGCCCGCCGCCG
This sequence comes from Pseudonocardia bannensis, assembly GCF_012911875.1. Taxonomy (GTDB): domain Bacteria; phylum Actinomycetota; class Actinomycetes; order Mycobacteriales; family Pseudonocardiaceae; genus Pseudonocardia; species Pseudonocardia bannensis. The sequence goes on along the minus strand of NZ_JAAXKZ010000005.1, from coordinate 68,471 downwards.
GTCCCTCGTCCTCGGTTCGCTCGCGCTCTCGGCGGGCGCGCTGTCCGCGGCGGCGATCGTCGATCCCTTCCATCTGCTCCTCGCGCCCTGGTACATCGGTGTTCTCGTCACCGTGACGATGATCCTGGGCACCGTGTTCCTGGCCGGGCTGTCCCGCCGCCGCACCGGCCAGGTGCTGATCACCGTCGCCGGCGTGCTCGTCACACTCGGCTGGGTCGGGCTGCTCTGGTTCGTGGCCCAGTTCATCGGCCCCGGCCGGGTCGTCGACGAGCGGACGGCCGGGGGTTACCGGCTGGTGACGGTCGAGGGCGGCGCGTTCGCCGGGATCGACCCCGTCTATGCGGTCCGGCTCCGCGCGGGCAGCGGACCCTTCGCCCAGGACGCGCTGGTCTGGCAGGGGCTCGAGGGCGGGGCCGCGCCGGCCGACGTCCGGTTCGCCGGCGACGACCGCGTCGAGGTGGTGTCGAACGGCGGCTGCGGGTACCGGTCGCGCTTCGACCGGGTGACGCTCGAGGTCGACCCGGTGCACCGCCCGCTGCGTCTCGACGGGTGCTGACCGGCCCCGGCCACCCGCTCGCCGCCGGGCCGACATTCGCTGATATTCATCGCCAGCATCCGTCCGAAGCCACCGGGCTGGGACATCCTCACGACGAACCGAACGGAGCGCCACCGATGCCCGCCCTGTTCGCCGCACCGGCCGCAGTGGCCTACGGCGTGGCCGACTTCGCCGGCGGACTGGCGTCCCGCCGGGCCTCGACGCTGACCGTCACCGCGGTCGCCCAGCTCGCCGGCCTGCTGGCCCTCGTGCCGGCCGTCCTGCTGCTGCCCGGCCGCCCGTCCACGGCCGCCGCCGGTATCGGCGTGCTGGCCGGGCTCGCCGGGGTCTCCGGACTGCTGCTCTACTTCCGCGGGCTGGCGGTCGGCCCGATGGGCGTGGTCGCGCCCCTGTCGGCGGTCGTCGGTGCCGGGCTGCCGCTCGTGATCGGGGTGCTGCTCGGCGAGCGGCCGGGACCGGTGACGCTCGCCGCGATGGCCGTCGCGTTGGTCGCGATCGTCCTCGCCACCGCCGGCAGCCGCCGCGATCGGGCCGCCGGCACCGGTCTCGCGCTGGGTCTGGGCTCCGGGCTGGGGTTCGGGTTGTTCTTCGTAGCCCTGGACGCCACCCCGGCCGACTCGGGGCTCTGGCCGCTGCTCGCCGGGCGGGCCGTGTCCACGACGCTGCTCGCGATCGTCGTCGCGGCCCGGTGGCAGCGCGGCGAGCCGGTCGCGGGATGGGGCCTGATGGCCCTCAGCGGGATGCTCGACACCGTCGCGAACGCGCTGTTCCTGCTGGCCACCCGCAGCGGTTCGTTGAGCGTCAGCGCCGTCCTGGTGTCGCTGTATCCGGTGGTGGTCGTGCTGCTCGCCCGCACCGTGCTGCGGGAGCGGCTGACCGGGCTGCAGCTCACCAGCGTCGTGCTGGCACTCACGGCCAGCATGCTGCTGGCATCGGGTGGGTGATCGGGTGGGTGAAGGCCGGACGGCCGCCCGCGTGGCACCCCGGGGCGGCCGGTCCCGACCGGCACACTGATCGACTCAGGCGACGGGACCGGCACGGAGGTGTCGCGAGCGAGAACAGCGGGGTGCTCGGTGATCGACACCCTGGACGCGCTCGATCGCCGCATCGTCGGCGCCCTGCAGATCGACGGCCGGGCGTCCTGGCACCGCATCGCCGACGCGCTCGGCGAGTCCGAACACACCGTGGCCCCGCGCGGCGAGCGGTTGCTCGGCTCCGGGATCGTGCGGGTCACCGGGTTGCCGGCGCCGGCGGCCGGAACGATCGTCGGGATCCGCTGCCGCCCCGGGCAGCAACGGCTCGTCGCGCTCGCGTTGGCCCGCCGCCGCGACACCCGCTACGCCCACGTGCTGGCCGGGCCCGTCGGCTGCATCGCGGAGATCGACTGCCCGCCACAGCGACTCGCGGGGCTCGTCGTCGACGAACTGCCGGCGTTGCCGGGGCTGGTGGAGAGCGTCACCTGGACCGTGCTGCGCTACGTCCGGACCGCCCACCAGTGGCGGCCCGGCCTGCTCGGACCGGAGGAGCGCGACGCCCTCACCGAGCACCTGCCGCTGCCCGAACAGGTGCCCTTCGGGGAGACCAAGGGGCGCAACCGGGCCGACCAGATGCTGCTCGCCGCCCTGCAGCGTGACGCCCGCCGTGACTTCGCCGAGTTGGCCCGGGTCACCGGCCTGTCGGAGGCCGCGGTGCGCCGCCGGGTGGAACGGTTGCGCAGGGAGGGCCGGCTGCTCATCCGGGCCATCGTCGACCCCGTGCGGCTGGGGTTCGCCGTCCGGGCGATCGTGTGGGCCCGGGCCGCGCCCCGGGACGTCGAGGCGGTGGCCGGGGCCCTGTGTCGTGAGCCCTGGGTCCGCTACGCGAGCTGCATCTCCGGCGAGCACCAGCTGATGGCGGAGGTCGCGTTGCCCAGCGTGGACGCCCTGCACGACTTCCTGACCACCGCACCGTGGCTCGCCGGGGTCGCCGCGCTGGACTCCGCGCTGATCGCCGCGACGCTCAAGCGGGGCGGGTTGTTCGTCCCGCCGGACGAGCACTGAGCCGCCGGGGACGCGGGCTCAGCGCCAGGACGGCAACCAGAGCTGCGCGTTCCACTGGTCCGGGGTGATCGGTGACCCCACCAGGATCGGCCACAGCCAGGCGAAGTTCGCGACCACCGCGCCCACCCAGAGCGCGACGACGAGCAGCCCGGTCTGGCGGCGCTCCGCCGACGCCCGGGCCCGGCCCAGGATCTCGCCCATCACCAGCACCGTCGCCATGATCAGGAACGGCGCCACCGGCGTCATGTAGAAGTAGTACATCTGCCGGTCGATGTTGAGCAGCCACGGCAGCACCCCCGCGGCGTAGCCGACCAGGACCGCGGCGTAGCGCCAGTCGGACCGGGTGACGACCCGCCACACCGACCAGGCCAGGACCGGGATCGCCGCCCACCACAGCGCGGGCGTGCCGACGAGCATCACCGCGCTGACGCACTCGGATCCGTCGCAGCCGCCGACGTCCTCCCCGGACGCGTAGTAGTAGAGCATCGGGCGCAGGCCCATCGGCCACGTCCACGGCTTGGACTCCCAGGGGTGCGGTTCCCCGGGTGGGGTGTCGAGGCCGGAGTGGAACGCCAGCACGTGGCTGCTGTAGTGCCAGAGCGAGCGCAGCGTGGTCGGCACGAACGACCACGGCCCGTCCGCGCCGACACCGGTGCCGACGGCGTGCCGGTCGATCGAGGTCTCGCTGCCGAACCACGCCCACCAGCCCGACAGGTAGGCCAGCACCGGCACGAGCGCCAACGCCCAGGCCGCGGGCGCGACGTCGCGGACGAGAGTGCCCATCCAGGGCCGCTGCACGCCCGCGGCACGGCGCGCGGTCAGGTCCCAGATCAGGGTCAGCGCGGCGAACGCGACCAGCCAGTACACCCCGGACCACTTCACGGCGCAGCCCAGCCCCAGCAGCACCCCGGTGGCCAGCCGCCACCAGCGGACCCCATAGCGCGGCCCGTACGGCGAGTCGCGCACCCGGCCGCCGGCGAGCACGACGGCCATCCGTTCGCGCACGTCGTCGCGATCGCGGACCAGGGTCGCGAAGGCGGCCAGGACGAACAGCGCGGAGAAGATGTCGAGCATCCCCATCCGCGACTGCACGTGGCTCATGCCGTCGCAGATCAGCAGCACCCCGGCGATCCCGCCGAGCAGCGTCGAGCGGGTCAGTCGCCGGGTCGCCCGCACGATCAGCAGTACGCACAGCGTGCCGGCGAGCGCGGCCGCGGCCCGCCAGCCGACGCCGTTGTAGCCGAACGCCAGCTCGCCCAGCGCGATCAGCTGCTTGCCCAGCGGGGGATGCACCACCAGCTCGTAGCCCGGGTTGTCCTCGACCCCGCCGTTGCGCACCATCTGCCAGGCCTGGGGCACGTAGTGCTTCTCGTCGAAGACGGGGGTGCCGCCGTCGGTGGGGTAGCCGAGACCGGCGAAGCGCAGCACCCCGCCGAGCACCGCCAGCCCGATCGCGACCAGCCAGCCCCGCAGCCGGTCGGTCGGCGCGGGAGGGCCCAGCAGGGGCGTCGGATCGGCCGGCGCCGGGGTCAGCGGCGGTCGGATGCCGATCGGCTCGACGCCGCGAGCTGGGGCGTCGTCGACGATCTCCGCCGGCCTGGCCGTCTCCGTGACGACGGTGCGATACCCCACGCGCGCCGATCGTAGGCTGAGGACATGTCGAGTGGACCCCCGACGGGCGCGGCGCCACACCTCGATCCGGATGCCACGGGTCGCCTGGTGCTCGCGGCCACGCCGCTGGGCGATTCCCGGGACGCCTCCGGCCGGCTGCTCGCAGCCCTCGCCGAGGCGGACGTGATCGCGGCGGAGGACACCCGGCGGCTGCGTGCCCTCGCCGCGGCGCTCGGCGTTCCCGTCGGCGGCCGGGTGGTCAGCCACTACGACGCCGTCGAGGCGACCCGGCTGCCGGGCCTGCTCGCCGACGTCCGGGCCGGCCGGACGGTGCTCGTCGTGACCGACGCCGGGATGCCGGCGGTGTCCGACCCCGGGTTCCGGCTCGTCGCGGCGGCCGCGGCGGAGGGGCTGCCGGTGACGTGCCTGCCCGGGCCCTCGGCGGTGACGACGGCGTTGGTGCTCTCGGGGCTGCCCTGCGAGCGGTTCTGCTTCGAGGGGTTCGCGCCGCGGCGCTCCGGTGAGCGCCGGCGCTGGCTGGAGACGCTGGCCGCGGAGCCGCGGGCGGCGGTGTTCTTCGAGTCGCCGCACCGGCTGGCCGAGACGCTCGCCGACGCGGTCGCGGTGCTGGGCCCGGACCGGGCGGCCGCGGTGTGCCGGGAGCTGACCAAGAAGCACGAGGAGGTGCTCCGCGGCCCGCTGTCGGAGCTGGCCGACTGGGCGGAGGAGGGCCCGGTCCGCGGTGAGATCACCGTGGTGCTCGCCGGTGCGGCGCCGGCTGCGGCGCCGTCGGTGTCGTCGCTGGTCGGGGCGGTGCAGGAGCGGGTCGACGCGGGGGAGCGGCTCAAGGACGCGGTGGCCGCGGTGGCCTCGGCGGCCGGCGTCGCGAAACGCGAGCTCTACAACGCGGCTCTCGCGAGCCGGGACTGAGCCGGCCACCGGGATCGACGCCGGACCGGTCCCGGGCAACCAACCGGCGGGGCCGCGATCCGTGCGGGGTCTTCCCTGACGTCTACCTCGCCTATCCGGGCGCTCTGTTCGCCATCGAGTACGACGGCGACGGGCACCGAGCCCGGGCATCGTCGAACGGCGACCGCCGGCGGGACGCGGCCACGGGCGACCACGGCCGGCACACGATGCGGTGCACCTACGACGTCGTGCTCATCCGACGCCGAACCGTCGACCGCGCGGCGCAGGGGTGGTTCCGATCCGGCACCTGTGGGTACCTGCTCGGCCATGGCGCTGACCACGCTGGACCCGCATGTCTTCGTCATCTTCGGCGCGACCGGCGATCTGGCCCGTCGCAAGCTCTTCCCGGGCCTGTATCACCTGTGGCACCTGGGCCTGCTGCCGGAGAGGTTCCGGATCATCGGTTCGGGGCGCGCCGCCCCCGGCTCCCAGGAGGAGTTCCGGGACATGGTCCACGCCGCGATCGAGCAGTTCCGCGGCAAGCTCCAGGACCACGGGGAGTGGCACGAGTTCGCCAAGCGGCTCGGCTTCGTGGTGGCCTCGGTCGACGACGGCGCCGAGCTGGTCGAGGTCGTCCGGGAGGCCGAGCAGGAGCTGGGTTCGAACACGCAGCGGCTGATGTACCTGGCCGTCCCGCCGGCGGTGGCCGGGCCGATGGTGCGCATGCTCGGCAAGTTCGAGCTGCATCAGCGGGCCAAGCTCGTCCTGGAGAAGCCCTTCGGGACCGACCTGCAGTCGGCCCGGCAGCTCAATGTCGTCCTGCACGAGGTGTTCGGTGAGGAGCAGATCTTCCGCATCGACCACTTCCTCGGCAAGGAGGCGGTGCAGAACATCCTGGCCCTGCGCTTCGCCAACGGGTTGTTCGAGCCGCAGTGGAACCACCAGTGCGTCTGCTACGTGCAGATCGACGTGCCCGAGGAGATCGACATCCAGGGCCGGGCCGATTTCATGGAGTCCACCGGCACGTTCCGGGACATGATCTCCACCCACCTGTTCCAGCTACTCGGTTTCATCGCGCTCGAGCCGCCGGTGCGCATCGACTCGCAGTCCCTGCACGAGGAGAAGGTCAAGGTCTTCCGCGGGATCCGACCGCTGGACCCGGAACGCATCGTGTTCGGGCAGTACGAGGGCTACCGCAACGAGGAGGGAGTCGACGCCGCCTCGAACGTCGAGACGTTCGTGGCGATGGAGGTCTACATCGACAACTGGCGCTGGTTCGGGGTGCCGATCTACCTGCGGACGGGCAAGGCGATGGCCGAGAGCCGGCGGACGATCACGCTCGGCTTCCGGGAGCCGCCGCTGAAGATGTTCCCCGAGGAGGTCGACGACCCGTGCAACGAGCTGGTCCTCGAGCTCACCGACGATCCGCAGATGTTCGTCGACGTCCGCGCCAAGATCCCGGGCCCGGACCTGAAGCTGGGCCGCGGCCGGATGAAGATCGACCTGCTCCAGGAGTTCCCCGGTTCCGAGCCGCTCGAGGCCTACGAGCGGCTGCTGCTCGACGTCATGCGGGGCGACCAGACGCTGTTCACCAGCACCGAGGAGGTCGAGCTGCTCTGGCGGCTGACCGACCCGATCCTGGCCCATCGGCCGGAACCCGTGATCTACCCGAGGAGGTCGTACGGCCCGCAGGAGGCACTCGCGCTGACCGGTGAGTTCCGCTGGCGGGTGCCGGACGCGTGAGGACTGCGCCCGAGAAGGGGTCGGTCGACGCTCGGTGGTGATCGATTGACAACGGACGTTGTCAGATCGATACTCCCGGCATGGTCCAGCCTCCGGAGCCCCCTCGACCCTTGGGGCCGGACTCGCTCACCTGGCGGTACTTCGGTGAATGGGTGGCGTTCGCCTTCACCGGGCGGGCCACCCTGCTGCAGGTCATGGACCCCTCGCTGGGGGCGGGCGTGGCCGAGCACTCGGCGGTGTTCGACGAACCGTTCCAGCGCCTGTGGCGATCGCTGTTCGAGATCTTCGGCGTGGTCTACGACGGCCCCGCCGCCGCGACCACCGCCGCGACGGTCCGCGACCACCACGTCGGCATCAAGGGCTCGCGGCCCGACGGAGCGCGCTACCACGCGCTCGACCCGGCGACGTTCTACTGGGCGCACGCGACGTTCGTGGAGGGCGTGCGGACCCACGCCGAGACGTTCCATCGCCGATTGCGGGACGACGAGCTGGACCGCCTCCACGCCGAGGGCGTGCAGTGGTGGCGGCTCTACGGGATGTCGATGCGCCCGGTGCCGGCCGACCGGCGCGCGTTCGAGTCGTACTTCGCCCAGCACTGCGCGCACGTGCTGCAGCTGACTCCGGCCGCGCGCCGGCTGGTCGCGGCGTTCCACGACCCGCCGCCGCCCCCGGGGCTGCGCGGACTGCCGGCACCGGTGTGGCGCGTGCTGCGGTGGCCCGCGGTGCGGCTGCACTGGCTGCTCACGGTGGGCACGCTGCCGCCCGCGGCCCGGGAGACGCTCGGTGAACCGTGGACGCCTGCGCGGGCATGGGCGCTGCGGCTGGTCCTCGGCGTGCTGCGGGCGCTGTGGCGGCTGCCCCGCGGGCGGTGGCGCTACCACCCGCGGGCGATGGCCGCGTTCCGGCGCGCGGCGGGCGTGGCCGGACCGGTCGAGCTGCCCCAACCCCCGTCCTGGTCACGCAGCGGCGCCGCGGCTCGTACCCGGTGAACGGGCGCCCTGGACCCACGCATCGCGCACGACCGCGTCAGCTCGTCCGCAGGGCAGCCCGGAACAGCCGCACCCCGTGCTCGACGATCTCGTCCGGAGGCGACGCCCGACCGTCGTCCAGCCAGCAGATGATCAGCTCGGTCAGGCCCCCGACGCAGAACCGGGCGGCGACCCGCAGTCGATCCCGGTCGGCGTTCGGCGTGACCATCCCCGCCCGGGCGGCGACGAGGTCGGCGAACCCGGTGGACGCGGCCCGGCGGTGCCGCCACAGCGCCGGGCTGCCGATCGGCTCCACGAGCCCGACAGCGTGCCGCGGGTCGTCGCTGATCCGGCCGACGAACGCGCCGATGGCGGCCCGCAGCTGGTCGGGAGGCGTGCCGGGTGCTGCCTCCATCGCGGCGAGCACCGCCGCGAGCGTGTCCTCCAGGGACGCGTCGAAGATCGCCAGCAGCAGCGCCTCACGGTCGGTGAAGCTCTCGTAGAAGTAGCGCTCGGTGAGCCCGGCGGCGGCGCACACCCCGCGGACCGTGACCGCGGCCCATCCGCCGTCGGACCACATCCGCAGCCCCGCGTCCATGAGCTTCGCGCGCCGTTCGGCGGCGCGGGCGGCGGCGTCGCGGCCGCCGTAGGCGCGTCGGTCCACGTCCGCCATCCTCGCGCAGCGGGCCGTCGTCGCCCGCACGGGAAGCCGTTTCCCCGGCTGGAATACGCTGGTAGTCATGAGTTCCCGCGTGCTGACCGCTGTGGCGTGGCCCTACGCCAACGGCCCGCGGCACATCGGCCATGTCTCCGGTTTCGGTGTGCCCTCCGATGTCTTCTCCCGCTACCGGCGGATGATGGGCGACCGGGTCCTCATGGTCAGCGGTACCGACGAGCACGGCACGCCGATCCAGGTGCAGGCCGACGCCGAGGGCGTGACCCCGCGCGAGCTCGCGGACAAGTACAACCGGGTCATCGTCGAGGACCTCCAGGGGCTGGGCCTGTCCTACGACCTGTTCACCCGGACCACCACGACCAACCACTACGAGGTGGTCCAGCAGCTGTTCCTGGCGCTGCACCGCAACGGCTACGTCGTCGCGAAGTCGGCGATGGGCGCGATCAGCCCGTCCACCGGCCGGACGCTGCCGGACCGCTACATCGAGGGCACCTGCCCGATCTGCGGCTACGAGAGCGCGCGCGGCGACCAGTGCGACAACTGCGGCAACCAGCTCGACCCGGCCGACCTGATCAACCCGCGCTCCAAGATCAACGGGGAGACGCCGGAGTTCGTCGAGACCGAGCACTTCTTCCTCGACCTGCCCGCGTTCGCCGAGTCGCTCGGCTCGTGGCTGTCCAGCCGCACCGACTGGCGGCCCAACGTCCTGAAGTTCTCCAAGAACCTCGTCGACGACCTCAAGCCGCGCCCGATCACCCGCGACCTCGACTGGGGCGTGCCGGTGCCGCTGGAGGGCTGGAGCGAGCAGTCGATGAAGCGGCTCTACGTCTGGTTCGACGCGGTGATCGGCTACCTCTCGGCGTCGGTCGAGTGGGCCCGGCGCACCGGCGATCCGGACGCCTGGAAGCAATGGTGGACCGACCCGGACGCCCAGGGCTACTACTTCATGGGCAAGGACAACATCGTCTTCCACTCGGTGATCTGGCCGGCGCTGCTGCTGGGCCAGAACGGGGAGGGCGACCACGGCGGTGAGCCGGGCGCGTTCGGCACGCTCAACCTGCCGAGCGAGATCGTCTCCAGCGAGTTCCTGACGATGAGCGGGTCGAAGTTCTCCACCAGCCGCGGCACCGTGATCTACGTGCGCGACTTCCTCCGCGAGTTCGGCCCGGACGCGCTGCGCTACTTCATCGCGGTGGCCGGCCCGGAGAACCAGGACACCGACTTCACCTGGGACGAGTTCGTCCGGCGCATCAACTTCGAGCTGGCCAACGAGTGGGGCAACCTGGTCAACCGCTCGATCTCGATGGCGCACAAGAACGTCGGCGCGATCCCGAAGCCGGCGGCGCCGACCGAGGCCGACGCCGAACTGCTCGCGTTCTCCCGCGGTGCCTTCGACACCGTGGGCGAGCTGCTCTCCCGCAGCCGGTTCAAGCAGGCGATCGGCGAGGCGATGCGAGTGGTCGGCGCGGCCAACCGGTACCTGTCGGACCAGGAGCCGTGGAAGCTCAAGGACGACCCGGACCGCCGGGACACGGTCCTGCACACCGCGCTGCAGGTCGTGCAGGACGCGAACACGCTGCTCACGCCGTTCCTGCCGCACGCCGCCCAGAAGGTGCACGAGGCGCTGGGCGGCACCGGGGTGTGGGCTGCGCAGCCGGAGATCCGGGAGGTGCCCGATCTCGGTGGCGGGCCGTCCTACCCGGTGCTGATGGGTGACTACGCGGCCGAGCAGGCCCGCTGGGAGTCGACGCCGATCGAGGTCGGCCGCCCGCTGCGGAAGCCGACGCCGATCTTCTCCAAGCTCGACCCGGAGCTCGGTGAGACCGGCCCGGAGTGGGCCCCGATCCAGAAGTGATCCCGATCCTCCACCGCGCCCACGCTGCTCATCGCGGTCACGGGGCCGGACGGTGAGCGGGGCCCACGGGCGTCGGGAGCGGCCGGAGCCGCCCGAGCCGTTGCCGGTGCCGACCGTCGACGCGCACACCCACCTCGACGCCTGCGGATGCGTGGACGCCGCCGACGTCGCCGCCGCGATGGACCGGGCGGCCGCTGTCGGGGTCACCCGCGCGGTCACGATCGCCGATGACCTGGCGGCGGCCCGGTGGGCGGTCCAGGCCGCGCAGTGGGACGACCGGGTGGCCGCGGCCGTCGCGCTGCACCCCACCCGCACCGCAGCGCTGACCGAGGACGACCACGCCGAGATCGAGCGGTTGGCCCGGGATCCGCGGGTCGTCGCGGTGGGGGAGACGGGTCTCGACTACTACTGGGACCACTCCCCGCCGCCGGCCCAGCAGGAGTCCTTCCGCCGCCACATCGACCTGGCCAAGCGGATCGGCAAGCCGCTGATGATCCACGACCGGGACGCCCACGACGACGTCCTGCGCATCCTCGCCGAGGAGGGTGCGCCGGAGGACGTGATCTTCCATTGCTTCTCCGGCGACGTCGAGATGGCCCGGCGTTGCGCCGACGCCGGCTACCTCATGTCCTTCGCCGGGCCGGTCACGTTCCGTAATGCCCGGGCGCTGCAGGAGGCAGCCGCGGAGGTTCCGGAGGACCTGCTCCTGGTGGAGACGGACGCGCCGTTCCTGACCCCGCACCCGCATCGCGGGCGGGCCGGAGAGCCGTACGTCCTGCCGTGGACCGTGCGCGGCCTGGCCGCTCTACGTGGCGTTTCCGACGAGCGGATCGCCGAGTGCGCCAGGCGTAACGCCGAGCGGGTGTTCCGGCTCGGCGAGCTGCCGCCGGGCGTGCGAAGCACCACGCCTGGCGCAGAGGGGGTTCGCTCGGCGTAGCTGAGCGGCCACTCGGCGCTCACAGCGTGTCGCGGGTACAGCGCCCGCAACGCCCCCCGTTACGGTTCCGTGATCGCTAAAGCCGGGGTGGGGAACGCTCCCCAGCACAGCGGACACGGTGGTCGGGGTGTCCCCCGACGTACGGCTCCGACCACCGTCGACGCTCTTCCTCCCCTGCCCGGTCCGACGAGGTCTGGATGCCAGTGGTCGATGTATCCGCGCGCGCGCAACGCCGGGCCGCCCGCGCCCGGCTCGGGCTGACCCCCACCCCGAGCCCGGTTCAGGCGGCTCCCTCGGAGGCCCCGTACCGCGACCGGTACGGGGAGGCGGAGGCGGAGTTCTTCCCGGAGCCCTCGGCTGCGCCGGACGGCCACGGTGTCGACCCCGACCGGGGCGCCAGGCGCACGGATCGCTACTCCGGGTCCGCCGATGTCGACGCGGACCCGCCCACCGGGCCGATCACCGTGTACACCGACGACCCGGTGACCGGCCCCATCGTGGTGGTCGACGACGAGGCGCCGGCGAGCCCCGCGCGCTTCGTCGCGGACGACGAAGCACCCACCGGGCAGTTGCCGCGGATCACCGACGACTTCCCGGGTGATGACGCCGCAACCGGATGCTTCCCGGCGGTGACCGCCGCGGCGTTCACCGCCGCGCGCGACGAGCCGTTCGCGGAGCCGCTCACCCAGCCCTTCGCCGCTGTGCCCGTGGCCACCGCCGGCGCCCGGCCGGTCACCGAGCCCGAGCCGGACACCGAACCGGACACCGAGCCACGGCTCGCCGCGGCCCTGGTGACCGCCGCGCCGGACGCCGCCGCGGAGTCCACCGCGGCGCTGACGCCGGCCGGTCGGGATGTCGAGGCGCAGCTCGCCGCTCCGCCGGATGCCGACGCGCGATCCACCGCCGCTCTGGCCACCGCTGCGCCGGACGTCGATGCGTGGACCGCCTCGGTTCCCGTCGCCGCGCCCGACAGCGATGTGCGGCCCGCCGCGGCTCCTGATGTCGCCCCGCCCGCGCCGCGGGAACCGGAGCGGTCCGGGCGCGGCCGGCTGCTGGCCAAGGCGACCGCGCTCGCCGCGCTGCTCACCCTCACGGCCGGCGGCGCCACCGCCCTCGCCATGGACAAGACCGTCACGATCACCGTCGACGGGCAGAACCGCACCGTGCACACCTTCGCCGACAGCGTGGCGGGCGCGCTCGGCTCCGCGGGCCTGGACACCGCTCCACAGGACCGCGTCGAGCCGGCCCTGTCCACCGACCTGTCCGACGGCGACCAGATCATCCTCAGCCGGGCCCGGATGCTGACGCTCGTCGAGGGCGGCCACGAGCGGAAGGTCTGGACCACGGCCGCGTCGGTCGACGAGGCCCTGCGCGGAATGGGCGTCGAGGTCGAGCCGATCCAGATGTCCATGTCCCCGGATGCCGAGATCCCGCTGAACGGCCTGCAGCTCGAGCTGCACGTGCCACGCAACGTGTCGCTCGCCGATGGCACCGGCGCCCCCGAGCCGCTGACCACCACGACCGGCACGGTCGGGGGGCTGCTGGCCGAGCGCGGGATCGAGCTCGGACCGGACGACGTCTCGGTGCCCAGCGCAGAGACCCCGCTGACCGAGGGCATGGCCGTCCACGTCGTGCGCAACGGCGTCGGCGAGGTCGTCGAGGTTCGCCAGATCGCCCCGCCCGAGCAGATCATCGAGGATCCGGAACTGCCGCGCGGCAAACGGCAGGTCGTCGAGCCGGGCGTCCCCGGCGAGCAGACCGCGATCATGCGGGTCTACGTGCAGAACGGCGAGGAAATCCGGCGTGAGCAGGTCCGGGCCGGTTCGAGCACGCCGCCGACCCCTCGGGTGGTCAAGGTCGGTACCAACGACGACGAGCCGGAGGTCCCCGTGATCTCCGACGGCACGATCTGGGACCGGCTGGCCCGGTGTGAGGCCACCGGGAACTGGGCGATCAACACCGGCAACGGCTACTACGGCGGGCTGCAGTTCGACGCCTCGACGTGGCGGGCCTACGGCGGCACCCAGTACGCGCCGCTGCCCCACCAGGCCAGCCGGGAGGAGCAGATCGCGGTCGCCACACAGGTCCGCGACGACCGCGGCGGCTACGGTGCGTGGCCCGCCTGCGCCCGCAAGCTCGGCCTGCCCCGGTAGGTGCATCCACCCGCACGGGATGATGGGTGGGTGAGTAGCACCCCGGAGGCGCTGGCGTCGCGGCTGCTCGGGCCCGCGGAGGTCCGCGCGCTGGCCGAGCGTCTGGACCTGCGACCGACCAAGCGGCTCGGGCAGAACTTCGTGCACGACCCGAACACGGTGCGGCGGATCGTGCGGGCGGCCGAGCTGACCGCGGACGACGTGGTGGTCGAGGTGGGGCCGGGCCTGGGGTCGCTGACCCTGGCCCTGCTCCCGGCCGTCGCCGCGGTGCACGCCGTGGAGATCGACCCGACGCTGGCCACCGCGCTCCCCGAGACCGTCGCCGACCGGGCACCCACGCTGGCCGGCCGGCTCACCGTGACCACCGCCGACGCGATGCGGGTACGGGCCACCGAGCTCGCCGCAACCGGCGCCGCGGAGCCCACCGCGATCGTCGCGAACCTGCCCTACAACGTCGGCGTGCCGGTGTTGCTGCACCTGCTCGCCGAGCTGCCGGGGGTGCGCCGTGGCCTGGTGATGGTGCAGGCGGAGGTGGCCGAACGGCTCGCCGCGGCACCGGGCAGCCGCACCTACGGGGTGCCCAGCGCGAAGCTCGCCTGGTTCGCCGCGGCGCGCCGGGCCGGCCCGGTCCCGCGCGCGGTGTTCTGGCCGGTGCCCAACGTCGACTCCGGCCTGCTGGCGTTCACCCGTCGCGAGCCGCCGCCCGGCGCGTCGCGGGAGGAGGTGTTCGCCGTCGTCGACGCGGCGTTCGCGCAGCGCCGCAAGGCGTTGCGGTCGGCGCTGTCGGGCTGGGCGGGTTCGCCGGCCGCGGCGGAACAGGCGCTGCGGGCGGCCGGGATCGACCCGCTCGCCCGCGCCGAGCGGCTCGACATCGCCGCGTTCGCCCGCCTCGCCGCCGCCCGCCTGGCCTGACGCCGCCGCTTCCCCGGCAACGCCGCCAGCGGTGTCGGCCACGCTCACGGGCTCCCTGGTCGCGACGCACGTAGGGTTGACAGGTGCTCGCCGCTGTCCCACCCCCGGTCACCGTGCGCGTCCCCGGCAAGATCAACCTGCATCTGGCCGTCGGCGCGCTGCGCGAGGACGGCTACCACGACCTCGTCACGGTCTTCCACGCCGTGAGCCTGTTCGACGAGGTCACCGTGACGATCGCCGACGATCCCGGCATCGAGGTGCACGGCGAGGGCGTCGCCGAGGTCCCCCTGGGCCACAGCAACCTGGCCTGGCGGGCCGTCGAGCTGCTGTCCCGGCACGCCGACCGCGACCCGGACGTCCGGGTGGTACTGCGCAAGGGCATCCCGGTGGCCGGCGGAATGGCCGGTGGCAGCGCGGACGCGGCGGGCGCACTCGTCGGGCTGGCCGCGCTGTGGAAGCTGGACCTGACCCGCGACGAGCTCTCCCGCATGGCCGCCGAGCTCGGCAGCGACGTCACGTTCGCGTTGCACGGCGGCACCGCACTCGGCACCGGCCGCGGCGAGCAGATCGTGCCGGTGCTCTCCCGGCACCCACAGCACTGGGTGATCGCCCTGCATCGCCAGGGCCTGTCCACCCCCACCGTGTTCCGCGAGCTCGATCGGCTGCGCGGCGACACCGAACCGAAGGAGCGACCCGTCGAACCGGTGCTCGAAGCCCTCGCCTGCGGAGACCCCCGCCAGCTCGCACTCTCGCTGGGCAACGACCTGCAGGCCGCTGCGGTGAGCATGGCCCCCGACCTGCGCCGCACGCTGCGCGCAGGGGTGAACGCCGGAGCCCTGGCCGGGATCGTCTCCGGCTCCGGCCCCAGCTGCGCGTTCCTCTGCTCCAGCGCCGACGCGGCGGTCGAGGTCGCCACCGAGCTGGCCGGGGTCGGGGTCTGCCGGACCGTCCGGGTCGTTCACGGCCCGGTGCCCGGCGCCCGCGTCGTCGACCCGCACGAACCACCGTCCGGTCCCCCGACCGGCTCCTGGCCGCCGGTGCGTGCCTGATGGCCGGGCAGAAGGGAGCGGGGCAGAACCTCGTCAACCTGGAGTCCGTCACCGCGCACGTCCCCGGGGACGCCTCGCGCGTGCTGCTCGACGCCGTGTCCCTCGGGGTGGAGCGCGGCGAGCGGATCGGCGTCGTCGGGCTCAACGGCGGCGGCAAGACCACGCTGCTCGACATCCTGTCCGGGCGCCGCGCGCCGCAGGGCGGGCGGGTCAGCCGCCTCGGCGGAACGAGGCTCGCGCACCTGCTGCAGGGCGACGCGTTGCCGGCCGGAGCCCGGATCCGCGACGTCGTGCTCGCGGAGTGGGAGGGCGCCGGAGACCACGAGTGGGCGTCGGATGCGAAGGTCCGCGACGTGCTCGACGGCCTCGGTCTCACCGATCTCGAGCGCACGGTGGACGGGCTCTCCGGTGGGGAGAAGCGCCGCGTCGCGCTCGCGGCGACGCTGGTGGGCGACCCGGACCTCGTCGTCCTCGACGAGCCGACCAACCACCTCGACGTCGAGGGCGTCGGCTGGCTGGCCGAGCACCTGCTCGCCCGGCGCTGCGGGCTCGTGGTCGTCACGCACGACCGGTGGTTCTTGGACGCCGTCTGCACCCGGACCTGGGAGGTCGCCAACGGGCGCGTCGAGAGCTACCTGGGCGGCTACGCGGACTGGGTCTACGCCCGCGCGGAGCGGTCCCGGCAGGCCGATGCCGCCGAGCAGCGCCGCCGCAATCTCGCCCGCAAGGAGCTGGCCTGGCTGCGCCGGGGCGCCCCGGCCCGGACCTCCAAGCCCCGGTTCCGGATCGAGGCCGCCGAAGCGCTGATCGCCGACGTGCCGCCGCCACGCAACACCGTCGAACTGCTCGGCTTCGCGACCAACCGGCTCGGCAAGACCGTGCTGGAACTCGAGGACGCCACCGTGCGGATCGGTTCGCGCGTGCTGCTGGACCAGGTGACCTGGCGGCTCGGCCCGGGCGACCGGATCGGGATCGTCGGAGTCAACGGCTCGGGCAAGACGACGCTGCTGCGCTCGCTCACCGGGCAGCGCCCGCTCGACGGGGGGAAGCGGGTGCAGGGCTCGACCGTGCAGCTCGCCGAGCTGACCCAGGAGCTCGTCGACCTGCCGAAGGACATGCGGGTACTCGAGGCCACCGAGGCCGTCGCGAAGTACGTGCGTCTGGGCAAGCTGGAGCTGACGGCGTCGTCCGTGCTGGAGCGGCTGGGCTTCCCGGCGTCGCGGCAGTGGACGCCGGTGGGTCAGCTCTCCGGCGGCGAGCGGCGACGGCTGCAGCTCACCCGGCTGCTCATGGCCGAGCCCAACGTGCTGCTGCTCGACGAGCCGACGAACGACCTCGACGTCGACACGCTGGCCAACCTGGAGGACCTGCTGGACGGCTGGCCGGGAACGCTCGTGGTCGTCAGCCACGACCGGTACCTGGTGGAGCGGGTGTGCGACACCGTCGTCGCCCTGTTCGGCGACGGCAGGATCACCCACCTGCCCGGCGGGATCCAGGAGTACCTGGCCCGGCGCGCTGCGTCCGGCGACGGGTCGGCGCCCTCCCGGCCGGCCTCCGCGCGCCCCGCCGCCGCCCCGGCGGCGAGCAACGCCGACCTGCGCGCCGCCCGCAAGGAGGCCGCCCGGTTGGAGCGGCGGATGGAGACGCTGCACGCCAAGGAGGAGAAGTTGCACGCCCGGCTCGCCGAGGCGGCGACCGACCCGGCGCGGCTGATGGAGCTGAACGCCGAGCTCAAGGCCATCGTGGCGGAGCGGGAGGGTGTCGAGCTGGAGTGGCTCGCCGCGGCGGAGCTGGCCGAGTCCTGACCCGCGAGTCGGGGTCAGCCCGTGGGCGAGTCGGGGTCAGTCCGTGCGCGAGTCGGGGTCAGCCTGTGCGCGAGTCGGGGTCAGCCTGTGCGCGAGTCGCGGTCAGCCGGTGGGCGAGTCGGGGTCTGGGCGCGAGTCGAGTCTGTGCGCCCCCGGCCGCGCGGCCCTGACCGCCCGGTCGGTCAGCGGGTCAGCTCGGCCAGCAGCAGCGCCTCGGCCAGCACGCCCTTGCCGAACATCTCCAGGTGCAGGCTCTCGTCGATGCCGTGCCAGCGGCTGGCCGGGTCACCGACCCCGGTGACCAGCACGGACGCGCCCGGGAACGTGCGGGCGAACTCGGCGATGAACGGGATCGAGCCGCCGATGCCCATCTCCACCGCCGCGGTGCCGAAGGCCTCGGCGAACGCGCGGCGGGCGGCGTCGTAGGCGGCCCCGCTGCTGTCGAGGCTGAACGGTTCCGCGATCCCGGGGCCCGGGGTGACGGTGACCCGCGCGCCCCACGGGACGTGCGACTCCAGGTGCGCGGCCAGCGCCCGCTGCGCGCTGACCGCGTCCTCGCCGGGCGCGAGCCGCATGCTGACCATTGCCCGGGCCCGGGGAACGAGCACATTGGAGGCCTCGGCGACGCGCGGCGCGTCGATGCCCAGCACGGCGACGGCGGGGGCGTGACAGGTGCGCTCGGGCAGCGTCCCGGTGCCGATCAGTTCGACGCCGTCGAGCAGCCCGGCGTCGGAGCGGAACGTGGCCTCGTCCATGTCCGGCGCGTCGGAGTGCCCGTGCACCAGCCCGGGGACCGCCACCCCGCCCTTGGCGTCGTGCAGCGACCCCAACGTCGTGCACAGCGCGGTCAGCGCGTCGCCGATCGGGCCGCCGTACACCCCGGAGTGCACCGGGCGCTCCAGCATCGCGACCTCGACGGTGCAGTCCACCAGGCCCCGCAGGCTGGTGGTGAGCGCCGGGACGTCGACGGCCGGGTTGGCGGCGTCGGCGATCACGATGACGTCGGCGGTGAGGAGGTCGCGGTGCTCGGCCAGCAGCGTGGTCAGGGTCGGGGAGCCGGATTCCTCCTCGCCCTCGATGAACAGGGTGACCCCGACCGGGGGTGTGCCGTGGTAGGCGCGCAGTACCGCGAGGTGGGTCATCACGCCGGCTTTGTCGTCGGCGGCGCCGCGGCCGTAGAGGCGGCCGTCGCGTTCGGTGGGTTCGAACGGGGGGCTGGTCCAGTGCTCGTCGCCGCCGGTGGGTTGGACGTCGTGGTGGGCGTAGAGCAGCACCGTGGGCTGGCCTGGTGGTGGCGGCCAGTGTGCGATCACCGCGGGGGCCCCGCCCTCGGCGGCGACGATCCGGACGCTGGGGGCGCCGGCCCCGCGGGCGAGTTCGGCGACGGCCGCGGCGCTGCGGTGGGTGTCGTCGGCGTGCGCGGGGTCGGCCCAGATGCTGGGGATGCGGACCAGCCGTTCCAGGTCCGCCCGGGCGGACGGCAGTGCGGCGGTCACGGCGGCGGCGAGGTTCTCACGCGGATCCGACACGCCGGGTGATCCTACGCCCGGCGGCATGATCGCTCGGGTGCGGCTGCAGGGGGACCGGGCACCCCGCGGCCCGTAGGCTCGCGCCATGTCCCGGTTCCTCGCGATGTTGCTGGACACCGCCGTGCGATCCGATCGCGGCATGACCACGGGGGAGCCGGGCGAACCGGTCCGCCGTACCTGGCCGCAGGTGCACGCCACCGCACTACGGATGGCCGCGGCGCTGCAGGCCGGCGCCGACGGTGTCCCGGCTCTGCGCCGCGGGGGAGCGGTGGCGGTGCTGGCCGGGGAGCCGGCGTCGATCGGCCCCGCCGCGCAGGCGGTGTGGCTGTCCGGGGGCAGCGTGACGATGCTGCACCAGCCGACGGCCCGGACCGACCTCGTCACCTGGGCCGCCGACACCGTGACCGTGCTGGAGATGATCGGCGCCGAACTGGTGCTGCTCGGTGCCCCCTTCGACGCGCTGGCCCCGGTGCTCACCGAACGCGGCATCGCGTTCCGGCTGATCGACGCACTGGCGGACGGCGACGCCGCTCCGGTTCCGGTGGCCGCCGAGATCGCCGATGAGGACGACACCGCCCTGCTCCAGCTGACCAGCGGCTCGACGGCCGAGCCCAAGGCCGTCCGGATCACCCACCGGAACCTGCACGCGAACATCACCGCGATGGTCCAGGCCGCGCAGCTCGACATCGGCCGCGACGTGATGGTGTCGTGGCTGCCGCTGTTCCACGACATGGGGATGGTCGGGTTCCTGACGGTGCCGATGGTGACCGGGCTGGAGCTCGTCACCGTCACCCCGTCGGACTTCCTCGCCCGCCCGCTGCTGTGGGCACAGCTGATCTCGAAGTACCGCGGCACGGTCACGGCCGCGCCGAACTTCGCCTACGCGGTGCTCGGCCGCCAGCTCGCCCGGGCGGAGGAGGGCGCGCTGGACCTCGCCAGCATGCGGTTCGCCCTGAACGGCGCCGAGCCGATCGACCCCGACGCCGTCGACGCCTTCACCGCGGCCGGTGCGCGTTTCGGGCTGAGCCCGGACTCCGTCGTGTGTGCCTACGGGATGGCGGAGACCGCTCTCGGGGTGTCGTTCGCGCCCTGCGACACGGGGTTGCAGGTCGACCACATCGACGCCGAGCAGCTCGAGGCCAACCGCCGGGCCGTGCCCGCGAGCTACGGTCCCACCCGGCGGTTTCCGAAGCTGGGCCCGCCGTTGCCGGGCATCGAGGTGCGGGTGGTCGGTGACGACGGGACGGTGCTGGGCGAGCGGCAGGTCGGGGTGTTCCAGTTGCGCGGCGAGTCGGTGACGCCGGGCTACCTGACCGTTGACGGGCCCGTGCCCGCTCAGGACGCCGACGGCTGGCTCGACACCGGCGACGAGGGCTACCTGGCGAACGGTGTCGTCGTGGTCTGCGGCCGGCGCAAGGACGTCATCATCATGGGCGGGCGCAACATCTACCCGACCGACATCGAGCGCGCCGCGGCCGAGGCCGACGGGGTACGCGCGGGCAACGCGGTGGCGGTGCGGCTGGCGGCAGGGGAAGGCCGGCACCGGGAGTCGTTCCTGGTCGCGGTGGAGTCGCGGCGCGCAGGCGACGCCGAGGCCGAGCAACTCATCCGCAAGGACGTCACGGCACGGGTGGTGGCGGCCGCGGGGGTGCGCCCCGCCGAGGTCGTGGTGCTGGCGCCCGGCAGCCTGCCGAAGACCCCGTCGGGCAAGCTCCGTCGCGCGGCCACCGGCGATCTCCTCGCCGCCCGCGTCTGACGCCCACCCAGACCCGCGCACCCACAGCGTCCCGGGCCACAGCGGGGTGGCTCTACTGCGACTGGATCGCAGCAGAGCCACCCCGCTGCGTCGACGGCGCGGCGGTGGTGGGTTGCGGGGCGTCAGCCCGAGAGGGCGTGGAAGCGGTTCTGCGCCGGCTCCAGGCCCTCGCGCAGCAGGGCCTCGGCGGCGTCGGCGGCCAGGTCGACGGCGAACTCCAGGTCCTTGCGCTCCGCGGCGGAGAACCGCTTGAGCACGAAGTCGGCCGGATCCTGCCGCCCGGGCGGGCGACCGATGCCGAATCGCAACCGCAGGTAGTCACGGGTGCCGATGGACGAGCTGATCGACCGCAGCCCGTTGTGGCCGCCCTCGCCGCCCCCGCGCTTCAGCCGGATGACGCCGAAGCCGAGGTCGAGATCATCGTGGACCACGATGATGTCCTCGGCAGGCACCGAGAAGTACTTCGCCAGCCCGGCGACCGGCCCACCGGAGACGTTCATGTACGTCCGCGGCTTGGCGAGCACGACCCGCCGTCCGGCCAACCGGCCCTCGAACACGTCGGCGTTGGACCTGTGGGCTTTGAACCGGCCACCGCCGGCCCGCGCCGCCAGGAGATCGACGACGCCGAAGCCGACATTGTGCCGGGTCTCGGCGTAGTCGGGCCCGGGGTTGCCGAGCCCGACCACCAGGGCTGGGCCCGGCGCCATGGATCAGCTGCCCGACGAACCGGTGGAGCCCTCGGCCGGGGCCTCGGCGGCCTCGGTGGAGGGGGCCTCCTCGACCACGCCGGCGCCCTCGGTGTCGATCTCGGCCTCGAGGTCCTCGGCGGTGGGCGCGGCGACGACGTTGGCGACGAGCTGCTCGGGGTCGCCGCGCAGCTCGACGCCGGCGGGCAGCTGCACCTGTCCGGCCAGGATCTGCGTGCCGACGGCGGCGCCCTCGACGGACACCTCGACGCTCTCCGGGATGCTGGAGACGTCGGCCTCGACCTCGATGGTGTTGAGCTCCTGGGTGACCAGGCTGCCGGGGGCGGCGTCGCCGTGGATGATCACCTGGATCTCGACGACGACCTTCTCGCCGCGACGGATCACCAGCAGGTCGACGTGCTCGATGTACGGGCGGATCGGGTGCACGACCACGGTCTTGGTCAGCGCGAGCTGCGGTGCGCCGTCGACGTTCAGCTCGAGGACCGCGTTGCGGCCCTGCTCGCGGACGACCCGGGCGAACTCGAGCGACGGGAGCGCGAGGTGCTGCGGGTCGGTGCCGTGCCCGTAGAGCACAGCGGGGATCTTGCCGGCACGGCGGGCCCGGCGGGCGGCGCCCTTGCCGAACTCGGTGCGGGTCTCGGCGTCGATGCGGGCCTCGGCCACGGTACTTCTCCTCGATCAGGCGTTCCGGAATGTGACGCGCGGCGAGGAACCGGTCAAGCCGGCCCGGCGTCGATCACGGCGGGCCCATCGAGCACACCCGCCCTCGCCGCGGAACTGGAACGAGGATACGCGACGGGCCGGTGCCGCCTGACGGCCGGGTCCGGGCCACAAGGCTCCGACCAGCGATGCCGTGCCATCGGGCCGCCCACCCGCCCCGCCGCGCCCGGTACGGCCGGGCGGATCGCCGCGACGGGTGCCGGACCCGGCCGGCGTCGAGCCGGTATCGCGGCCCCCGACCCGGCGTCCCGGACGCGACCCGCGGCCAGGTGCTCGTCGAGGCTGCTGGCCGGGTGCCGGTCTGGCGGGGCTTCGGGTTCC
Source organism: Pseudonocardia bannensis (assembly GCF_012911875.1). GTDB lineage: Bacteria > Actinomycetota > Actinomycetes > Mycobacteriales > Pseudonocardiaceae > Pseudonocardia > Pseudonocardia bannensis. The sequence continues at coordinate 46,225 of NZ_JAAXKZ010000005.1, read as the reverse complement.
CGCGGGGTGGGCGCGATCGCCCTGCAGCAGCACGACGGCCCGATCCGCAGCGCGGATCGGGCCGTCGTGACGTGCCGGGTGCGGGTCAGGCGTTCCCGTCGAACAGGCTGGTCACCGACCCGTCGTCGAACACCTCGTGGATCGCGCGGGCCACGAGCGGTGCGATGGAGAGGACCGTCATGTTCGGGAACCGCTTCTCGTCCGGGATCGGCAGGGTGTCGGTGAAGACCACCTCGCGCGCGCCGCAGCCCGACAGCCGCTCGGTCGCCGGTCCGGAGAGCACGCCGTGCGTCGCCGCGATGATCACGTCGGCGGCACCCTCGGCGAGCAGCGCCTCCACCGCCTTCGACACCGTGCCACCGGTGTCGATCATGTCGTCGATGACGACGCAGGTCCGGCCCTGGACCTCGCCGACGACGCGGTTGGCCACGGCCTCGTTCGGCTTCATCGGGTCGCGGGTCTTGTGGATGAACGCCAGCGGGGTGCCGCCCAGCGCGTCGGCCCAGCGCTCGGCGAGCCGGACCCGGCCGGAGTCGGGGGAGACCACCGCGAGTTCGCGGTCGGCGTAGGTCTTCTTGACGTGGTCGGCGAGCACCGGCAGCGCGAACAGGTGGTCCACCGGGCCGTCGAAGAATCCCTGGATCTGGGACGTGTGCAGGTCGACCGTCATGATCCGGTCGGCGCCCGCCGTCTTGAACATGTCGGCGATCAGGCGGGCCGAGATGGGCTCGCGGCCGCGGTGCTTCTTGTCCTGCCGTGCGTAGCCCCAGAACGGCATGACCACGGTGATCCGCTTGGCCGAGGCGCGCTTGAGCGCGTCGACCATGATCAGCTGCTCCATGATCGCGTCGTTGATCGGGGCGGAGTGCGACTGCAGCACGAACGCGTCGCAGCCGCGCACGGACTCCTCGAACCTGACGAAGATCTCACCGTTGGCGAAGGAGTACGCCGACTGCGGTGTGATCGTGACGTCGAGCTCCTTGGCCACCTGCTCGGCCAGTTCCGGGTGGGCCCGCCCGGAGAAGAGCATGAGGTTCTTCTTCGGGATGGCCGACATCGCGCTCACCGTGCTGTGCCTCCTCGGCCGGGGTGTCCGGTCTCGTCCGCTGCTTGTGTGCCGGGGCCGGGCGCGGGGTCGAGCGCCGTGGCGTCGGCCTTCTCCGCGGCATCGGCCGCTGGGGTACCCGGGCGGTTCTTCCGGACCCACCCCTCGATGGTGCGCTGTGACCCGGCCGACACGGCCAGCGCCCCCGGTGGGACGTCGTGGCGCAGCACGGTCCCGGCGCCGGTGTAGGCGCCGTCGCCCACACTGACCGGAGCGATGAACATGGTGTCCGAACCGGTCCGGACGTGGGATCCGATGACGGTCCGGTGCTTGTTGACGCCGTCGTAGTTGACGAAGACCGATGACGCCCCGATGTTGCTCATCTCACCGATCGAGGCGTCGCCCACGTAGGTCAGGTGCGGGACCTTGCTGCCCGCGCCGATGTCGGCGTTCTTCACCTCGACGAAGGTACCGATCTTGCCGTCCTCGCCGAGCCGGGCGCCGGGCCGCAGGAAGGCGAAGGGGCCGACGGACGAGCCGGTGCCGATCACCGCACCGCTGCCGTGCGTGCGGACGACGGTGGCACCGGCTCCGATCTCGCAGTCGGTCAGCGTGGTGTCGGGGCCGACCTGGGCCCCGGTGCCGATCACGGTGGCGCCGTGCAGCTGGGTGCCCGGGTGCAGGACGACGTCGGTGCCCAGCTGCACCTGCACGTCGACCCAGGTGCTGGGCGGATCGATCACGGTCACCCCGGCGAGCATCCAGCGCTCCAGCACCCGCCGGTTGAGCTCCGCGCGGGTCTCGGCGAGCTGCACGCGGTCGTTCACGCCGCGGACCAGCCACTCGTCGGGGCAGCGGACCGCGCCGACGGTGGCGCCGTCGGCGGCCGCGATGCCGACCAGGTCGGTCAGGTACAGCTCGTTCTGGCTGTTCTCGGTGTCCAGCCGGCCGATCGCGGCGGCGAGGAAGCCCGCATCGAAGGCGTAGACCCCGGAGTTGACCTCGGTGATCGCGCGCTGGTCGGGGTCGGCGTCCTTCTGCTCGACGATGCCGGTGACCGTGCCGGCACTGCGCAGGATGCGTCCGTAGCCGGTCGGGTCGTCCAACTCGGTGGTCAGCAGCGTCACCGCGGCGCCGACCGCGGTGTGCTCGGCGAGCAGGGCGGCGAGCGTCGCGGTGTCCAGCAGCGGAACGTCACCGCAGCTCACCAGCACCGTCCCGCGCACGTCCGCGGGCAGCGCCGCGAGCCCGGCCCGCACCGCGTCACCGGTGCCGAGCTGCTGCTCCTGGACCGCGGTCAGCACCGGCCGGGCCAGCTCCTCGCCGAGGTCCGCGGCGGCGCCGGCGACCTGCTCGCGGGCGTGTCCGACGACCACCACGAGGTGTTCGGGGTCCAGCGCCGCAGCCGCGTGCACCGCATGGCCGAGCAGGCTGCGGCCACCGATGGCGTGCAGGACCTTCGGGACCGCGGAGCGCATCCGGGTCCCCTCCCCGGCGGCCAGCACGATCGCGGCGGCCGGTCGGCTCGTCCCGTTCGGATCCGTCGAAGCGACGGGATCGGGAGCCCCGCCGGATCGATCGTGTCCGCCGTGACGATCGGGCATGGGCCCCACTCCTTGGCTCGTTACGTCCGCGCGTCGGCGCCGGTCCGCTGGAACGACGGGAGCCGTTCGGCAACTGAGCGGTGACGCGGCGTCCGCGACGGACCGGATCCTACGGCGTCCGGAATGCATCCGGTCCCTCCCCTGCATCACCCCGGGAGGCTCGTAACCATCGGGTCGGGCCGTCGTTGATCCGCCCGGTCGAGCAGCTGCGGACGAGGGATTCCGATGGGCAAGCACAGCAAGGCCCGGCGGCCCCGGGTCAGGGCGGCGGTCACCGCCGGTCTGGTGGGCGTCGGAACCCTCGGTTCGATGGGTGTCGGCCACGCTCAGGGCGTCCCGGCCGGGGCTGAGGCTCCGATGGTCGAGGGCACCCCCTGCACCGCAGCGGCCAGGGCGTGCGTCGACGTGGATGCCAAGAAGGCGTGGCTGATCGACGACGGCCAGGTCGTCCGCGGCCCGGTCCGGATGAGTCCCGGTGGACCGGGGCACGAGACCCCGCGGGGGAACTTCCGCGTCGAGTGGAAGAACAAGAACCACCGCAGTGCGGAGTTCAACAACGCGCCGATGCCGTTCGCGGTGTTCTTCGCCGAGGGTGGGATCGCCTTCCACGAGGGCAACCTGTCGACCCCGTCGGCCGGGTGTGTGCGGCTCGGCACGGAGGACGCCGGCGCGTTCTACGACTTCCTCCAGATCGACGACCGGGTGCAGGTGCGCTGACCACCTCCACCGCTGAGCGCGCAGGTTGCTCCGCTCGCCGCAGTGCATGGACCGGTCGTCTCACGCATTGTGAGGACGCGAAGGATCGGCCGACCGAACGGGTTGACCGGGAGCGATCGCTCGAAGGAGGAGGAGACATGCCCACCCGTACCGCGCGGACGGCCTGGAACGGCACCCTCGAGAAGGGCTCCGGGCAGGTCGAGCTGAGCAGCAGCAAGGTCGGCACCTACGACGTGAACTTCCCCAAGCGCGCCGCCGACGACGCCGGTGGCACCACGAGCCCCGAGGAGCTCATCGCCGCGGCGCATTCCTCGTGCTACGCCATGCAGCTCTCGGCGCTGATCGCCGAGGCCGGTGGCACGCCCGAGGCGCTGGACGTCACGGCCGACGTGTCGCTGGGGCCGGACCCGCAGGGCGGGTTCCGCATCACGGGGATCCAGCTGACCGTCCGCGGCGAGGTCTCCGATCTCGACGCGGCCGGGTTCGAGCGGGCCGCACAGGCCGCCAAGGAGCAGTGCCCGGTCAGCAAGGCGCTGACCGGAACGACCATCACCCTCGACGCGGCGCTGAGCTGATGTGCCACTGATCCGGCGCAGTCCGGGACGTCGCGAACGAGCATTCGGGAGAGGAGAAGTCGACATGAGGTGCACCGGGAACGGCCGACCCGAGCCGACACCGCCGCCGAAGCCCACGGGCGGGCACTGAGCCCATCCGCGGTCGGGAGCCGGACCGGCCCCGCTCCCGCGGACCACGATCGACGACCAGGGGTGGCCCACCGGACGACGGTGGCCACCCGTCGTCCTGCCGGCGCCGGACGCCCGCTCAGCCCGGGTAGAACTCGGCGCCGACGTGCCGGTGCACCCATGCCGACCAGTCCGGCACCGTCCAGCCGTGCTCCGCGACGAGGAGCCCGTAGGTCTCCTCGGACAGCAGCGCGTAGAGCATCTCGGTCGCCCGGCGCACGCCGAGTCCGTCGGCGAAGCCGGCCTTGGTGGTCAGCTCGGTCACCACGACCTCAAACGTCGTGAAGCGCATCCGCTTGTTCGAGTGGAGCAGTTCGGCCGGCTCGGGATCGGTGGCGGCGGCCCGCACGGCGGCGTAGAGCGGGTAGAAGCGGCCGATGATCTCGGTCGCCGCGTCGACGAAGACGCCGAGCGCGCGCCGGCCGTCCGGCTCGTCCTGCAGCCGCCGGTACCACTCCCGCTCGATGACCGGGGAGGGCTCGTCGTCCCCGGCGATGGTGATGTCGACCGCCGCGGCGAGCACCGCGACCTTGCTGCCGAAGGCCAGGTACAGGGTCTGCACGGCCACGCCCGCCTCGCGGGCGATGTCCGCCATCGTCGTCTGCAGGTAGCCGTCACGGACGAACAACGTGGTGGCGGCGGTGACGATGCGCTGCCGGGTGGCCCGGGCCCGTCGCGCCTGGCCCTCCCGCTTCCTGGTGCGTGACCCCGTCGTCATGGATGCCCTCTTGACGCTGGTGTGTGACTGTAGTCTCATTATAGAACGTCATTCCAGTATGGGTGTACATCAGCGAGGATCGAGCTTGGAGACAGCCATGGGCGATCCGATCCAGACGTCCACCGAGTCATCCGCGCCCCCGATCGCCGGGTTCCACCACGTCGGCCTGACCGTCACGGACGTCTCCGCCAGCGAGGCCTGGTACGAGCGGGTCCTCGGAATGCAGCGGGTGATGGTCGAGGAGCACGGCGATGGCGGGCACACCGTCGTGATGGCCCGGCCGGACGCCCCGCTCTTCATCGGACTGGCCCACCACGAGCGCAACGCGGCCGAGACCTTCGCCGAGCACCGCACCGGTCTCGACCACGTCTCGCTGGCCGTCGCCACCCGGGCCGAGCTCGACGGCTGGCGTGACCACCTCGACGCGCTGGGGATCCCGCACTCCGGGGTCACCGAGCGGACCGAACCGTTCGAGTACGCCCTGCTCGTGTTCCGGGACCCGGACAACATCCAGCTCGAGGTGACCTGGTCGTGAACGCGCCGATGGAAGCCGTCCCGACGCGGGACGGGCCGCGGCCGGCCGTGAGCGACGGGATGCCGCACCGCCAGATCGACCAGCAGTCGCCCACCGAGGTGGCCGCGGACCTCGTGCGCCGGGTGTTCGACGCGCTGCCGCCCGGCGTGCACGCGGCGCCGAGCCGCATCTCCGTGCCGGGCGCCCGGGCGCTCGTGCTCGACGACGACGTCATCGCCGGCCCACCCGCGGCGTTCCTGATCGGCCGGGAGTACGCCCACGTCCACCCGGCGCCGGACCACAGCCTGCACCTGACCCTGCCGCCGGACGCTGCCGACCGGGTCGTCGCGGCGGGCTGGGCCGAGCCGCACCCCGCCGTCACGTCCGGCCACGCGCCGGCGGGCGCGGTCATGGTGTACGCGCCGCGCACCACCGCCGAGGTGGACGTGGTCCTCGGCCTGCTCGATCTGTCCTACCGCCACGCCACCACGCCGGAGCCAGAGGTGGCGCCATGACGTCGGCCTGACCGCCGCACGGATGCACCCGGGCGTCGGGCGGAGGGGGCTCGGCGCCCGGGTGACGACGCGCGGGCGTGCCGATCGGCTCGGGCGCGCGGCCCGCTCGGCCGGGTCCGGTGGGGCACAACCGGACCCGGCCAGTGGTCAACGCGCCCGGTCGAGGACGTCCGCCGGCGCGTCGGGCAGGGAGAACATCGGCTGGTGCGAGGACGGCAGCCGTTCGATGGGGTCGGCGTCCGCGGCGAGCCGCTCCGGCACGGCCGGTGCCAGGACCTGGTCGCGCTCGCAGACGATGTAGGTCACGGGGTGTCGACGCTCGGGCCCGGTGCTCGGCGCGGTCACGCCGGACATCGACGACGCAGTGTGCCGTCGCAGATTCGCCGCAGCCCGCTCGGGCTCCACGTCGGCGCACAGCAGACGCCGGAGCAGTCGAGATCATCCATGACGCGGAGGGTGCCGTCCTCCCGGGGGACGACCCAGGCCGCGGGGCCGTCTCCGATCACGCCCAACGCGGATCCGGCCCGGACCCGCCGCTCGGCAGCTGGGCGACCACGTCGACGCGATGGCCCGCCTTCTCCAGCCGCGGGACGACGTCGTCCCGGAACCACCCACCGGCGAAGCCGCCGTGGACGAGCAGGTACCGGGACAGACGAGTGTGATGCGGCGCACATTCGGGGACAATCCACCGGCCGGCCGCGCGGGTGCTGGGAAGGGCCGTGTGCGGCGAGCCGCGCAGGCGGCCGCGAGCGGCTGCTCCGCCGCCAGGATTCGAACCTGGACCATCGGAACCAAAATCCGAGGTGCTGCCGTTACACCACGGCGGACAGGCCTCCATCCTGGCATGGCGGTACTGCAGGCTCCGCATCGCCGCCGTCGGGGCAGTGACACTGCGGTGATCGTGGTGGGGCGCTCACCACCCGATGTGTGGGGGGCCCAGGTGCTGCGCGCTGCGCGTCGACTCGCTTACTCTCCGGGAGGTGCGACCCGGTCGAGCCGTCGCACCGATCTGTTTTCCCGAAATCTCGAGGTGACCCCGCAATGCCCGCCGAGGCCGCTGCCCCCGCGAACCCCCCGATCCCCGCCGATGCCGGCGCCCCACCGGCGCCGGCCGGAGTCAAACCGCTGTTCGGCGTGGACCGCACCAACTGGCAGCAGGGCCTCGTCTGGGCCTTCGTGATCGCCCCGATGCTCGCCCTGGTCGCCACGGTTCCCGTGGTCTGGGGGTGGGGTCTGGGCTGGCACGACGTGGTCATCGCGGCGGTCTTCTACGTCGTCGGCATCCTGGGTGTCACCGTCGGCTACCACCGGCACTTCACGCACAAGTCGTTCAAGGCCCGGCCGTGGCTGCGCGTGACGCTCGCGATCAGCGGGTCGCTGGCGATCCAGGGCTCGGTGCTGGCGTGGGTCGCCGACCACCGGCGCCACCACGCGTACTCCGACAAGGAGGGCGACCCGCACTCGCCGTGGCGGTACGGGACGTCGCCGGTCGCGGTGGCCAAGGGGTTCTTCTGGGCGCACATCGGCTGGCTGTTCGACCGGCGCAAGTCGAACTACGAGCGCTTCATCCCGGACCTGCTCGCCGACCGTGCGGTGCGTCGGGTCAGCAAGCTGTTCGGGCTCTGGGTCGCGATCAGCCTGATCCTGCCCGCCGTGCTCGGCGGGCTGATCACCTGGTCCTGGGCCGGCGCGGTGACCGGCTTCTTCTGGGGCGGCCTGGTCCGGATGGGGCTGCTGCACCACGTCACCTGGTCGATCAACTCGATCTGTCACATGGTGGGCGAGCGGCCCTTCCGCTCCCGCGACCGGTCGCGCAACTTCTGGCCGCTGGCGATCCTGTCCATGGGCGAGTCCTGGCACAACCTGCACCACGCCGACCCCACCTGCGCCCGCCACGGCGTGCTGCGGGGTCAGATCGACATCTCCGCCCGGGTGATCTGGCTGTTCGAGCGCCTCGGGTGGGCGCACGAGGTGCGCTGGCCGACGACGCAGCGGTTGACTCGCCTCCGCGCCCGCTGAGCATCCGGCCGTGCGACACGTCCGGGTGACGCACCCTCGGGTGAGCGCTGGCCCGTTCGTGGAAGACTGACCGGATGTTGAGCCTCTTGCCGGAGCGCATCGACCGGATGCTGCTGCTCGGCGCGCACTGCGGCGACATCGCCATCGGTGCAGGTGGCTCGCTGCTGGAGTTCTGCCGGTCCCATCCGGGGGTCCGGGTCTCGGCGCTGATCCTCACCGGCGGGTCCTCGCTGCGCGAGGAGGAGGAGCGCGCCGCGCTCGCCGCGTTCTGCCCCGGTGCACACCTCGAGATCGCCGTGCTCGACCTGCCCGACGGCCGGGTGCCGACCCGATGGGAGCGGGCGAAGCAGGCTCTGGAGGAGATGCGCGCGCCGGGGGAGCCGGACCTGGTCTTCGCGCCCTCGCCGCACGATGCGCACCAGGATCACCGCACGCTGGCGCAGATGGTGCCCACGGCGTTCCGCGACCATCTGACGCTGGGTTACGAGATCGTCAAGTGGGACGGCGACCTGGTTCAGCCGTCGGTCTTCCTCCCGCTCGCCGAGCCGGTGCTGCGGGAGAAGATCGCCAAGCTGCACGAGCACTACGGCTCCCAACGGGACCGCAGCTGGTTCGACGCGGAGACGTTCGGCGGTCTGGCGCGGATCCGCGGCGTGCAGTGCCACGCCCGCTACGCCGAGGCGTTCCACATGTCCAAGCTGGTGCTCGGCGTCGCGCCGCTGACCGGGCTCGACCCGGTCGACTGAGGACTCTCAGGCCGGGTCGATCCGCAGCACGACGTCGTCGGTGCCGTTCGAACTCGTGACGAACAGCGCTCCGTCCGGGCCACTGCGCACCGCACGCAACCGGCCGAAGGTGTCGTCGAGAGCGGCCGGTACCCCCACCGACGCGACCGCACCGTCCGCTCCCAGCGTCATGAGCAGAAGTTTGCTGCCGCGCAGCGCCGCCACCGCGAGCGTGCCGTCCAGGGCGCCCCACTGCGGCCCGGAGATGAACGCCGCACCGCAGATGGCCTCGACGGGGCGGCCGGAACTCCAGACCGCCGGCACCGCGTCGGGGTAGCGCGTCAGGTCGGTCATCGGCACGGACTCGTCGTAGCCGCCGACCGTGCCGCCCTGCGCCGGGTCCCAGCCGTAGTTGCCCCCGGCCCGCAGCCGGTTCACCTCGTCGTCGGTGGTCGGGCCGTGCTCGGCGATGTAGACCTCGCCGGTCCCCGGCCGGACCGCGACACCCTGCACGTTGCGGTGCCCGTAGGTCCAGATCAGCCGCTGGGCCGGATCGGCCGCGTCGGCGAACGGGTTGCCCGCCGCCGGCCCGCCGGTCGTCAGGTCCACCCGCAACACCTTGCCGCCGAGCGAGCCGAGGTCCTGCGCGATGGTGCCGCGCGCGGTGTCCCCGGTGCCGACCAGCAGGGCGCCGTCGGCAGCCAGTGTGGGCCGGCAACCGGAGTGCCGACCGGACGGGTTGACGGGCAGCCCGCCGACCAGCGGGTCGGCGACCCGGGTCGCCGACCGGGCGTCGGGCGCGAGCTGCCAGGTGACCAGCCGGATGTCGACCGGGTTCCCGTTCTCGGTGTGGGTCTGGCATGTCGTGAACCGGCGGCTCTGCGCGAAGTCGGGGTGCACGACGAGCCCCATCAAGCCGCCCTCACCGCGGGCCAGCAGGTCGCTGAAGTCGGCGGCCACCGGCGTCACGGCCGCCCCGGGGGAGGTCCCGGACAGCAGGACGAACCGCCCGTCGCGCTGGCTCACGAGCACCTGACCGTCGGGCAGGAAGCCCAGGTCCCAGGGATGGGAAAGGCCGGAGGCGACCGTGCTGACGCGCAGTTGCGGGGTGTCGACCCGGACCGGCACGGTCTCGGCGCCGCTCGCCGCGGGCGCCGCCTCGCCGTCACGAGCCACCGACGCCCGGTCCGCGGAGCAGCCCGACAGGGCGAACACGAGCGCCACGACGCTCGTGGTCCACGTGATCCGGTGTCGTCGCGACCGCTGCATGCGCCACATCTTCCGGGCCTGTTCGTAAGGCCGCAGTGTGTCCGGTTCGGCGGGGATCGCCGCCCCCCGCCGTCGGAGCGGGTAGATACCGTCTGGCCTCATGTCCCCCAGCTACCTCCGCTTCCCCCACCTGCACGCCGACTCGGTCGTCTTCGTGGCCGAGGACGACGTCTGGTCGGCACCGTTGTCCGGCGGGCGGGCCTACCGGCTGACCGCCGACGCCGTGCCCGCGGCCAACCCGCGACTGTCTCCCGACGGTGCCCGGGTCGCGTGGACGTCCTGGCGGGAGGGCGCGCCGGAGGTGTTCGTCGCCGACGTGGAGGGGGGCGGCGCGCGCCGGCTCACCTACTGGGGCGACCCGCGGACCCGGACGGTGGGCTGGACCGCGGACGGCGAGGTGCTCGCCGTGACCGCGGCAGGCCAGGCGTCGGCCCGCCGGAGCTGGGCGCACGCGATCCCGACGGCCGGCGGGGCGCCCCGGCGACTGGACTTCGGGCCGGTGTCGGATCTGGCGCTGCCCCCGGACGGTGGGTCCGCCGTGCTGCTCGGTACGACGATGTCGCGCGACATGGCCTGGTGGAAGCGCTACCGCGGAGGCACCGCGGGGAAACTGTGGTGGGACCCGACCGGGTCGGGGGAGTTCACCCGGCTCGCCTCGGAGCTGGACGGCCAGCTCGACTCACCGATGCTGGTCGGGGACCGGATCGCGTTCCTGTCCGACCACGAGGGCTGGGGCAACCTCTACTCGCTGCCGCTCGACGGGGACCTGGCCGGGCTGCGTCGGCACACCGACCACGGGGCGGAGGGCGCGCCCGCGTTCTACGCCCGGCACGCCGCCACCGACGGCAGCCGGGTGATCTACGAGTCGGCGGGTGAACTGTGGGTGGTCGACGACCTGGACGGCGCGCAGCCGCGCCGGCTCGACGTCCGTCTCGGCGGGCCGCGCACCGCGCGCGAGCCGAGGCGCATCGACACCGCACGGTGGCTGGCCCGCGCGGTGCCGGACCGCACCGGCCGGACCAGCATCGCCCAGGTCCGGGGCACCGTGCACCGGCTGACCCACCGTGACGGGCCGGCCCGGACGTTGCTCGCCGAGCCCGGGGTGCGCGCCCGGCTCGCTCAGCCGCTCGGCGAGGACCGGGCGGTGTGGATCGACGACGCCAAGGGCGAGGACGCGGTCGCCATCGCGCCGATCGACCCGCACGCCGCCGGTGCCGACGCGACCGGGCCGGTCCGCTACGGCGCCGGCGAGATCGGCCGGGTGCTCGAGCTCGCCGCCGCCCCCGACGGGGCCACGGTCGCGCTGGCCACCCACGACGGGCGGTTGCTCGTCCTGGACACCGCCGGCGGGGCGTTGCGCGAGCTCGCCCGCGGTGCCGACGGGGAGATGTCGGGTCTGAGCTACTCCCCGGACAGTGCGTGGCTGGCCTACGCCGATCCGGCCGAGGCCGGGCTGAGCCGCATCATGATGGTGCGGATCGCCGACGACACCCTCGTCGAGGTGACCGAGCCCCGGTTCGTCGACACCCACCCGGTCTTCACCGCCGACGGCAAGTACCTGGCCTTCCTGTCGCTGCGCAGTTTCGACCCGATCTACGACCAGCACTCGTTCGACCTGACCTTCCCGGCGTCGTGGCGGCCGTTCCTGGTGCCGCTGGCCGCCCGCACCCCGTCGCCGTTCGGCGCCAGCCCGGACGGGCGGCCGACCTCGGCCGCGGACGAGGGCCCGGAGGACCTGCCGGCCGCCGACGAGGACGCGGCCCCCGCGGAGGCCACCGACGCGACCGAGGGCGCCGAGGAGACGGCGATGCCCACCACCGGCGACAAGGCCAAGCAGGCGAGGAAGTCCGACGCCCCGCCGGAGGTCGTCGTCGACATCGAGGGGCTGGCTGCGCGGGTCGTGCCGGTGCCCGTGTCCGAGGGCCGCTACAGCGGGCTCGGCGCCGGCAAGGACTGCCTGCTGTGGTTCCGCTCGCCGGTCGCCGGGATCCTCGGTGAGGGCCGGGCGATCACCGGCGAGAAGTGGCCGCGGCCCGTGCTGGAGCGCTACGACCTCAAGCGCCGCAAGCTCGAGGTGATCGCCGACCCGATCAGCGCCTACGAGGTCAGCGGCGACGGCACCCGGCTGGTGGTCCGCGACGGCTCGACCCTGCGGGTGCTGCGCACGGACCGCTCCGGTTCCGGGGCTCCCGGTGACTCCGACGCCGACGAGTTCGAGATCGACACCCGGCGGATCACCGTCACGATCGACCCGACGGCCGAGTGGCGGCAGATGTTCGACGAGACCGGCCGGTTGATGCGCGACCACTTCTGGGTCGCGGACATGGCCGACGTCGACTGGGCCGCCGAGCTGGACCGCTACCGGCCGTTGGTCGATGCCGTCGGCAGCCACGACGACCTGGTCGACCTGCTGTGGGAACTGCACGGCGAGCTCGGCTCGTCGCACGCCTACGTGATCGGCGGCGGAGCGAACGGCAACGGGTCGGGGCGTCCCGGCCTGCTCGGCGCCGACCTGGAGCCCGACGGGGAGGGGCACTGGCGGGTGGCCCGGGTGCTGCCGCCGGAGACCTCGGCGCCGCGGGCCCGCAGCCCGCTGGCCGGGCCGGGCGTCGACGTCCGGGAGGGCGACGTGATCCTCGAGGTCGCCGGGCAGCCGGTCGACCCGGAGCTCGGGCCGGCACCGTTGCTGGTGGGGACCGCCGAGCAGCTCGTCGAGCTCACCGTGCGGTCGGGTGACGAGGTCCGCCGGGTGGTGGTCCGGCCACTGTCCGACGATCTCGCGCTGCGCTACCAGGACTGGGTGGCGGGCCGGCGGGCGTTCGTGGCGGAGCGCTCGGGCGGGCGGCTGGGCTATCTGCACGTGCCCGACATGGTGGCCAGCGGCTGGGCCCAGCTGCACCGCGACCTCGGCCGCGAGACCCGGCGCGACGGCCTGATCGTCGACGTGCGCGGCAACAGCGGGGGGCACACGTCGCAGCTGGTGATCGAGAAGCTGGCCCGCAAGGTGATCGGCTGGGACGTCGTGCGCCATCGGCAGCCCGAGACCTACCCCGGTGACGCCCCGCGGGGCCCGGTGGTCGCGCTGGCCGACGAGCACTCCGGTTCGGACGGCGACATCGTCACCGCCGCGTTCAAGCGGATGGGCATCGGGCCGGTCGTCGGGGTCCGGACGTGGGGTGGGGTGATCGGGATCGACAGCCGCTACGGCCTCGTCGACGGCACCCGGGTGACCCAGCCGCGCTACTCGTTCTGGTTCGACGACCTGGCCTGGAGCGTGGAGAACCACGGCGTCGAGCCCGACGTCGAGGTCGTGATCACCCCGCAGGACTGGGTGGCCGGGCGCGACCCGCAACTGGAGACCGCGGTCGATCTGGCGCTCGCCGCGCTCGAGGAGCGGCCCGCGGTGCGTCCCCCGGACCCGGCGACGCGGCCGTCGCGGCGCCGCCCGGCACTGCCTCCGCGGCCCTGATCCGCACCCGCCGCCCCGCGATCCGCGGGGCGGCGGTCCGCCGGTCCGGTCGGCGCCGGGGCGCTGCCGCGCACGCCTGGGCCACGGGCGCTATCGCTGCCTGAGCGGTCCTCAGCAGGTGGTGGAGCCGTTCGGCGTATCGTGGAGGTAGCGACCCCACCGGGCCCTCCGCCCCGGGCAGGGGTGTGTCCGCATGCGTTTCATCTCCCAAGGGGTATCCCGACGTGGCCATTCGCCCGCCCGTCCTGTCCGGTCTGCTCCGTTCCGCCCTGACCGATCCGGGCCTGCGTTCGGTCTCCGACGCCGCCCGGGCCGCCGCCGGTTCGGCGGCCGGCCGCGCCGAGGTACCCGCTGTGCGGGTCGAGGGCCCCACGGCCCTGCGGCCCGTCCTGGCCGCCGTGCTGGCCGCCCCCTCGGACCAGGGCGGGGCCGAGCGGACCGTGCTCGCCGTCACCGCCACCGACCGGGAGGCCGAGGACCTCGGCGCCGCGGCCGCCGACCTGCTCGGGGCCGACGCCGTCGCCGTGCTGCCGTCCTGGGAGACGCTGCCGCACGAGCGGCTGTCCCCGCGCCCGGACACGGTCGGCCGTCGGCTGACGATCTTCCGCCGGCTGAGCACGCAGGACGACAGCCTGCGCGTGGTCGTCGCCGCCGCCCGCAGCCTCATCCAGCCGATCGCCCCGGGTCTGGGCACCCTCGACCCGATCCGGTTGCGCGTCGGCGAGGAGCACGACTTCGACCGGCTGCTGGAGCGGTTGGTCGAGCTGGCCTACACCCGGGTCGAGATGGTGACCACGCGCGGCGAGTTCGCGGTGCGCGGCGGCATCGTCGACGTCTTCCCACCGACCGCCGACCACCCGGTGCGCGTCGAGTTCTGGGGCGACGAGGTGAGCGAGCTCCGCGCCTTCGCGGTGGCCGACCAGCGCTCGGTCGAGGCCGTCGAGGAGATCGTCGCGCCCGCCTGCCGGGAGCTGCTGCTCACCGAGCCGGTCCGGCAGCGCGCCGCCGTGCTGGCCCGCGAGCACGAGAACAACCCGCAGCTGCGCGAGCTGCTCTCCCACCTCGCCGAGGGCATCCCGTCCGAGGGCATGGAGTCGCTGATCCCGGCCCTGGTCGGGGGCGAGTTGGAGCTGCTCACCGACCTGCTGCCGGCCGGTGCGCTGGTGCTGGTGGCCGATCCCGAACGCATCCGCACCCGCAGCCACGACCTGGTGCGCACCGGGCAGGAGTTCCTGGAGGCGTCCTGGCTGGCCGCCGGCACCGGTGGGCAGGCGCCCATCGACATCGGGGCGTCCGCCTACCGCGACCTGGGTGAGGTCCTGGAACACGCGACCGCGTCCGGGCGTCCGGTCGTCTCGCTCAGCCCGCTGCTCAGCGGAGCCGACGACGCGCTGGTCCCGGCCGTGCACGAGGTCGAGTCCTACCGCGGCGACACCGACCGGGCGCTGGTCGACCTGCGCGCCCACACCGCGGCCGGCGGCGCGGCGCTGCTGGTCGTCGCGGGTCACGGCACCGCCGAGCGGTCACTGGAGCAGATGCGCGAGGCCGATGTGCCCGCGCGGCTCGTCGAGGAACTGCCCGACCCGCCCGAGGCGGGTGTGGTCACGGTGACCTGCGGGCGGGTCGCGGACGGGTTCACCGCCGCCGCGATCGGGCTCGTCGTGCTGAGCGAGGCCGACCTGACCGGCAGCCGGGCCGCCGGCGGCGAGACCCGCAAGATGCCGGCGCGCCGGCGCAACACCGTCGACCTCGTGACCCTGCAACCCGGTGACTTCGTCGTGCACAACCAGCACGGCATCGGCAGGTTCGTCGAGATGCGGCACCGGGAGGTCCAGGGAGCAACCCGGGAGTACCTGGTGCTCGAGTACGCGAGCTCGAAGCGGGGTCAGCCCGCCGACCGGCTGTTCGTGCCCACCGACGCGCTCGACGAGATCAGCCGCTACGTGGGCGGCGAGCAGCCGACGCTGAACAAGCTCGGCGGTGCGGACTGGTCCAAGACGAAGGGGCGCGCGCGCAAGGCCGTCCGCGACATCGCCGCCGGGCTCGTGCAGCTCTACGCGGCGCGCCAGTCGGCGCCCGGGCACGCGTTCGGGCCGGACACGCCGTGGCAGCGCGAGCTCGAGGACGCCTTCCCGTACACCGAGACGCCCGACCAGCTCGCCGCGATCGACGAGGTCAAGGCGGACATGCAGCGCCCGGTCCCGATGGACCGGGTGATCTCCGGCGACGTCGGCTTCGGCAAGACCGAGATCGCGGTGCGGGCGGCGTTCAAGGCGGTGCAGGACGGCAAGCAGGTCGCCGTGCTGGTGCCCACGACGCTGCTGGCCACCCAGCACCTGCAGACCTTCGCCGACCGGATGCGGGCGTTCCCGGTGACCGTGCGGGGACTGTCCCGGTTCACCGACGCGAGCGAGGCGAAGGAGACGGTCAAGGGCCTGGCCGAGGGCACCGTCGACGTCGTCGTCGGCACCCACCGGCTGCTGCAGAACGGGGTGCGCTGGAAGGATCTCGGGCTGGTGATCGTCGACGAGGAGCAGCGCTTCGGCGTCGAGCACAAGGAGCACATCACGGCGCTGCGCACGCACGTCGACGTGCTCACCCTCTCCGCCACGCCGATCCCGCGGACGCTGGAGATGAGCCTGGCCGGCATTCGTGAGATGTCGACGATCGCGACCCCGCCGGAGGACCGGCACCCGACGCTCACCTACGTCGGCGCCTACGACGACAAGCAGGTGGCCGCGTCGATCCGGCGTGAGCTGCTGCGCGACGGCCAGGTGTTCTACGTGCACAACCGGGTGTCGAGCATCGACAAGGCGGCGAAGCGGATCCAGGAGCTCGTTCCCGAGGCGCGGATCGCGGTCGCGCACGGTCAGATGAACGAGGACGTGCTGGAACGCACCGTCAACGGGTTCTGGCACCGCGAGTTCGACGTGCTGGTCTGTACCACGATCGTCGAGAACGGGCTGGACATCTCCAATGCCAACACGCTGATCGTCGAGCGGTCGGACACCCTGGGCCTCTCCCAGCTGCACCAGCTGCGCGGCCGGGTCGGCCGAGGGCGCGAGCGCGGGTACGCCTACTTCCTGTTCCCGCCGGAACACCCGCTCACCGAGACCGCGCACGACCGGCTCGCCACGATCGCCCAGCACTCCGAGCTCGGCTCGGGCGCGGCGGTCGCGATGAAGGACCTGGAGATCCGCGGTGCCGGCAACATCCTCGGCGCCGAGCAGTCCGGGCACATCGCGGGTGTCGGGTTCGACCTGTACATCCGGCTCGTCGGCGAGGCCGTCGCGGCGTTCCGGAAGCAGGCGGGCTCGGAGGTGCCCGAGGAGGAGCAGCTCGCCGAGGTGCGGGTGGACCTCCCGGTCGACGCGCACGTGCCCCACGACTACGTGACGGGCGAGCGGCTGCGTCTGGAGGTCTACCGCAAGATCGCGGAGGCGGGCGACGAGGCGGCGCTGGACGCGATCGTCGAGGAGCTCACCGATCGCTACGGCGAGCCGCCCACCCCGGTGCGCAACCTGCTCGCCGTCGCCGCGTTCCGGCAGGCCTGTCGGGCGCTGGGCATCTCCGAGGTCGCCGCGGCCGGGAACCTGATCCGGATCGGGCCGGTCGTTCTCGCCGACTCCGCCCAGATGCGGTTCAAGCGGCTGCACCCGAAGGGCAACTACAAGCCGGCCGCGCGGCTGGTCACCGTGCCCAAGCCCGTGGAGGGCGGCCGGATCGGGGGCGCGCCGCTGCGCGACGTCGGGCTGCTGGAGTGGGTGACGAAGCTGCTGAACGACCTGGTGGCGCCCGCGAAGGTGCCGGCCGGGGCGTCGGCGGGGGAGTAGGCCGGTCCACGATGATCCATCGACACCGCCGGCATCGGATCGGGCGCGGACCGTAACGCCGGTGCCGCTGCGGCGAGGACACGGGTAAGAGCACGTGCGCTGTTCCCGCCCCCCGGGACGCAGGCTCTCCCCGCGACCCGGAGGCTCCGATGACCGTCGTCCCCCCGCAGGATCCGTACTCCCGGCCCGGCCCGCCGCCCGGGGCCGACGGGTACCAGTACGGCCAGCAGCCTTACCCCCAGCAGCCGTACGCCCAGCCCGGTTACGCGCAGCCCGGTTACGCGCCGGGCGGTTACGGTGCGCCGTCCTACGGATTTCCCGCTCACTCCGGTCCTACCGGCGGCTACGGGCCCCGCCGCAGATCGCGCCGGCGTCGTGGGGCGCGCGGGTCGGCAGTGCTCTGATCGACGGTGCGATCCCGGCGTTGATCGCGCTGGTCGTCGCGCTTCCGCTGTCGTTGTCCGGCGACCTCGGCCTGGCGTTCACCGGCTCGATGCTCACCTCCGCGGCGGTCTTCGCGTTCGCGGTGTGGAACAGCGGTTACCGCCAGGGCACCACCGGCCAGAGCATCGGCAAGAAGGTCGTCGGCACCCGGCTGCTGCTGGCCACGACCGGCCGGCCGGTCGGTTTCGGGCTCGCGGTGGGTCGCCAGCTCGCGCACGTCCTCGACGGGCTGCCGTTCTACCTCGGCTACCTGTGGCCGATCTGGGACGAGCGCCGGCAGACCTTCGCCGACAAGGTGTGCAACACCCTCGTCGTGCGTGCCGAGAGCTGATCGCCGTGGCGCCGGGCGAGGGGCCGGCGCCACGGCGGTCGCATGGTGCCGGGCACCGGATGTGACACCGGGCCGTCCGGCTCGCTCCTGACCGCGACCGGGGCCGACCGCGCGCCGGGGCACCGGGGTTCGGGTCGGGCTCGGGTGATGCGTGTCGGTGACGGCCGATCCGGGCCGTGACGGCACGATGTCCCAGGTCGGCGCGCCGTGCGCGGGCCGGGCGCCCGGAGCGGCGCGGGTGGAGCGTGAGAGGGTAAGGGTCGTGCGCAGGCAGCTTGGACGCGTGGCGGTGGCCGTTGCGGTCGTCGGCGCGGTGGTGAGCGGGTGTGGCAGCGGGCCGAGTCAGGTCGGCTCCGCCGTGATCGTCGGCGCGGACGCCGTTCCGCTGGCCGAGGTGCAGTCCCGGCTCGACGTCGCGCTCGCCAAGACCGAAGCGGTGTCCCAGCTGGCCTCGCGGGGTGTGGGCAGCGACGACATCGCCCGCGACGTGGTGTCCCGCGCCGTCGTCCACGACCTGCTGGCGCGGACCGCCGCGGCCGAGGGCATCGTCATATCGGACGCGCAGATCGACGCCGAGCTGGCCGCGAACGGCGGGGCGGAGTTGGCCGTTCAGTCGTCGCTGTACGACCTGCCGGCGCTGCGCGAGCGGGTCCGCGACGAGCTGGTTGCCGCCGAGCTGGCCCGGCGCCACATCGACGGGCTGGCCGTCACCGTGGACGTCGCCGCCGCGACCTCCCGCGAGGACGCCGAGGCCAAGGCCCGCGCGATCGCGGCGGGCGGGGCCGCGGCGGACGCCGTCTTCGCGGTGAACGCCCAGCGCGGCCTACAGTTCCGCGCCACGAGTGACCCGGAAGCGGCGGCGATGGCGTTCTTCGGTACCACCGACGGGCGGATCGTGGTCTTCCAGCCCGCGCCGGAACAGAGCGGCTGGATCGTGCTGCGCGTGGCCGAGCGCCGCACCGACGCGCCGCCCGCGGGCCCGTCGGTCGCCAGCCAGATCGACCAGGCCACCCTGGTGAAGATCGGAGAACGGATGTTGCAGCCGCTCGCCGACGAGATCGGTGTCCGGGTGAACCCGCGATACGGCGTGTGGGACCCGATCCGGTTGCGGGTCGTGGCCGAGGGCCAGGAGGCCGGCGCGATCCTGACGCCGCCGTCGGTCGGTTGAGCGCCGAGGTGCCCCGCACCGTCGTCGTCCTCTCGCCGCGGCTCGGAGCGGTGCTGCCCGCTGCCGCGCTCCCGGCGCTGCGCACCGCGCCGGTCGTGATCGCCGCGGCGGACGTGCCCGCGGAGGTCGCGGACGCGGCGGGGGCCGAACGCCTGGACGGCCCGTTGCCCGCGGACGCCGTGCTGCTCACCACCGACCCCGCGCACCCGGCCGTGGCCGGTGCCGACGAGGTGATCACGACGCCGGAACCGGCCGGGGCGGCCCTGCTCGACGCGGTGGCGGTGATGGACCGGCTGCGCTCGCCGGGCGGGTGCCCGTGGGACGCCGAGCAGACCCACGCATCGCTGCTGCAGTACCTGGTCGAGGAGTCCTACGAGCTCTACCAGGCGATCGAGGACGGTGACCGGGAGGCGCTGCGCGAGGAGCTCGGCGACGTCCTGCTGCAGGTGCTGTTCCACTCCCGGGTCGCCTGCGAGGGCGCCGACGGCGAGCCGTTCGACATCGACGACGTCGCCGGCGAGCTGGTCGCCAAGCTCGTCGGCCGGCATCCGCACGTGTTCGCGGGCACCGAGCGCATCGACACCGCCGAGCGCCAGCAGCACCGCTGGGAGGAGCTCAAGCGCGTGGAGAAGCAGCGCGAGTCCAGCGTGGACGGCGTTCCGCTCGGGCAGCCCGCGGTCGCGCTGGCGGCGAAGCTGACCAGCCGCACCGCCCGGGCCGGGCTGCCGGCCGACCTGTTGCCCGCCGGGCCGGCCGTTGGGGACCAGCTGTTCGCCCTGGCCGCGCGGGCCAAGCTCGCGGGCGTCGATCCCGAGGCGGAGCTACGCGGCACGGCGCGGCGGTTCGCCGACACGGTCCGCGACGCCGAACGCGCCGCCCGTGAGTCCGGGCACGACCCGCATGCGCTCGACGCCGAGACCTGGCACCGACACTGGCCCGCGAGTCGCGGTGATTCCGTGCGCGAGTCGCGGTGAGTCCGCCCACCAGTCGGGGTGATCCCGTGCGTGAGTCGGGGTGGCCCGGCCCGCGAGTCGCGACTCCCGCCCTGAGATCACTCTCAGCCGCCATCCGTACGGTGGAGTCGTGCGACCGCTGACGATCATCTCCGGCCTCTTCGCCGCGGTCGTACTCCTCGGGATCGCCGTGGTCGTCGTCGGGAACCTGTCCGGCATCGGGGAGTCCCGCCGCGGAGACGGGCTCACCCCGGCCCGCGTCGACCGCGACACCCCGGTCGCACAGGGCGCACCCCTGGCCGAGACGGTCGACCTCGTCACCTGGTCCACCGAGGTCGCCGAGCGGACGACCGTCCCCGCCCGTGCGCTGCAGGCCTACGCGGCCGCCGAGCTCGCCCAGCGGGCCGCGACCCCGGACTGCCGGCTGTCCTGGACGACGCTCGCCGGCATCGGTCGTGTCGAGTCCGACCACGGCCGGCTCGGTCGTGCCGATCTCGATGTCAACGGAGTCGTCCGGCCGTCGATCATCGGGGTCCCGCTGGACGGTTCCGCGGGAGTCTCCGAGATCCTCGACACCGACGGCGGCCGGCTCGACGGCGACACCACCTACGACCGTGCCGTCGGCCCGATGCAGTTCCTGCCCGGGACGTGGGCCCGCTTCGGCGCGGACGGCAGCGGCGACGGCATGCGTGACCCCCAGCAGATCGACGACGCCGCCCGCGCCGCCGCGGCCTACCTGTGCGCCGATGGACGAGACACCGCCAGCGGCGAGGGCTGGTGGGACGGCGTGCTCACCTACAACCGCTCGGTGAACTACGCCCGGCTGGTCTGGGCGGCGGCCGACCGCTACGCAGGCGCGACCACCCCTTGACCCCGACTCGCGGGCGGAGATACCGCGACTCGCGGGCGGAGATACCGCGGCTCGCGGGCGGAAGTACCGCGACTCGCGGGGGTCAGGCGTCGAAGAGGGCTTGACCCCAGTAGGAGCCGGGGCCGAGTCCTGGAGGGCAGGCGAACACAGCCGATCCGGTGTGCTCGAGGTACTCCATCATCACGTCCTTGGTGGACAGTGCCCGCTGCATCGGTACGAACTGAGTCGCCGGGTCGCGGACGAACGCGATGAAGAACAGGCCCGCGTCGAGATGGCCCTGCCCGTCGGTGCCGTCGACGAAGTTGTAACCGCGGCGCAGGATCTTGACCCCACCCAGGCTCTCGGCCGAGGCCAGCCGGATGTGCGCCTCGGTGGCGATGACCGGTTCGCCGTCGGCACCCTTCGCGGAGAAGTCCGCGGTATCGAACTCGGCCGCACGGCCCAGCGGGGCGCCCTCGCCCTTGGTCCGCCCGACGATGATCTCCTGCTCGCTCAGCGACGTGCGATCCCAGATCTCGATGTGCATCCGGATCCGCCGCGCCACCAGGTAGCTGCCGCCGGCCATCCAGTCCGGGCCGTCGCCAGGCTGCACCCAGACGTGCCTGTCGAGCTCGGCCGGTTCCTCGGCCTTGAGGTTGTTGGTGCCGTCCTTGAAGCCGAACAGGTTGCGCGGGGTGGTCTGGGCGGTCGAGGTCGAGGAGGTGCGCCCGAAGCCCAGCTGCGACCAGCGCACCGAGGTGGTGCCGAAACCCATCCGCACCAGGTTGCGCACGGCGTGCACGGCGACCTGCGGGTCGTCGGCGCAGGCCTGGATGCACAGGTCTCCGCCGGACCGGGCGGGATCCAGCTTGTCCCCGGTGAAGGCCGGCAGATCGGCCAGCGCGGCGGGCCGCTGCGCGTCGAGCCCGAGCTTCGCGAAGAGGCTCGCCCCGATCCCGAAGGTCAGCGTCAGTGACGACGCGGCCAGTCCGAGCGCCTCACCGGTGTCGGCGGGCGGCGCCTGCACGTTGCCCCCGACCGCGCCGCCCTCCGTCGTCTCCAGGCCCGCGGTCATCCGCTCCGCGGCCAGCGTCCAGCGCTGCAGCAGCCGGCGCACCGCCGCCGGATCGGGTGTGGTGACGTCGAGCGCGACGAAGTGCAGCCGGCCCTGGGCCGGCGTGATGATCCCGGCCTGGCGGTCGCCGCGGAACGCGACCACCCCGTCCCGGGCCGCCGCGGAGCCGGCGCTGCTCCCGGCGGCGTAACCGGCCGCCGCACCCACCCCCGCCAGCGCGACGCCCGCGCCGGCCACCCCGAACAGCCGGCGACGGGACAGCCGCGGCCCGGACGGCTCCGGATCCGACGGGGCCGCTGTCCGAGGGTTCGGCGTCGCCTGCGGGGTGTCCTGGTCGCTCATGCCGTGACGGTGCCGGCGACCTGGCTGACCGGCTCGCCGAGCGCGTCGACGGCGTCAGCCATCTTCTTGACGTCCTCCGGGGTCAGCTGCGTGTAGAGCACGAAGCCGTCGCCCGCGCGGTAGGTCTCCAGCAGCGCCTCCACCGCGGCGAAGCGCTGGTCCAGCGTCGGTCCGAGCTGCGGGTCCTTCTCGTCGATCACCGGCCGCAGCGCCGCGACCGCGGCCTGCGAGCCCTCCACGTTGGCCTTGAAGTCGTAGAGGTCGGTGTGGGAGTAGCGGTCCTCCTCGCCGGTGATCTTGCCGGTGGCCACCTCGTCGAGCAGCTCCTTCGCCCCGTTCGCGAGCTGGACCGGCGTCAGTTCGACGGTCCGCACCCGGTTCTGCAGATCGAGGATGTCGGCCTGCAGCTGGTCGGCCATGGCGGGGGAGTCGGCCTGCAGCCCGTCCACCCACAGGTCCTTCTCCAGCCGGTGGTAACCGGTGAAGGCGACACCGGGCTCGCGCTCGTCGTCCTCCCGGCCGTCGATCTTCGGGTCGATGTCGCCGAACGACTCGGCCACCGGCTCGATCCGCTCCCAGTACGTCCGGGAGATCGGGAACAGCGCCTTGGCCTGCTCGACCTGGCCGCCCTTGACGGCGTCGACGAACTCCTGGTTCTTCGCGACGAGCGCCTCGATCTGGGAGGTCACGTAGCGCTGGTAACCGGCGGCGGCTTCGGCGAGCTTCGCGTTGTCGTCGACCGAGCGGGTCGCGGTGCCGGTCACGGTGAACGGGGCGCGGATGCCGTCGCCGGCCATGCCCGGCTTGCACGCCGTGGTGTAGGTGCCGCCGTCGGGCACCTCGACGATCAGCGGCCGGGTCAGCCCGGGACCGATGTTCTCGACCTCGCCCATGATCCGGTCGCCCGTCCCGTACAGGTAGAACTCGGTGACCTTGGAGCCGGTGTTGGTGACGGCGAAGGAGATCGTTCCGGCGGGGGCCTCGGCCTTTGCGAGCTCACAGGAGGTGTCGCCCGCCCGGACCTCGATCGGTGCGTTGGCGGCGTCGCTCGCCGGGGGAGCGGTGCTCGTGCAGCCGGCCAGGACGGCGGCGACCCCGGTCGTGAGCAGGACGGCGGCGGACCTGCGGGACATGGTTCTCCTCGGGGGTGGGGGTGCGACGGGCTCAGGCGGCGGCGACGGCGGGAGCGGGCCTGCGCCGCGGGATCAGGAACAGCATCAGCACCACGGCGACGTAGGCGACCCAGATGGCGGCCTCGAGGACGGTGGTCTGCGGGGAGAAGTTGAAGACGCCCTTGAGCAGGGTGCCGTACCAGGAGTCCGGCGGGACGGCGGTGCTGACGTCGAATGCCAGCGAGGTGAGCCCGGGCAGCACCCCGGCCTCCTGCAGGTCGTGCACGCCGTAGGCCAGGATCCCGGCCGCGACGAAGATCAGCAGGACGCCGGTGACCGTGAAGAACTTCGCCATGTCGATCTGGACGGCGCCGCGGTAGAGCAGGTAGGCGAGCGCGATCGAGACCGCGATGCCGACGAGGAAACCGATCAGCGGCTCGAGGGTCTGGCCGGCAGCCTGCGCGGCGGCGAAGAAGAACACGGCGGTCTCGAGGCCCTCGCGGCCCACGGCCAGCGCGGCCATCACCACGACGGCGACCGGGCCGACCTCGATGGCCGATTCGAGCCTGCCGCGCAGCTCGCCCGACATCGACCGGGCGGCCCGGCGCATCCAGAAGATCATCCACGTCACAAAGCCGACGGCGACGATCGACAGCACCCCGCCGAACGTCTCCTGCGCGGTGAAGGTCAGCGCCTGCGCGGTGAGGGCCAGCACGAGTCCGACCCCGATGCTCACACCGACGGCGATGGTCACGCCGAGCCACACCTTCGGCAGCACGGACCGTCGGCCGGTGCGGACGAGGAAGGCGACCAGGACGCTGACCACGAGCGACGCCTCGAGGCCCTCGCGCAGTCCGATCAGGGCGTTGCCGAGCATCGCCGTCCCCCCTCCGTGACTCCACGATTAGGGGAGCCTCAGTAATTCGGGAGTGAGGCTAGCTTGCCCAATGCTCCTCCGGAAGCAGCAATTTTGGCTGCTCAGAGGCTTTTGAGGTGGATCGTCCGGTTTGCCCTGGGGTTGCGGTGCGTAGTCAGGCCGGCTCGGCCCGATCCACGGCGATCCGCGCGAGCACCTCGCCGAGGGCTTCCTGGTATTCCGGGCGTGGGTCCATCGCGGCGGCCATCTTCAGTTGGGCCAGCGCCTCGGCGAGACGGTTCTGCCGCTGCAGGGCCTTGCCCAGGGCGAACCGTGCGTAATGATCGGCCGGGTCCAGCTCCAGCACCTTCACGAACGCCTCCTCGGCGCGGTTCAACTGCGCGGAGTCGAGATAGGCGCGTCCCGCCAGCAGCTGCACCGACGCGTGGTTGGGCTGGCTGTCGAGCACGGGGAGCAGGGCCTGCAGGGCGTCGAGTGGGCGCCGGTCGGCCAGCAGCATCTCCGCACGGCGGAACGATTCGAAGACGTTGTTCGACCCGGGCTGGCTCGTCATGGTCGTTCCTACGTTAGGTGTCCGGCGGACGATCTGCGAGGGGTTGACATGGCTGCGGCCCGTCGTCCTGTGCGATCCCTGGGTGATCCCCGTCGGATCTCATGGGTTCCTGCACGGCGTCGACACGCGCGGCGGTTACCCTGGCGCACCGGATCTTTCAGATCAGACGCTGGACGGGAGCACTGGTGGCGGTCATCGAGCAGGTCGGGGCACGCGAGATCCTCGATTCGCGGGGCAACCCGACGGTCGAGGTCGAGGTCGCGCTGGACGACGGGACGTTGGCCCGGGCGGCCGTCCCCTCCGGCGCGTCGACCGGTGAGCACGAGGCGGTCGAACTGCGCGACGCGGACCCGGCGCGCTACCTCGGCAAGGGTGTGGAGAAGGCCGTCGCGGCGGTCCTCGACGAGATCGGTCCCGAGCTGACCGGCATGGAGGCGGTCGACCAGCGGCTGGTCGACCAGCGCCTCGTCGACCTGGACGGCACCCCGGACAAGTCCCGGCTGGGCGCCAACGCGCTGCTCGGGGTGTCCCTCGCGGTGGCCAAGGCGGCCGCGGAGTCGTCCGGTCTGGAGCTGTTCCGCTACGTCGGCGGGCCGAACGCGCACGTGCTGCCGGTGCCGATGATGAACATCCTCAACGGCGGCGCGCACGCCGACACGTCCGTCGACGTGCAGGAGTTCATGATCGCCCCGATCGGCGCGGAGTCGTTCCGTGAGGCGGTCCGCTGGGGCGCCGAGGTCTACCACTCGCTGAAGTCGGTGCTGAAGAGCCGCGGCCTGGCCACCGGCCTGGGCGACGAGGGCGGCTTCGCGCCCGACCTGGAGGGCGGCACCCGGGCGGCGCTGGACCTCATCGCCGAGGCGGTCGAGAAGGCCGGGTTCGTCCTGGGCCGCGACATCGTCCTCGCGCTGGACGTCGCCGCGACGGAGTTCTACTCCGACGGCAAGTACCGCTACGAGGGCAAGGAGCTGACCTCCGCAGACCTCGCCAAGGTCTACGCCGAACTGGTCGAGTCCTACCCGCTGGTGTCCGTCGAGGACCCGCTCGCCGAGGACGACTGGGACGGCTGGGTGGCGCTGACCGAGGCGCTCGGGGACAAGGTGCAGCTCGTCGGCGACGACCTGTTCGTGACCAACCCGGAGCGGCTCGAGGAGGGCATCGCCCGCGGGGCCGCCAACGCGCTGCTGGTGAAGGTCAACCAGATCGGCACGCTGTCGGAGACCCTCGACGCCGTCACTCTGGCCCACTCCTGCGGCTACCGCAGCATGATGAGCCACCGCTCCGGCGAGACCGAGGACACCACGATCGCCGACCTCGCGGTGGCCACCGGGTGCGGTCAGATCAAGACGGGCGCGCCCGCCCGTTCGGAGCGGGTCGCCAAGTACAACCAGCTGCTGCGCATCGAGGAGGCCCTCGGCGACGCTGCGCGCTACGCCGGCGAGCTGGCCTTCCCGCGCTACTCGGTGTCCCAGCCCGAGAGCTGAGTGCGTGGCCGTGACCGAGGAGCGTGCGAGGACCCGGGGCGACCGGGTCCGGGCGGGCCGTGGCACGGCCCGCCCGCGCGCCTCGGTCACGACGCGACGCACCCGGGAGCCGCGGCTGACCCGGACGCGCTCGCGCGCGAGTGGGATGGTCGCCGCGACGACGGGGCTGCTCGGGCTGTCGTCGACGCGGCGCGCCGCGGTGCTCGCGATCGTGGTGTGTGCGCTGGCGCTGACGGTGGCTGTGCCGTTGCGCAACTACGTGGCGCAGCGGCAGGAACTGGCCGAGGTGTCCGAGCGGCAGCGCATCCTGGCCGCCCAGGTCGACGAGCTGACCCGGCAGCGCGCACGGCTGTCAGACCCGGAGCAGGTCGTCGCGGACGCTCGGTCCCGGCTCGGGTACGCCCGCCCGGGTGAGGTGCCCTACGTGGTGCAGTTGCCCCCGCCGCCCGCCACCGGGGCGGCGCTCGATCGGTTCGACGGCGTGCCCTGGTACCAGCGGCTGTGGCACGAGGTCGGAGAGGGACCACGATGAACGCCCCGTCCCCGGAGCCGGCTCCGGGTATCTCCGACGACGATGCCGCGGCCGTGGCCGCACAGCTCGGCCGGCCCCCACGCGCGGTCCGCCGGGTGGCCCACCGGTGTGCGTGCGGGCTGCCCTCGGTGGTGCAGACGGCGCCGCGGCTCGCGGACGGCACCCCGTTCCCGACGCTCTACTACCTGACCTGCTCGCGGCTCGCGGCGCGGCTCGGCACGCTGGAGGCCGAAGGCCGGATGCGTGAGATGACCGACCGGCTGGCCGAGGACCCGGAACTGGCCGCGGCGTACCGGCGAGCGCACGAGTCGTACCTCGCCGAGCGCAACGCGATCGAGTCGCTGGGCACCGAGGTCAGCGCCGGCGGTATGCCCGACCGGGTCAAGTGCCTGCACGTACACGCCGCCCACGCGCTGGCGGTCGGTCCGGGGGTGAACCCGTTCGGCGACGAGGCCCTGGCCGAGGTCGGGGAGTGGTGGGCGGCAGGCCCCTGCGCCTCCTGCCGCGAGTCGACACATCCGGGAGAGTGAACCGCCCCTTCCAGGGGCGTGAGTCATGAGGCCGGGGAGATTCGCTCCAGGAGGGCTCGGGAGTGGGCCTCCGCGGGGAGGGTCCCCGCCGTGCGCCAGGGGCCGTCGGGCAGGAACCGCGAGGACACGAACGCCGACGACACCTCCACCGGCGCGTGCCGCAGCAGCAGTGAACCCTGCAGGCACAACGCCAGCATCTCCGCCAGCCGGCGCGCCCGCCGCTCCTCGCGGGCGCGCAGTTCGGTGCGCAGCTCGCGGACGGCGCGGTCGAACCACGTGTCGGAGCCGGCGGCGGCGTCGATCTCGGCCAGCACGGCTTCCACCGAGTCCGGTTCGCGGGTCACGGCGCGCAGCACGTCGAGGGCGGTGACGTTGCCCGAGCCCTCCCAGATCGAGTTGAGCGGCGCCTCCCGGTACAGCCGCGGTAGCCCGGATTCCTCGACGTAACCGTTGCCTCCCAGGCACTCCAGGGCCTCGGCCACCACGGCCGGGGCCCGCTTGCACACCAGGTACTTCGACGCGGGCAGCGCGAGGCGCAGCAGGTCCCGTTCGCCGCGGTCGGCCGCGCCGGCCAGCCGCAGCGCCAGGCTCGTGGCGGCCTCGGACTCCAGGGCGAGGTCGGCGACGACCGCCTGCATCAGCGGTGCGTCGGCCAGCCGGGTCCCGAACGCGCTGCGGTGCGCAACGTGATGCGCGGCTTCGGTGAGCGCGGCCCGGATCGTCGACGCGGAGCCGAGCACGCAGTCGAGCCGGGTCATCGACACCATCTCGATGATCGTCGCGACGCCCCGGCCCTCCTCGCCGAGCCGCCAGCCCGTCGCCCCGTCGTACTCGATCTCGGCCGACGCGTTCGAGCGGTTGCCCAGCTTGTCCTTGAGCCGCTGCAACCGGATCGGATTGCGTGTCCCGTCCGGCAGCACCCGCGGCAGTACGAAGCAGGTCAGCCCGGCCGGCGCCTGGGCGAGGGTGAGGAACAGGTCGTTCATCGGCGCGGAGGTGAACCACTTGTGCCCGATGAGCTGGTAGGTGCCGTCCGATGATGACCCGATGGGGGTCGCGACCGTCGTGCCGGAGCGGACATCCGAACCGCCCTGCTTCTCGGTCATGGACATCCCGGCGAGCAGGCCGGCCTTCGTGTCGGGGCGGGCGAGCCCCGGCTGGTAGCGCCGCGACATCAGGCCCGGCTCGAAGCGTGCCGCGAGGTCCGGGTCGTGGCGCAGCGCCGGCACCGACGCGTAGGTCATCGAGATCGGGCAGCAGTGTCCCTGCTCGAGCTGCCCCATCAGGTAGAAACCGGCTGCTCGCGCGACATGTGCGCCGGACCCCGGTTCGGCCTGCCAGGGCGCCGCGTGCAGCCCCCAGCCCACCGAGATCTCCATCAACCGGTGCCAGGACGGATGGAACTCGACCTCGTCGATGCGGTGGCCGTAGCGATCGTGGGTGCGCAGGACCGGCGAGTTCTCGTTCGCCAGCCGGGCGTCCTCCCGCGCCGCCGCCGATCCGACGATGCGGCCGAGCTCCCGCAGGTAGGCCAGCGCGTCGCCGGCGCCCTCGCGGCGCACCGCGTCGACGAGTGCGGGGTCGCAGGCCGTCGGGTCGAAACCGGCGAGCGAGGGTACCTGGTTGGTGACCTCGTGGGTGCCCAGGTCGGTGCCGACGGGCGGGGCGACCGGTCGTGGACGCGCCGCGGCTCCGTTGCTCTGCGGTGCGGCGGGGGGTCTCGTGGCCCCGGGCGGACGCCCGGCCGGTACGGCGGCCCGCCCGCCCGGGGAGTCCGGGGAACTGCCGGTCTGTCTGGGGAGCCCGACCGGCGCGGCCACGACGGCCTCGGTCTGCTCCGTGCCCTGCGGGCGCCGCTCGACCACGCGCCGAGGGTAACCGCGCGAAAGCCGGTCGCAGTGGAGTCGTAGCCGTGCCGTGACAGGCAGGAGCGCTCCGCGACGGTCCGCGTACCGTTGCGGCGGACTCGATCTCGATTCCCTTGACCGATAAGGAGAGCGCATGTCGCGGGTGGCCGCCATCGACTGCGGAACCAACTCGATCCGCCTGCTCGTCGCCGATGCGACGACGAGTTTCGACGGCGCGGTCGCCCTGCGTGACGTGCACCGGGAGATGCGCATCGTGCGGCTCGGCAGGGGCGTCGACGCGACCGGCGTGCTCGACCCGGAGGCCCTCGAGCGCACCCGCGTCGCCCTCGCGGACTACACCGCCGTGCTGCGCCGCAAGGGAGCGGAGAAGGTCCGCATGGTCGCCACCTCGGCGACCCGGGACGCGTCGAACCGCGAGGACTTCTTCGGCATGGTCCGCGCCACCCTCGGTGTCGATGCCGAGGTGATCTCCGGTGACGAGGAGGCCGCGCTGTCGTTCGTCGGCGCGGTCGGGGACCTGGAGCCGGAGGACGGCCCGTTCGTGGTCGTCGACGTCGGCGGGGGCTCGACCGAGCTGGTCGTCGGCGCGCTGGTCGACGGGGAGGCGAAGGTCCACGCCGCGCACTCGGTCGACGTCGGCTCCGTGCGGCTCACCGAGCGCTGCCTGCCGGGAGACCCGCCGAGCCCCGCCGACGTCGAGAAGGCGCGAGAGGTCGCGGCCGGCATCCTGACCGACGCGTTCGCCGCCGTCCCGCTGGACGGGGTGAAGACGTGGGTCGGTGTCGCCGGCACGATCACCACCTTGTCCGGCATCGCCCAGGACCTGCCCGCCTACGACCCCGCGGCGGTGCACCTGTCCCGGCTCTCCCGTGACGACCTGCACCGCGTGGCCCGTGACCTGCTGGGCATGCCCCACGACGAGCGGGAAAAGCTCGGCGCGCTGCACCCCGGCCGGGTCGACGTGATCGGCGCCGGCGCGCTCATCGTCGACGTGCTGGCCGAGGAGTTGCACGCCCGCGCCGGCATCGGCGAGCTCGTCGTCAGCGAGCACGACATCCTCGACGGTATCGCCCGCTCGATCGCCTGACCATGCCGCCGCCCCGCAAGCTCCGCAGCATCCCGGAACTCGACGCCGCCATCACCGACTGTCGGGCCTGCCCACGGCTCGTCGCCTGGCGGGAGAAGGTCGCGGTGGAGAAGCGGGCGGCGTTTCGTGACCAGGAGTACTGGGGACGCCCGGTGCCCGGCTTCGGCCCGGCCGACGCGAAGCTGCTGATCGTCGGCCTGGCCCCGGCCGCGCACGGGGCCAACCGCACCGGCCGGATGTTCACCGGTGATCGATCGGGCGACGTCCTCTTCGCGGCGCTGCACGCCGTCGGGCTTGCGAACCAGCCGACGGCGGTGCACGCACACGACGGGCTGGCCCTGCGCGATACCCGGATGTCTTCCCCGGTGCGCTGCGCCCCACCGGCCAACAAGCCGACGCCCACCGAGCGCGACACCTGCCGTCGGTGGTTGACGGCGGAGCTGGCGCTGTTGACGCCCACCGTCCGCGCTGTGGTCGTGCTCGGCGGGTTCGGTTGGCAGGCGTTGCTGCCGGTCCTGGCCGAGTCGGGCTGGGCGGTGCCCCGACCGTTGCCCCGCTTCGGGCACGGCGCGCACGTCGAACTGCCCCCGGTCGCGCCCGGCCGTGAGCCGCTGCACCTGTTCGGCAGCTATCACGTGAGCCAGCAGAACACGTTCACCGGCCGGCTCACCCCCGCGATGCTGGAGGACGTGCTGCGCGCGGCGGCGGACCACGCCGGCATCGTCACCGTCTGAGACCGGGCGGCGGCTCGCCGCGCGCCGACGGTCCGGGCGCGGGCCATCACCGCCGCGGAGGCCAGCCCTGAATTCGCGTTCCGGCCGGCCATTGGATCACCCGAAAGAAGCCATACAGGTGGTTCGTCTCATTTGCCGGTGGGATCGACAGCCCGGTTGCTACCGGCTGTTGTTGGGGGGCCATTCCGGTCGAGTTCCACGATCTGCTCCTCCTAGAGGCCGAGCCTCGATGCGGTGTGTCCGCCCGTCGTCATCGCCGCATGAGCAGGCATTTCGACGCCCCGCCCGCCGGCCCGCGGGCAGCCTGAGCGCCACCGCGCGGTGGTGCTGGTCACACGGCCGGGGGTCTTGCACGTAAAGCGGGTGTGACGTAACACGATTCGGCCTCCGCGATTGGGATCAATCGCGGCGCCGGTGGGAACATGACAGGTATGGCGGGCAACACCAGGATCCTCGTGGTCGGCGGCGGATACGTCGGCATGTACACGGCTCTGCAACTGCAGAAGAAGCTGCGCCGCGGGGAAGCGTCGGTCACGGTGATCGACCCTCAGTCGCACATGACCTACCAACCGTTCCTGCCCGAGGCGGCGGCCGGTTCGATCGAGCCCCGCCACGTCGTGGTTCCGCTGCGCCGGGTGCTGCGGAAGTGCCACCACCTCACCGGCCGGGTCACCGAGATCAACCACGCTCGTCGCGAGGTCACCGCCGAGCTCGCCGCCGGGCACGTCACGAAGATCGGCTACGACATCCTGGTTGTGGCGCCGGGATCGGTCGCCCGGGTCCTGCCGGTGCCCGGGCTCGCGGAGCGCGGTATCGCGTTCAAGACCGTCGGTGAGGCCATCTACCTGCGCAACCACGTGCTGTCGCGGATGGATGCGGCGTCCACGACGGCCGATCCCGCGCTGCGCCGCCGGCTGTTGACCTTCCTGGTGGTCGGCGGTGGGTACGCCGGCATCGAGGCGTTGGCCGAGCTGGCCGACATGGCCCGCTACGCGAGCCGGTACTACGAGAACATCAACCGCGAGGACATCCGCTGGGTGCTCGTGGAGGCGGCCAACCGGATCATGCCCGAGGTCGGCCCGAAGATGGGTCGCTACACCGTCGAGCGGCTGCTCGACGCGGACATCGAGGTCAACCTCGACACCCGGGTGCTGTCGATGGAGGGCGGCCACGTCAAGCTCGACGACGGCACCGAGTTCGACACCGACACCATCATCTGGACCGCCGGCGTCAAGCCGAACCCGATGCTGGAGAACACCGACCTGCCCCGCGACGAGCGCGGCCGGGTCAAGTGCACCGCAGCCCTGCAGGTTGTCGGGATGCCCGACGTCTGGAGCGCGGGTGACTGTGCCGCGGTGCCCGACCTGTCGAAGGACGACCCGAACGCCACGACCAGCCCCTCGGCGCAGCACGCCGTGCGGCAGGCCAAGGTGCTCGGCGACAACATCGTCGCCTACCTGCGTGGCAAGACGCTCAAGCAGTACAAGCACTCGTACGCGGGTTCCGTGGCCAGCCTCGGTCTGTACAAGGGCGTGGCGGAGATCTACGGCATCAAGCTGCGCGGCATCGTCGCGTGGTTCATGCACCGCACGTACCACGTGAGCCGGATGCCCACGTGGAACCGCCGGATCCGGATCGTCTTCGACTGGACCGGGGCGCTGGTGCTGGGCCGCGAGGTCGTCGCACTCGGCCAGATCCACGACCCGCGTGCCGAGTTCAGCCGGGTGGCGGGCAACCCGAGGCCCCCGGGTCCGCCTGCGCACGAGGTGCTGGCCGACACGACGCACGCGACTGCGGCCCGGCCGAGCGCCTGAATGTGACGGGGGTGCGTGGCTCGGCCCCGTAGGCTGGCTGCGCGCCCCCGTAGCCCAATCGGCAGAGGCAGGCCCCTTAAAAGGGTCACAGTGTGGGTTCGAGTCCCACCGGGGGCACCCACCCGCAACCAGCAAAATCGCCCGCCGACCAGGGTGTTCCTGACCGGCGGGCGATCTTGTGCAGTCCGGTGGCGTCCGGGGGGCACGAGTCGTCACCGGCTGTCCGTGGCAAATGCGTGTCAAAGTTCGGCGTCCCCGAGCGCAGCGGCGATGCGGCGGCGGGCCGCGTCCTCCTGGCCGGCGAGGCACTTGGCGTAGATCTGGAGCAGCACGGCGACGCTGTGCCCGGCCCACTCGGCGACCTGGGTCGGCGGCACACCGGCGTTGAGCCACGTCGACACCGCGGCGTGGCGGAGGTCGTAGGGCCGACGTGCCATCGGCGACGCGCTCTCGGCGGGGGAGAGGGAGGCGGCCCGTGCCTTCCTCCAGACACGGCAATACGTGCTCTCCGCGAGTTGCCCGCCGCGCACGCCACGGAACAGCAGACCGTCCGCGCCGGTGCCGAAGTTCGTCAGGTGCGTGTGCAGGAGCGCGGTCAACGCCGGCGGTGACGGCACCACGCGGGTCTCGCCACGAGCCCGGTGCTTCAGCTGACGTTCCTCGCGCCGGTGCCCGCTGTCCGTCCACGAGGCCCCGGCCGCCGGCGTCGAGGTCTCCAGCACCAGCTCGCCCCAACCTTCCTCAGGCAGGGAGAGGTTCGACTTCCGCAGCGTCGCCGCTTCCGCCGGCCGGAGAGCCGAGTAGTACATGGCGCCGAAGAAGGCCACGAGCCCTGCCCCGCTGGGCTTCTCCCTGGCGACGGCGTCGAGCAGTTGCCGAGCCTGGTCGGGATTCACCACCACACGTCGGTCCACGGTCTGCACGGTGCGCGGCGCCTTCCACGACAGGTGCGTGATCGGGTTCCGGGCCAGGAGCCGGCGCTCCACCGCGTATTCGGCGGCGTTCACGACCACTCCCCGGAGTCGTTGCACCGTGCCGGGTGCCGCGGGTTCGCCGGCGTTGGTGACGGTCAGCGCGTCGAGGACGGCCCGAGCAACGGCCGGCCGTTCGAGTTCCGAGACTGGCCGGGTGGTGCGTTCGAGCCAGGCGAGTGCGGTGGCGATGTCGTCGGGCGGCGGTCCGGTGCGGTTGGCGGCGATGTTGAACGCCCAGCTCGTCATCGCCTTGCGCAGCAGATCATCGGCGGGCCGCCCCCGATCGCTGGTGATCAGGGCGAGTGTGGCGTTCGTGAGCGCCCGAGCGGTGTTGCGCCGTGAGTTCGGTGCGAGGTGCGGCCACTTCATCGCGGCGTACTCCCGCGCGAACACCAGCCAGGGCACCTGCCGTTCGGCCCGCTCCATCGACACCGGCCGGCCGGAGTCCACCACGAAGGCTTCACCGCGGCGTGCCGCCTGCACCAACTCTGAGCGGAACGCGTCAGCCAGGGCAGAGGTTCGGAACGACTGTCGCCACTGCCGGCCGGCGACCGACCAGCGCACCCGATGGCTCGTCGTTCGGGTGCCCTCGTACTTCTGCAGGTTCCAGATCTTGACGTCGTAGCTCGTCTCGGCGTCCATCATGCCGCGTCCTCATGCGCTGTTTGCCAGCGGTCGAACTCCGAGCGTCGGACCCGCAGATCTCCGTTCGGGAGCTTGATGCAGCGCGGCGCCCGCCCCTTGGCCCGCCACTCGTAGAAGGTGGACCGCGCGATCCGCAGCTCCGCGCACACCTCCGCCACCGTCAGCCGCTCGTCCCTCATGCCGCCGCCCCCTCAGTTGCCGAAAGATCTCCCGCGATCGTCTGGGCCGCTTCGTAGTCGGCCTTCCAGCGTTGTCGTTGGCTGATCGCGTGCAGCAGCAGCGCCGGTCTGGTGGGCACGTCCGGGTCGCCGGCCTTGGTTTTCTCCCACTCGAACGGCCCGTCATCGACGGCGTAGCCAGGGCGCACACCGGCGCGGTCGAGGAGTTGCCGAACGAAGGCGGCGCGTTCGGCCCGGTGGTCGTCGAGGGTCTTGTTCGACCACTTCCGCGAGACCAGGACGCGGCGGCCGGCGATGCCGAGGTGTTCGGCCTTGTGCGCCTTGCCCTTGCACTGCCCCGGGATCGTGGAGAGCCGGGCGCCCTTGGGCTGGACGCCGTAGAGCAGCCACACCCCACACGTCGGCGAGCACGGCGTGATGGCCAGCTCCGCGACGAGTCGGCGGTGATGCTCCCGGAGCCGGGCTGGCGCGTTCTCGTCGAGGCCAGCGGCCTGGGCGACGTGCTTGGTCAGATATTTCGTCAGGTAGCCGATATGTCTCCCGGCCTCTTCGGTCCCGCCGAGGATGCCCTTGACGTGAACCTGGGCGCCGAAGGTGACGGTGTGCGCCGGCCGGGTCAGGTTCTCCGGGTCGGTGGCTTCCGCCCACGTCGGCAGCGGCTCCCGGGTGTGCGGGTCCACGAACCCCTTCGACCGGTCGTCCCACCGCGGCATGTGCTCCCCGCCGTAGACGATCTCGTCGTGCGCCGGCCACCACACCTGGTGATACGTCGCGGCGGCGATGGCGCGCAGCTCGGCGCGCGGGATGCTGCCGCGGATGGCGGCGTGGAAGTGCGGTGCACCGCGGCGTTGCGGTTCGACGGTGCCGAAGTACTGCACATCCCACCCGACGCAGCGGCGGGTGTTCTGCCAGAACCGATCGACGATCTTCGGGAAGTGGATCGCGTCCCGAGCCGCCCGGCGGTAGTCGTAGCGGTCCGGGTGCAACGCTGCCCCGTGCTCGTCGACGGGGCCGTACGAGTCGAGGGTCAGGGTCAGGAACGTCGACGGGCGATACCGGCCGCCGAAGGTCTGGCCCACGGTGCGGTTCTCCACCTTGCGGCGCGGCAGGTTCGGTGCGTCCTGGCGGCGGCGGGTCGAACGCTTCACCACCCGGGCCGGTGGGTCCAGGGGTGCGAGTGGGCCGCGGATGCCGAGGGCGCGGATTTCACCGTCCAGCTCGCTGACGACGGCCCGGATCTCCTCGCACCTGTCCTCATCGCCCTGGGCGCGAGCCAGCGTGTAGGCGGCGTGCAAGTCCGAGCGGGTGGCCATCAGCTCCTTCTGCTGCGCGGTCGGCTCCACCCGGGGCGGGATCGGTTCTTCCTCGAGGTGCCAGCCTTCCCGGCACTGCACTATCCGCAGCCGGCGAGCCTTGTCCGCGCACGGCCTACACACGTCCTCCCGCGTCGACCCACACGGCACCGGCACGACGTCGACCCGACCGGAGGACAGGTCGATCCGCCGCAGCGCCAACGGTCGGACGCAGACACCGTGGTCTTCGGCGAGCTTCCGGGCGACGTCCCCGGACAGCGACAGGAGCGCCTTCTGCGCGCGGGTGAGCTGGTCCTGATTGATCGGCGCCACCGCCGCGGTGGCGACGGCGCTCACGCGGCACCACCAGAGGTCTCCGGCTCGGCCGGCGCCGGAGCGGGCAAGGCCAGGACCTTGCCGCCGTCGACGAGCGGCGCGGGGCCGGCGACGAACTCCTCCAGCATCTTGATCGCCAGGTCCGGCACCCAGCCGGCGCGGATGCGCAGCGGTTCGCGGATGCCCTCCCCGAAGATGTACCCGACACCGGGTACGGACTCGGGGATGCGGTTGGCCCACGCTCCGCGGTCGTAGGCCTGGTCCCCGAGCACCATCCCCACGTGGGTCTTCGAGGCCACCCGCAGGCAGATGCGGCGGGGGAACAGCTCCCGTACCGGCACCGTGTCCTTGGTGGGTTCCTGCACGTAGCCGCGCACCGTGTACCCGAGGGCCCGCCCTTGGGTGGTGAGCAGGGCGACCCGGTCGATGATCGCTTCGCGGGTCTTGCGGTCACCGACGTAGCGGATCAGGGCGCCGATCTCGTCGAACTCCAGCAGCTCCATCGGGTGCTCGCGCGAGATCGGGACTTCCCGCTTGTGGCCGGCGAACTCAGCCTTGCGCTTCTCCATCCCGTCGACCAGGTCGTCGAGCAGCGCCAGGGCGTCGGCGGAGGTGACGGCGTAGCGGGAGAAGATCCGCCGCCCGTAGGCCAGCTCCATGCCTTTCGGGTCGATCGCCGACACCTGCACCAGGCCATCGCGGATGGCTGGGGCCATGGACACGATGGGTGCCCAGCCGACGCTGTTCTTGCCCGCGCCGGTCGCGCCGGCGGTGAGGGTGTGCCCGCCCACGAGAGGCTGGGTCCAGTCGGTGCCGTACTCGGTCTTCCCGGACCACACCTTCCGCAGGTCGATGTCCTCCCCGCGCACCGACCGCAGCGCCATCAGCGATTGGCACGCCACCACTTCGGCCAGGCGATCCACGCGCTGGTAGTCGATGGAGACCAGGTCCGGGCCGAGCTCGCGGATCTGGCACCGGGACACCCCGCGGGCCACGGCCAGAGCGCGGGCGGCCTGGTCGTAGTCCTCCGGGGTCTGCCCCGGCACCAGGCGCACCTGCACCTCATCCCACGACGGACCCGAGCGCACCGTGACGATCCGCGGGGTCTGCTCGCGGCGCGGGTTGACCTTCGGCGCGACGGCGGTCCGGCGGAACGGGGTGACCGCAACCGTGACCGGGCCGCCCTGGTCGGCGACGGTGAGCCCGCAAGCGCGCAGCCAGTCGGGCATGTGCCGGGCGTAGACCATCCACCGCTGCCACCAGCCGCGCAGCCGGCGCCCGGCCCAGGGTTCGAACGAGGCCAGGTCCCACCAGCGCCACACCCCGAACGCTGCCGCGACCACGGCCGCGGTGATGACGAGCGAGACCAGCCCGAACAGCCACATCCACAACAGCGCGGCCAAGCCGGCGGCCGAAGAGCGCGGGTGCCGGTACAGCCACCGAGCGCCGCGGTAGACAGCCTTCACCACCAGCCACGCCGTCACGAACACCACGGCGATCGCAGCCAAGGCCTCCAGAACGTTGGTAATGAACTGGCCGACCTTGTAAAGCACCCACATCCCGGCACCGCCGAGGATCACCAGCCACACGAGTTGCCCCGACATCACGCCACCTCCCCCACGGTCGTGGCGGACCAGCGCTGGTGCGCGGCCTGCCGGGTCACCCCGAGCCGGGGCGCGATCTCGCCACACGAGAAGCCGGCCGAGCGCAGCCCGGTCACCGCATCGGTGATCGCGGCATCGACCGCGGCCGACAACGCCGCAAGCTCCGGGAGCGCATCCACATCACCCGAGGCGACACGCCGGCCAGCGATGCGCACGATGCGGCGGGAGAACGCGGCAAACTCGTCGTTCTCCACCACCCACCGCCCCCGACCGGATGTCGACGAGCCCTTGACGGTGGAGCGAGGCTTCCGGTTCATGCCGCCACCGCCCCACCGTCGGCACCGCTCGGGCGGGCAGCGGCGAACAGGAGCGTGCGCTGGGCGGGTGTGGTGCCGCCGATGACACCCCATCGCCGGGCCGGGTCCTCCGAGGCCAGGGCGTCGGCCAGGCACACTGCCCGGACCGGGCAGCCGGCGCACACCCGCAGCGCCGCAGCGATCGCGGGCGAACGCGGGGTCTCGTCGACGGGGTAGAACAGCTCCGGGTCGACCTGCGCGTACACAGCAGCGCGACGCCAGTCGGTGCGGGTCATGCCGTCACCCCCAGCTCGTCCCAGCTCGACAGGGCACCAGCCGCGTCCGAGGTCGGGCGGTGCTCGGCGCGGGCGGTCCAGTCCGCGGCGACGTCACGCCAGAACCGGGCGTCGTCACGAGCCTTGTGTGCCGCCCGCAGCGCCGCGCGCATGTACATCGGGTGCACCCGCGTCAGGTCGGTGACTGCCGCGCGGGCCAGGAGCTGCCACCAGCCGGCCTGCCGGGCGTGCAGCCGGGCCAGCAGCGCCGCGCGGTGGGCGTTGTGGGTGTTGGTGCCGTGCGGGATCGCGATCACGACGTGGATCTGGGTGATGGTGTCGTCCAGGGCGGCCGCGATCCGAGTGAGCGGGTCAGCAGCCGGCGGGACCGGGCTGTGGTCGGTGAGGGTGCGCATTACCGTGGGCGTCCTTCCGTGGACTCGGATTCCCTGCCAGGGGTTGGTGTTGCGGAAGATCAGGAGGGGAGCGCGGTGCCAGCCGTGCTCCCCTCCGCTGTGCATGTCAGGCGGCGTTCTCGCCGCTGTGCGCCCGCGGCGCCGGCTTGCCAGAGCCGACCTCCGGGGCACGCATCCCGGTCGCGCGCAGGCTGAACGCCACCCGAGCGCGACCGCCGTTCTCGTTGACGTACGGGGTGACGGTGAGGCCGTCGAACTCCACCGGGCGGAACGGAAGCCCGGCCATCGCCTCCGGCGGTACTGGCTGGACCGGGGCCGAGATCTTGACCGTGAGCGTCTTGGAGTCCTTGCGTGCCTCCGGGTCGGCATCCAGTACCGACACCGACCACACGAGGTGACCGGTCTCCTTGTCGGTGGCCTGCACCGACTTGCCAGGCGAGGACTTGTCCCAGTCCCGCACCGGCTCCACCTCCGACACCACGAAGGCCCCGTGCGGGAACACGTCGCCGTGACTGACCTTGAACCGCGTGTTGATCGCCATGTCTGCGTCTCCTTGTCGTGGGAGCCGTTCGTGCTCCCCTAGACAAGCTAGTGCACGCCTACACGACTAGACAAGCTAGTTAAGGTGGCGGGCTGGTCAGGGCCTTGCAGGTGTCACCGAGCGGGGAAGTCGTACTCCAGGACGTAGGCGTACGCCGCCTTGACGGTGTCGCAGACCTCCACTGCCACGCCCTGCTCATCGAATGCCGTACGCACCACGGTGAGAACCGGGACGCCGGGCCCGAGCTGCAGCGCGCGGCGCTCGGCCGGTGTGGGCATGCGCGCGGCGACCTCCTCCACGAAGCGGGCGAGGGGGTGGCCGGCTTCTTCCAGGCGGGCGTAGATCCCGCCAGGGCCGGTGTCGTTCTCGGTAATCGCAGTCCCGCGGGCGAACTCGGCCGGGATGTAGGAGGTGGCGGTCTCGACCGGCTCACCGTTGGCCAGGTACCGACGCTCGCGCACCACGACCGGATCGCCGGCCTTGATCCCCAGGCGCTCGGCCACGTCCGCCGCAACGGGCGCCTCGTGGACGCGGATACTGTCGACGCCAGCCTGGTAGCCGACCTTCTCCGCCTCCGCGAGGAACGCCGCCTTGCCGCGGTCGCGATGCTGGCGTGCGAAGCGCTCCGAGGCCAGCCGGCGCACGACCGGCGCCGACCGGACGAACACGCCCCGCCCGTGCTCTGCCATCACCAGGCCCTCGGTCTTCAGCTCCTGGATTGCCTGCCGCACCGTCATGCGCGCGACCCCGTAGAAGCCGGTCAGCTCACTCTCCGACGGCAGCCGATCGCCCGGTCCGAGCCGACCCACGTTGATCGCCTCGCGTAGCGCGGCGGCGATCTGGAGGTACGGCGACCGGTCATCAGAGCGGTCGAGCTGGTCGAGCTGGATCACGACCTGTCACTTCCCTGGACGTCTGTACCAGTAGAATCTTGTCACACGTAGTCGTCGACAGAGATGCCAGGGATGCCAGAGACGCCGAAACACTCCGTGAGCGTGGCCGGGGTCGTAGTCGACGACAACGGGCGCGTCCTCGTGATCAAACGTAGAGACAACGGGCACTGGGAGCCGCCAGGCGGCGTCCTTGAACTGTCAGAATCGTTTGAAGCTGGCGTCCGTCGCGAAATTGCGGAAGAGACTGGTATATCTGTAGAGGTCGAGAGACTCACCGGAGTATACAAGAACATGACGCGAGGCGTTGTGGCCCTTGTCTTTCGCTGCCGGCCGCTTTCCCTTCGTCCTAGCGCTACCGATGAAGCCGTGACGGTCCGATGGGTCAACCCCTCCGAGGTTGTTGGCTTAATGGATCCGGCCTATGCGATACGCATCGATGACGCACTCGGCGAGTCAGCTGCCGCGACAAGAACGCATGACGGCGTGCAGTTGATGCAGGCTTAGCCGGACCGAACTGGGAAGCACGAGTGAGTGAGGACGACCGTCCAGACCGTCAATCAGACGCTCTTCGCCCCGGAATCCGATCACTTCGCGGCACAACAATAACAATTCCGGAAGGTGGGCTCGTATTCGGGTTTGGCGCCGATGGCAGTCCATTTGGTGAAGTGCGACAGATTTTGGGCTCTTCAAGCACGTGGTTGGACTGGCTCGAAATAGCCGTGGCCCGCTCGACCGAGGTAGGAGCGCACAGAAAAGCCCTACGTGCGGCCACGATCGCTGGTGACAACGACGCCGAGAACTCGGCCTTGCTAAACGAGTTTCAGTCTTCACTTCAGGCGATAACTGCGAGCGTTCTAGCCCTCGACGGCTTCTACGGGTTAATACAACCGCACATAACTATAGATAAAGTAGAGCTGGATGGCCGCCGCAGGCGTCGTACGTCTAGGGCAACCTGGGTCTCTGACGCAATCTTTCGCGCAGCTCGAATACCTGGAGGTATTCGCTCAAGGCTGAAGGGAAACATCAATAATGCTTACCGTGTGCGCGATTGGGCCGTCCATGCAGAGTCGGTGCCGCGCGACTTCGTCGTGCACAAAGGCTTAAACCAGCTAGTGCCGCACTACGTTGGCGTGTTCTCAATGGAAGTCGTCGCCGGAACGTTTGTGACGTGTGCAGAAGCGATCATGTGGGTCGTTGACAAGCCAAGTCGCTCGAATGCATCCTTGCAAAGCATCGCGAACTCATTCCGAGAGAACTTCCACGCAATCGTTGACCCGCATGTTTCATTCACACCGGGCTCGCCGTTGCGCCCACGCGCGAGTGACGAACACTAGGACGGACACCGGTTGCGCCTAGCGGTCCAAATGTCGGCGACCGTTGCCCAATCCGCTCTCTATGACCCGGGGTTTCTAGACTATCGTTTCGGCTCTGACAGGGCCTAGAATGTGAGAACAACCATTCCGGCGATCGATTCTGGAAGCCCTGGCGGTCGGACGCCTGTTTGTAGAAACTCAGATACATAGGGTGGCGGGGTCCGCCGGAGGCCACGAAAAACATTTGAATAGTACTCGTCTGAAAAGTGGCCACGGTCGTCGGGGAGCTCTGTGAATATTTGCTCGCCCGCCGGCGCCAGGCGAAGTGTTGGTGCAGCTTCACTAAACGACCTCGTCCGGGCTTCCGCCAGAATCCGAAACACTTCT
Source organism: Pseudonocardia bannensis (assembly GCF_012911875.1). GTDB lineage: Bacteria > Actinomycetota > Actinomycetes > Mycobacteriales > Pseudonocardiaceae > Pseudonocardia > Pseudonocardia bannensis. The sequence continues at coordinate 4,149 of NZ_JAAXKZ010000005.1, read as the reverse complement.
TTCGCTACATGACGCGCGCCGCGCTGGGGTTCACTTAATAATGCACGGAGCTCCTCCGAGATACCATACAAGTGGAAGTCGTAGACGGCGCCACCGTCGGTCGTCGAATCGCCCAGATATTCAAGCGGTATCGCCGTCTGAAGCGCTAAATCTGCCGCACTGCGAATCCCATTCCATGAAAACTGCTCCGCTTCGAGGGCCGGCAGAACGGAAACGGTGCTGACTTCACAGTTGAATGGACAATCTCCTGGATGCTGCTTCCCGCAGATCGCCGCGAGATCCGCGCGACTTCCCCTATACAAGACGTATTGTGGGCAGACCTCTAGTTCTCGGGCGCTGCGCATGAGCTGCGCCAATTGATTTCCGCCGGGACCACCTTTGAAGTCAAGGGTCCACCTGTTCGAGGGCTTAAAGTACCGCTTAGCTTGGACCAGCATTCCGAAGCACTCGTCGATTGCGTCGAGCCACCACCAGAGCCAATCTGCGCCTACCTTGCTTTCTTGGTTTCGAGTGAAGGATGCAAACCGAACTGAGAGTGACGTGTTGGCCCAGAGTATCTCGGATGCAGTCTCTTCTTGCCAGTTGCCGCCCGATCCTTCGATTGCGTCGATGTGGCGTTCGACCGCAATACGGCCCTCTCTTAGTACCGATGCAAGTGAAGGGACCGTCATGTGCTATCACCGTCCTTGATATGAAGGTCGCGTCAGGTATTAAGTATGTCGTGCCAGTGCAGGGCTAGACGCCAGTCTGGCATCTGCGATCAAGGCCCGAACGTCAAGCATCACCTGAGGCCGGAACGTCAGCCATCCCCGGGACTCGACGGCGACTGTCGTCAACAGCTGCCGGACTCGCCTCTATTAGATCAAGGGCGCCGCCTGGCGGCGGCGCGCGTGGCCGGCTACGCCGGCCCCGCCGTCCACTCCCTCTACCTCCGGCCCGGTCGCGGCCGGCGGGACTCGGCTACCCGTCCACGCTCGTGCCGCCAAAGACGCCCGTTCTCGATCAGGCGACCACCGGTGACCAGCGAGCATGGCGCGCCATCTAGTGGAGCCTCGCGTTCAGCCGTGTAGATCAAGCGGGACGTAGAGCTGTGCTTGTCGTCCTTTGACATGTGCGGCCACTGTCTCGTCCAGTGAAAGCGTGAGTAGTAGTCGCCGCCGATCTCGTGGTCCGTGTACGGCTGCCCTGAGCTGACCCTCGTACATGTCACCCACATCAGAGACCAGGGGTAACCAGGTGCCAATCGCTTGCTCGTACGGCTCCAGGTCGTACCAGTGGCCAACGGGTGCGAGTGCCTCTGCAACGACCTCGGGGCCGCGAGTCCACCTCGTAGGCACCGCTCGTCGCGTCTCTACGCGAGGAACGCTGGCCCCGAGGGGGAGATTTGCAGAGGCGCGGCCATCGCGAACCTTCTGTACAAAGTCTCGACCTGCGTATGCAACTAGAGTTGCCGCTTTGTCGTTGCCCTCTACGGGAAAGACGTCCACGCCGCGTGCCGTGCCTCCGCCTCCTGGACCGTCAACGTAAAACTCGAAACCCTTAAAGATATCTCGCAGCGAGTCGAGCTGGACGGGTCGGCCGCTCAGCGAACGTATCTCTCCAAATAGGAGGTCCTCGGCGACTTCGGCGCGAAGTTCGACGGGTGACTGCACGATACCGTGGAACTTGTAGCGGATCTGATCCGGATCAAGTTCGCCCGAGCCGGGGTACACGAGGCCGAAAGCCTCCATGAATTCGTAGACCATCCAGTCTTGGATGAAGATCTCGTCGCCCACGTTGAACCATCTGAGGTCCACGCACTTCCCAGAGTTCTTGCTTGTCGCGACACCTCGGCACTTCAAGATGTCATGTCGAATCTTTGCGAGGTCTGCCATGTGTTGGTTCAGGAGGTCGTTCTTCTTATTCAGGCCACGATCGAGCGCGATTTCCTCGCGAAACCTGTTTTCCCACAAGTGGTAAACGCTCACAACCCACTGATGTCCCGCCTGACGGGCAATTGTGCCATCGTTGGCCAAGTTCTCCGGCAAGCGCTTCAATGGCCAAGCTGCGAAGGCGTCACCAGGCCCGTCATTCGGCGATCGACCTATGGCTGTGAGGTGTATTAGATCCTCTTGCCGCATCTTTGCAGCTCGCGCAAACTCTGTCAGTTGTCTGGAGGTAAATGGAAGTGAACTACGCAAGATACCGAAAACGGCGGCCGCGTCATTTAGTAGGTTGCGAAAATCATTGATGACGTCCGTAGTTGCTTCGGTCACTGGAGGAATGATGGCGGGTGATGTGATCTAGGGCAAGCTCCCTCGGCCGATCATCGTCCACGTCGTGCCGGCCGCGTCAAGGGCGGCTTCGCCGTCGCTCCGCGATGCCTGCGGCACCCTTGACCCACCCGACACGACGAGGAGAGCGGCCTGTACGAGGGAGCGGGGGAGGAGTAGGCACCCGGGGCGAGCGGACTGGCCGGTCCCGCGGGGAGGCGTCAAGGGCGCGTTGACAGTGGATCGCCGGAGGCCAGACCGACCGCCCGTGTGCCGAATACGTGCCAAAGTTCGGGACGGCTCGACCTTGGAGCGCGTGTACCGGCAGGTCAGGAGCGTGATCAGACCGGGGGAGTGGCTCCCCTTAAAAGGGTCACAGTGTGGGTTCGAGTCCCACCGGGGGCACCCTCGGCTGAGCAGCAGTACCGAAGTTTCAGCCACCCGGCGCCTCCCCGAGCACCGCGGCGATCCGCTGCTTGGCGGCGTCCTCCTGGCCGACGATGCACTTGGCGTAGATCTGGTGCAGCACCCCGACGCTGTGTCCGGCCCACTCGGCGACCTGGGTCGACGGCACACCCGCGTTCAGCCAGGTCGACACAACTGCGTGCCGCAGGTCGTAGGGTCGACCGGCCAGCGGGAGACCGTCTCCTCCGGGCTCGGCGCCGTGATCCGCGCCTTCCGCCACATCAGGTTGGATCGGCGCAGCTTCGCCGCCTCTGCCGGGCGCAGGCCGGCGTAGTACATCGCCCCGAAGAAGGCCACCAGCCTCGGCCCGCTCGGCGTCTGTTGCCGAACAGCGGCCAACAAGGCACGCGCCTGCACTGGGTTCACCACGCCCTGCTTGTCGACGCCTTTGGCCGTCCTCGGCGCCTTCCACGCCAGCGACGTGATCGGGTTCTTGCCGAGAAGGCGACGTTCCACCGCGAACTCGGCGAGGTTCGCGGCCGCCGGGTCCGGCTACCCGGCCCGTCGACGGAGAGGCGTTGACCGGCCGAATGCGTCAGCGCGCAGACGAACCCGTCCACGTCCGTGATCCCTTCGGCGACCGCTTGCCGCTCCCCCGCTCGGCCCGTGACAGGCGCGCCGGGACACGGAAGGCTTCGAGGGTCTACATGATCGTGACTCTTGTCGGTCCAGGAGAACTCGTGACAGCCAAGCTCGACTTCAAGCGGGATCTGGAGTGCTACACGGCGAAGCGCAACTCACCGCAGGTCATTGATGTGCCGGACCTGGAGTACCTCATGATCGATGGCTACGGGGATCCGAACACGCCCGCCTATGTGGACGCGGTCTCGGCACTCTACCCAGTGGCCTACAAGCTCAAATTCGCCAGCAAGAGAAACCTTGACCGTGACTACGTCGTGATGCCGCTAGAGGGCCTGTGGTGGGCCGACGACATGGGCACCTTCACCACCGCTCGGGACAAGACGCAGTGGGAGTGGACTCTGATGATCATGGTTCCCGACTGGATCACAGCCGAGATGTTCACTGATGCGGTCGAGCAGGTCGGCATGAAAGATCGACCCACGCGACTCGGCGATCTCCGCTTGGAGGCTCTGTCGGAGGGGCGCTGCGTCCAGGCTCTTCACGTCGGGGCCTACGACGACGAGGCCGAACTGCTGCGGTACATGCACGAGGAGTTCATTCCTGATCAGGGCCTCAAGATGGTCGGAAAACACCACGAGATCTACCTCAGCGATCCGCGGAGAGCGGAGCCGGCCAAGCTGCGCACGATCTTGCGACAGCCCGTAGCTGACGCATGAGCCATGTCGATCTTGCGACAGCCCGTAGCTGACGCATGAGCCATGTCGATCTTGCGACAGCCCGTAGCTGACGCATGAGCCATGTCGATCTTGCGACAGCCCGTAGCTGACGCATGAGCCATGTCGATCTTGCG
>NZ_JAAXKZ010000059.1 GCF_012911875.1 Pseudonocardia bannensis | reverse complement strand
GATGGGGCGGGTCAGCGGGTGGGGCGGGCGTGTCGTGGGCGGCGTCCGCGAAGCCCGCGACCGCACCCGAGGTGTCGGCGACGGGGGCGTCGTGCGCCGCGAAGACCGTGCCGCTGGTGCCGATCGAGACGAGCACGTCACCCGGGCCGGCCCCGGCACCGAGGGCGGCCCCCCGCGGCCGGGCCTCGGGCGAGCCGCGGCCCGGCGGCTCAGGCCTCCGACGCCGCCAGCTGCCCACAGGCGGCCGCGATCTCCCGGCCCCGGGTGTCGCGGACGGTGCAGGCCACCCCGGCCGCCCGGACACCTGCGACGAACTCCTCCTGCACGTGCCGCGGCGAGGCGTCCCACTCACTGCCCGGCGTCGGATTGAGCGGGATCAGGTTCACGTGCACGCGCTTGGTGCCGACCTGCTGGCGCAGCAGCTTGCCGAGCAGGTCGGCGCGCCACGGGTGGTCGTTGACGTCGCGGATCAGCGCGTACTCGATGGAGACGCGGCGGCCGGTGGCCTGCGCGTACCGGCGGGCCGCGGCCAGCACCTCGGAGACCTTCCACCGGTTGTTCACCGGGACGAGGGTGTCGCGCAGCTCGTCGTCCGGGGTGTGCAGGGAGACGGCCAGCGTGACCGCGAGCCCCTCGGCGGCCAGCTTGTCGATCGCCGGGACCAGCCCGACCGTGGAGACGGTGACCCCGCGTGCGGAGATGCCCAGCCCGGACGGCGCCGGCTCGGTGATGCGGCGGACGGCCGCGACGACCCGCTGGTAGTTGGCGAGCGGCTCACCCATGCCCATGAACACGACGTTGGAGAGCCGGGTCGGCTCGCCCAGCGCGCCGTCTCGCGCGGCCGCGGCGGCCTGCCGCACCTGCTCGACGATCTCCGCGGTCGACAGGTTCCGCTGCAGCCCACCCTGTCCGGTGGCACAGAACGGGCAGGCCATCCCGCAACCCGCCTGGCTGGACACGCACACCGTGGCCCGGTCCGGGTAGCCCATCAGCACCGACTCGGCCCGGGTACCGTCGTGCCCGCGCCACAGCGTCTTGCGGGTCGCGCCGTCGTCGCAGGCCTGTTCGACCACGGGGGTCACCAGCGGCGGCAGCAGCGCGCCCAGCTGCTCACGGGCGGCGGCGGGCAGGTCGGTCATCACGTCGACGTCGGCGGTGAGCCGGCCGAAGTAGTGCCGGGCGAGCTGGTCGGCCCGGAACCCGGGGAGCCCGAGCTCGCTCACGGCGGCGCGGCGCTCGCCCGGGGCGAGATCGGCGAGATGGCGGGGCGGGAGGGCGCGCTTCGGCGCGTCGAAGACGAGCGGGAGGGTTGTCATGACCCTTCGATTGTGCCAGTCCCGAGGCCGGGAGCGGCGCCGGCAGCGACCGCGCACCGCCCGGAACCCGCCCCCTGCCGAGCGGAACCGCCGGGTCAGCGGCCGACGCGGTCGCGCAGCTCCTGGAACAGCCCGAGCCGGTAGACGCCCGCCGCCCACAGCACCACCGCGGCGCCCATCCCGACCAGGCCCTGCGGAACCGCCTGCCCGGCCGTGTCGAGCGCGAGCAGCGCTCCCCCGGCCCCGAGCACCATCAGCACCGCCCCCGCCGCGACCCAGGAGCGCTCCTCCAGGACGGACGACAGCGGGAACAGCAGCGCGCCGATCAGCACGCAGGCCACCGGCACGGCCAGCTCGTCCCAGCCGACCGCCCCCAGCAGCGCCCCCGAGACGACGACCAGCCCGACCGCGACGGCGGCGAGCCGGATCACCTTCGCCCGCAACCCGGGACCCAGCGCGGCGCCCGCGCCCTGGCGGCGCCGCACCGCGGTCCACAGCAGGCCGGTCGCGCCGATCCCGGCCGCCAGCACGACGGTGCCCGGGCCGCCCGCCAACGCCAGCGAACCGACGATCCACCACACTGCGCCGACCGCGATCTCCAGGTACGGCAGGGCGGCCTCCCCGGCCGCACGGATCGGTCTGGTCATGCACCAACGGTAGCCGGATCACCCGTGCGGGGGATGCCACCCCACAGCCTGCCCACACGAGATGTGAGAAGGTCCCGATCTCCCACTGCCGCACGACCCAGCCGCACGCCGGCCCACCACGAGGAGGACCCTGCGATGCAGGACCAGGACACCGACCGCGAACCCGGGGCCCCCGACACCGCACCGGGGCTCAGCCGCCGCGCCGTCGTCGCCGGAGCCGGCGTCGCGGCGCTCGGCGTCACCCTGGCGGTGACGGGCTGCTCGACCGCGCCCACCAGCTCCGGCGAATCCGGTGGAGGCAGCGCACCCGCACCGGCACCCGCGGCAGCGGGCACCGCGCTCGGGCCGGCATCGGACGTCCCGGTGGGCGGCGGCCGGATCTACGAGGCCCAGGGCGTCGCGGTGACCCAGCCGACGGCCGGCACCTACGAGGGGTTCTCGCTCACCTGTACCCACAAGGGCTGCACGATCAACCAGATCGCGAACAACCAGCTCGTGTGCCCCTGCCACGGCAGCAAGTTCGCCCTCGACGGGGGCGTCGTCCAGGGCCCGGCCGAGCGCGGGCTCGACAGCCGCCCCGTCAACGTGACGAACGGCCAGATCACCCTGGCCTGACCCCGGTCAGCCCCGGATCAGGCCCTGCGGCTTGCTCCGGACGTGCAGGCGGTAGCCGACCGGCACGGTCAGCCCGGGAGTCTGGGCGATCGCCCGGTCGGCGACCGCGGCCGAGAACTCGATCCGCAGTACCGCCTCGAGCGTGGCCCGATCCGCGAACCGCCACACCGTCGGCACCCGGCGCATCGTGAACCCGAGTCCGTCGAAGAACCGCTCGACCCGGCCCGGGTCGTAGCGCGGCAGATCGGCGCGCAGCCAGTCGCCGTAGGGCGGCGCGGTGAAGTCCAGGTCGATGATCGCGAGCACCCCGCCCGGGCGCAACACCCGATCGGCCTCGGCGAGGCCCGGCTCGCAGCCCGCGCCGAAGAAGTACGCGGTGCGCGCGTGCACCAGATCGACGCCGGCGTCCGGCAGCGGCAACCGGGCCGCGCCGGCCTCGAGGACCTGCACGCGGGGGAGCCCGGCGACCCGTCGCCGGGCTCGCTCCACCAGCGGCGGGTGCGGCTCGACACCCGTCACCGAGGCCGCCTCGGTGGCGAAGACCGGGAGGTGGAAACCGTCACCGCAGCCGACGTCGAGGACGTCGGCGTCCGCCCACGGTGCCAGCTCGCGCAGCGCCGCCCAGAGCGCGCCGTCGGCGTCCTGGGCGCGGTTCTCCTGCTCGTAGACCTCGGGCCAGTTCCAGATGTTCGGGCTCGGGATCGCGGGCCCCGGCTTGAGCTGGCCGCCGAAGCCCGGGAACAACCGGGTCACGCGACCGGGACGGCCAGGCCGAGCACCAGCCACGAGACGAAGGCCGCCGGCAGCAACGAGTCCAGCCGGTCCATCAACCCGCCGTGGCCCGGCAGCAGCGAGCCCATGTCCTTGATCCCCAGATCCCGTTTGATCATGGACTCGACGAGGTCCCCGAGGGTCGCGGTGACGACGAGCAGCGAGCCGGTCAACGCGCCCAGCCACCAGGCGCCGTCGAGCAGCAGCACGACCGACAACGCACCGGCGATCATGCCGGCGACCTGCGACCCGGCGAAGCCCTCCCAGGACTTCTTGGGACTGATGGTCGGGGCCATCGGATGCCGGCCCGCCATCACCCCGGCCGCGTAGCCACCCACATCGGAGGCCACCACGCAGAGCATGAACGTGAGGACCCGCCCGACCCCGTCGGGCGGAACCACCAGCAGCGTCGCGAAAGCGATGAACAACGGCACGTAGGCGGCGGTGAACAGGGCCGCGCTGGTGTCACGCAGGAAGTGCGCGGCGCCCTCGCGCATCCGCCACAGCAGGCAGGCCAGCGCGGTCGCGGCGAACGAGACCGCCAGGCCGGGGAGCCCGAAGGGCCAGCTCAGCCACACCATGGCCTGGCCACCGACCAGCAGCACCGGCAGCGGTACCGAGATCCCGGCGCCGCGGCGCAGCGCCCCGGCGAGCTCCCACGTCCCGACCGCGGTGGCGACCGCCAGCACCACGATGAACGCCTGCCGGACGACGAGCAGCGCGGACAGGATGACCGCGCCGAGCCCGACACCCACCGCGATCGCGGCGACGAGGTTGCGGCCCAGCCGGGCCGATCGCGACGGACGAGCGGGCGCCGGCCCCGCGGCGTCGGTTCCGGGCACGTCGGCGTTCACGGGCAGCGCACGGGGCGTCGTGGTGGCTGCGGCGGCACCGATCTCACTGGAGGAGGTCACCGGGCTCAGACTTCGAGGAGCTCGGCTTCCTTGTGCTTGACCAGTTCGTCCACCTGGTGGACGTACTTGTCGGTCGTGCCCTGCAGTTCCTTCTCGGCACGGCCGACCTCGTCCTCACCCGCCTCGCCGTCCTTGACGATGCGGTGCAGCTCCTCCATCGCCTTGCGGCGGATGTTGCGGATCGTGACCCGCGCGTCCTCGCCCTTACCGCGGGCGACCTTGACCATCTCGCGGCGGCGTTCCTCGGACAGCTGCGGGATCACCACCCGGATGATCTGGCCGTCGTTGGTGGGGTTGACACCGAGGTCGGAGTCACGGATCGCCTTCTCCATCGGCCGGAGCTGGCTGACGTCGTAGGGCTTGATCACCGCCATCCGCGCCTCGGGCACGGACACCGAGGCGAGCTGGTTGAGCGGCGTCATCGCACCGTAGTAGTCGACGGCGATCCTGGAGAACATCGCCGGAGTGGCACGTCCGGTGCGGACGCTCGCCAGATCGTCCTTGGCCACCGCGACGGCCTTCTCCATCTTCTCCTCGGCCTCGAAGAGAGTCTCGTCGATCACGGCTGCTCCCAGGTCGTGTCTGATCGATCGACGCCGAACGAAGCCGGCGGAGATCCATCAGTGGTATCACTGCTCTCGGGCGTGCTGACCAGCGTGCCGATCCTCTCACCCCGCACCGCTCGCGCGATGTTGCCCTCGGCCAGCAGGTTGAACACGATGATGGGCATCCGGTTGTCCATGCAGAGGCTGAAGGCCGTCGCATCTGCGACTTTCAGCCCTCTTTCGAGGACTTCGCGGTGGGTGATCTCGGTGTAGAGCTTCGCGTCCGGGTCCACCTTGGGATCCGCGGTGTAGACCCCGTCGACACCCTTCGCCAGCAGCAGCGCCTCGCATCCGATCTCGAGCGCGCGCTGGGCACCGGCGGTGTCGGTGGAGAAGTAGGGCATCCCGACACCGGCGCCGAAGATCACGACGCGGCCCTTCTCCAGGTGCCGCATGGCGCGGCGCGGGATGTAGGCCTCGGCGACCTGACCCATCGTGATGGCGGTCTGCACCCGGGTGTCGATGTTGTGCTGGCGCTCCAGGAAGTCCTGCAGCGCCAGACAGTTCATGACGGTGGCCAGCATGCCCATGTAGTCGGCGCGGGAGCGGTCCATGCCGCGCTGCTGCAGTTCCGAGCCGCGGAAGAAGTTCCCGCCGCCGATCACCACCGCGACCTGGACCCCACTGCTGACGACCTCGGCGATCTGCCGGGCCACCGCCTCGACGACCGTGGGATCGACGCCGACACCACCGCCACCGAACATCTCGCCACCGAGCTTGAGCAGCACGCGGCGGAAGCCGGGACGCGGGGTGTCGGCGTCCATCCCGAAGTCGTTCACCGGTGACCTCAGGCCTGACCGACCTCGAAGCGGGCGAACTCCTTCACCGTGAGGCCGGCCTCGTCGAGCAGGGCCTTCACGGACTTCTTGGAGTCCTGCACCGACGCCTGGTCGAGGAGCACGACGTCCTTGTAGAAGCCGGTGATGCGGCCGTCGACGATGCGCGGCAGGACCTGCTCCGGCTTGCCCTCCTCGCGGGCGGTGGCCTCGGCGATGCGACGCTCGTTGTCGATGACGTCGGCCGGCACCTCCTCGCGGGTGGTGTACCGGGGCCGGGCGGCGGCGATGTGCATCGCGACGCCGCGGGCGGCCTCGTCGTCGGCACCCTCGTAGGAGACCAGAACACCGATGGCGGGCGGCAGGTCGGTGGCGCGGCGGTGCAGGTACAGCGCGGCCGGGCCGTCGATGTGGATGTAGCGCTTGAGCTCGAGCTTCTCGCCGATCCGGGCCGACAGGGCCTGGATCGCGTCCTCGACGGTGCCGCCGTCGACCGTGGCCGAGCGCAGCGCGTCCACGTCGGCCGGCTTCTGGTCGACCGCGACCTGGAGGATCCGATCGGCAAGGGCCTGGAAGTCGTCGCTCTTGGCGACGAAGTCGGTCTCGCAGTTCAGCTCGACCATGGTGCCGCCGGAGGCTGCGACCAGGCCGTTGGAGGTGGCCCGCTCGGCACGCTTACCGACGTCCTTGGCGCCCTTGATGCGGAGCAGCTCGACGGCCTTGTCCAGGTCGCCGTCGGACTCCTCGAGGGCCTTCTTGCAGTCCATCATCCCGGAGCCGGTGAGCTCCCGGAGCCGCTTCACGTCCGCGGCGGTGTAGTTCGCCATCGTGGTGTCTCTTCGTCCTTGTCCGTCTGCGGGAAAAGTGCGGTGCAGCGCCCGAACCGGTGGCCGGCCCGGCCGGCGGGTGCGCGGGCCGGGCCGGGCCACCGGGTCACCGTTGATCAGTCGGCGGTCTGCTGGGTGCCGTTGCTGGTCGAGGCGGGCGCCGGGGTCGAGGCCGCGTTCGGGGCCTCCGCGTTCGCGCCGGCACCGGACAGGCTCGCGCCGTCCGAGCCGACCTCGCTGCCGGTACCGGTGAGCAGCTCCTGCTCCCACTCGGCCAGCGGCTCGTCGGTGCCGACACCGGCGTCGGGCTTGCCCTCGCCCTCGCCGCCACGGGCGCGGGCCGAACGGGCCATCAGACCGTCGGCCGCGGCGCGGGCGATCACCTTGGTGAGCAGCGCGGCCGAGCGGATCGCGTCGTCGTTGCCCGGGATCGGGAAGTCGACCTCGTCGGGGTCGCAGTTGGTGTCCAGGATGGAGACGACCGGGATGCCCAGCTTGCGGGCCTCACCGACGGCGATGTGCTCCTTCTTGGTGTCCACCACCCAGACCGCGCTCGGGACCTTGGCCATGTCCCGGATCCCGCCGAGGGTCTTCTCCAGCTTGTCCTTCTCGCGGGTGAGCATGAGGATCTCCTTCTTGGTGCGACCCTCGAAGCCCCCCGTCTGCTCCATCGACTCCAGCTCCTTGAGGCGCTGCAGCCGCTTGTGCACGGTCTGGAAGTTGGTGAGCATGCCGCCCAGCCACCGCTGGTTGACGTAGGGCATGTTGACCCGCGACGCCTCGTCGGCGATGGCCTCCTGGGCCTGCTTCTTGGTGCCGACGAACATGATCGTGCCGCCGTGCGCGACGGTCTCACGGACGAACTCGTAGGCCCGGTCGATGTACGACAGGGTCTGCTGGAGGTCGATGATGTAGATGCCGTTGCGCTCGGTGAGGATGTAGCGCTTCATCTTCGGGTTCCAGCGGCGGGTCTGGTGCCCGAAGTGCACACCGGAATCCAGCAACTGCTTCATGGTGACGACGGCCATGGCCGATGTTCACCTCTCGTTCGGGCGCGGCTCTCGGGCCGCGCGTGCGGTTCGCGGGCGCCGGTCGGCGGCCCACCCTGGCGTCGCGTCGATGTCCGGACCCGCCGGCCACACCCCTCGAGAAGGTCACGAGATCCGTGGTTCCGCGGGACCGCCCGGGCACCGTCCCCACCCACCGGTCTGCGCCGATCGGTTCGCGGGGCACGCGAGCGCGCGAAGTCACCTCGACAATTCGAGGTGCAGGTCGAGTGTACTCCGCGCCGTAGATCGACCCCATCCGGCGTCCCCCGCGGTGGCCGGTTGTCCACATGCCGGTCCAGCTGTCCACCGGGGAGCGAGGACACGGCACACGAAGGGTGCTCAAAGACCAGGCTGGCACGGTGGGAGGAGCCAGGGGACGCCGGGCGCGGCGAGCGCGGGTGCGGGCCGCGGCGGTGTGGGATGCAGCCTGGAGACGCCTCGGCCGCGCCGGTGCCGCGATCGCGGTGGCAGATGCAGCGCTCAAGCCCCCGGGGCGGTCGAGAGCCGTCGTCGCACTGACGGCTGTGGCAGTCGCGGTGCCGGCCGTCGCGGCGGCCGCGGCGGTGGGGCCCGAGGCCGCGGCGGTGGGGCCCGAGGCCGCGGAGGCGGGCGGGCTCGCGACCGCGGAGGCGGGCGGGCTCGCCGCCGCGGAGATGGGCCGGCTCGCCGCCGCGGAGGCGGGCCGGATCGGGGTGGCGGAGGCGGGCCGAATCGGGGTGGCGGAGATGGGCGGGCTCGCCCCCACGGGGGTGAGCGGGCTTGCGGCGGCGCGGCCGCTGCGGCCGCCTCCCGGCGTGCGGCCGGCTCCCACCATGACCGGGCACGGATCATCCGGCGAGCCCAGCGACCGGACGCTCGCGCCCGGGGCCTCGTACGGCTGGCCATTGCACCCGGCACCGGCCGTCCGGGCGCCCTTCCGGGAACCGGCGCACCGCTACGGTCCCGGCCACCGCGGTGTCGACCTCGGCGGTCTGCCGGGCCAGCCGGTGCTGGCCGCACGGGCGGGAACCGTCGTCTTCGCAGGTCCGGTGGCCGGGCGGGGTGTCGTCTCCATCCAGCACGACGACGGGTTGCGCACGACGTACGAACCCGTCGCCCCATTGGTCGCGGCGGGGGCCGTCGTGCGCCGCGGGGACCCGCTCGGCACCCTCGATGCCGGCCATCCCGGCTGTCCGGACCCGGCCTGCCTGCACTGGGGGGTACGGCGCAGCGCCGCGGAGTACCTGGATCCGCTCGTACTCGTGCGCCCGGCCCGGATCCGGCTGCTACCGGTCCCGAAGCCCTGGCCGGGTGATCCGGGGTGAGCCGACCGATCAGCCCGCGGCGAGCTCCTCGAGCCGGCCGCGCAACCGCACGACCAGCCGGGAGTGCAGCTGGCAGACCCGCGACTCGGTCACCCCGAGCATCCGGCCGATCTCGGCCAGCGTGCGGTTCTCCACGTAGTACAGCCACACGACCAGCCGATCGCGCTCGCCGAGCTGCCCGACCAGGACCGACAACTGGCGGAAGGTCTCCTGGCGCTGGATGACGGCCATCGGGTCGGGAACCGCGTCGTCGGCCAGCGTCTCGGCCACCGGCACCGCACCGCGCCCGGCCCCCTCGTCGAGCGCCTCCACGCTGACGAGCTGGACGTGGTGTGCGATCCGGCGCAGCTCCCGCAGCGAGATCCCGAGCTCCGCGGCAAGCTCACGGTTCGTGACGGCCCGCCCCAGGTGGCTCTCCATCCGTTCCTGCACGCGTTCCAGCTCACGGGCCCGGCCGCGGACGGTGCGCGGCACCCAGTCCTGCGCACGCAGCTCGTCGAGCATGGCGCCCCGGATCCGCTGCGCGGCGTAGCTCTCGAAGCGGGTGCACCGTTCCGGATCGAACCGCTCGATCGCGTCGATCAAACCGAACACCCCGGACTGCACGAGATCGGCGAGGTCGACGTAGGAGGGCAGCCCACCGGCCATCCGTCCCGCGACGCCCCGCACCAACGCGGTGTAGTGCACGACCAGCCGGTCGCGCTCGCACCGGCCGCGGCGGGCGAAGAAGTCCCGCCACAGCGCATCGGCGTCCATGTCGGGCGTGTCGACCCCGGTCACCGGGGGCGGATCACCGGCGGCAGCGTCGGTTTCGTCCCGTTCGCGACGATCTCCGAGAGGCGCCGGGAGTGGGTCGGCCGGCTCCGCCGGCCCTGTCCACCGGGAGGGGCGGTCCTCGTCCGCGGGCCGCTCCAGTACCGTGGCCAACACCGGGGGAAGCGTTCTGACCAGCGCGTATCCCGCCGAGGACCGATCAAGCCCTGGGGTGCGCCTGGTCATGGACCACCTTCAACCGATCGACGGTCACGTGCGTGTAGAGCTGAGTCGTCGACAGCGTAGCGTGACCGAGTAACTCCTGTACGTAACGCAAGTCCGCGCCGCCGTCGAGAAGATGGGTCGCGGCCGCGTGGCGCAATCCGTGCGGCCCGATGTCCGGCGCACCGGGCACCGCCGTCATCGCGCGGTGCACCACCGATCGCGCGACCCGGGGATCCAGCCGGCCACCGCGGGCACCGAGCAGCAATGCCGGAGGCGACCCGGGACGGGCGAGCCCGGGGCGGCCGAGCTGCAGCCAGCGGGCCAGCGCGCGCTCGGCCGGTGCGCCGAACACGACCGTGCGCTCCCGGTCTCCCTTGCCCAGCACCCGGAGGGTGCGCCGGTCGGCGTCGATGTCGTCGACATCGAGCCCGCACAGCTCCGCCACCCGGATCCCGGTGGCGTAGAGCAGTTCGAGTACCAGCAGGTCCCGCAGAGCGAGCGGATCGTTCTCAGCGGCGCCGGCGCCGGCGGCGTCGAGCAGATCGGCAGCCTGGTCCGCCCGCAGGACCTCGGGCAGGGCGCTGCGCGGTCGCGGCGACTCCAGCCGGGCCCCAGGATCGGTGGGCAGCCGGCCCGTGTGCCGGGCCCAGGCGGTGAACGTCCGCGCGGCCGCAGCTCGGCGGGCCAGTGTGGACCGGCCGGTGCCCGCCGCGTGCGCGTCGGCCAGCCAGCGCCGCAGCAGCGGGAGGTCGAGGCTGGTGAGGTCCGGACGCGGTAGTCCGGCCAGGAGCCCGGTCAGGTCGCCCCGGTAGGCCCGGATGGTGTGCGGCGAACGGCCGCGCTCCAGCTCGAGGTGCCGGAGGAAGGCCTCCAGCGCCTCGGCGACCTCCGCGGCGAGATCGGGTGTGGGCCGGGGCATCTCCCGACGGTGCGGGCCCGGCGCCGCCCGGTCAAGCACCGCCACGCCGGGGTGCGGGTCGATGCAACGAGCGCAACGGGTCGGCCAGCCCGCCGGTGGCCCGGCCGCGGAGACGTGCGCTGGTCCGCACCCGTACGTCGGTCGGCTGGGCGAGGCGGTAGCCGGCGGCACCCATCCGGCGCCACAGCCCGTGGTCCTCGCCGTGCCCGTCCCGCGGGAAACCGCCGACCGCGAGGGAGGCATCGGCCCGGAGTCCGAGATCGGCCGCGTAGGCGTGCTCGTGGCGGCTGCCGTGCATCCCGCCCGCCACGACCGCGCGGTAACGCTCGACCGCGTCGGCCGACAGCCGCGACAGGCCGCGCAGGTCGGCGAGCCCCGCCACCCCGTGCGCCCCATCGCGCGCGAACCACAGGTGCGCGGTCGCCCAGTCCTTCGGCACCGTCGTGTCGGCGTCGGTGCTGAGCAACCACGTCCTCTCCGGTGCAACCGGTGCCAGCCGGCCGAGGAAGAGAGCCCCTATCGGTTCCCCCTCTTGTTCCGAGAGCTCCGTTCCCGAGTTGACCGTTTCCTACCCCTTGGAGCCCGTGACGGTGCCCACACCGTCAGCCGCCACCGGAGCGCTTCCGTGGGGGGCGCTGCCAGCGGCCCTCCCGGTACTCCGCGAGCCCGCGGCGCTCCAGCTCGACCAGGGCCGGACGAACGGCTTCGGCCGGCACCCCCGCCTCCAGCGCCAGCCAGCGGATGTCGCGCGCGGCACGGGCGGGCAGCGCGTCGAGCACGAGGACCTGGACCGGGTCCAGGCCGTCGGTCGGCCGCTCCGGCCGGGCCGGCTCGGTGGCGAGATCGATGCCGAGCCGGCCGACCGTCTCGAGCACCTCCTCCACCCGGCTGACCAGCAGGGCACCGGCCCGGATCAGCTCGTGGCAACCGGCGGACATGCCCGACGTGACCGGACCGGGCACTGCCATGACGAGCCGACCGAGGGCCCGGGCGTCGGCGGCCGTGCGCTGTGCCCCGCTGCGGAGCCCCGCCTCGACCACCACAGTGCCGCCGGCCAGCCCGGCCAGCAGACGGTTGCGGACCAGGAACCGGTGCCGGGCCGGGACCGCACCCGGCGGATACTCGGTGACCACCAGGCCGACCTCCGCGATGCGGCGCAGCAGCGCCGTGTGCGAGGTCGGGTAGGCGCGGTCGATCCCGCACGCGAGCACGGCCACCGTCGGGCCCTCGACAGCCAGTGCCCCGCGATGGGCCGCCCCGTCGATACCCAGCGCGGCACCCGAGACGACGGTGAACCCGCGGTCGGCGAGGCCGGCGCCGAAGTCGCCCGCGATGTGCATGCCGTATCCGGTCGCCGCGCGGGCCCCCACGACCGCCACCGCCCGCTCGCCCGCCTCGACGGCCCGCCCCGGTCCACGTGTCCACAGCGCGATCGGCGGGGCGAGGTCGGCGCTCCCGCTGAGGGCGAACGCCGCGAACTGCCACTGCGGCCAGTCAGGGTCCTCGGGGACGAGCAGCCGGGCGCCGACCGCCTCGGCGGCCGTGAGGTCGGCCTCGGCCCGGTCGACGCCGCGCCGGGCGGCCGTCTCGACCGCCACCTTCTCCGGCACGGCGCCCCGGCGGACGCGGTCCGCCGCCTCGACGGGACCCATCTGCTCGACGAAACCGGCCAGCGCCGCGGCCGGCGGCTCCGCGACACGGGACAGGTAGGCACGCGCGCGCACCACCTCGGGCGCCGGGGCGGAGGCCGCCACCGCCGGCGATCCGCTCGACCGCTCGCCCAGCGCCGGCGATCCGCTCGCCGGCTCGTCCAACGCCGACCATTCGCTCGCCCGCTCGCCCAGCGCCGACCATTTGCTCGCCCGCTCGTTCATGCCGCCCCCCGGTCCCGGAAGTACAGGGCGTTCTCGACCGTGTCCCGCCGGGGCCGGTCCAGCCCCTGTAGATCGCTGAGCGTCCAGGCCACCCGAAGCGCGCGGTCCGCCCCGCGGGCGGTCAGCTCCCCCGCCCGCAGCCCGGCATCGAGGGGACGGGTGGCCGATCGCGGCAGCGCGAACCGGGTGCGCAGCGCCGGGCCCGGGACCTCCGCGTTGGTCTGCCACCCGTGTTCGGACCACCGGGCGGCGGCCGCTGCCCTGGCCGCGAGCACCCGGGCGCGGACCGTCGCCGTGCACTCCCCATCGCCCGAGGCCGTCAGCGCCGTCACCGGCTGCATCCGGGCCCGCAGGTCCACGCGGTCGAGCAGCGGCCCGGACAGCCGCCCGAGGTAGCGACGCCTGGCCTGGGCGGGGCAGATGCAGTCGCGGTCGCGCGCGGGGGCGCACGGGCACGGGTTGGCCGCGAGGATCAGCTGGAACCGCGCCGGATATCGGACGGTGCCCTCGGCTCGGGCCAACCGGACCTCGCCCTCCTCCAGCGGGGTGCGCAGCGACTCGAGCAGGTGCGGCCCGAACTCGGGGCACTCGTCGAGGAACAGCACGCCGCGGTGTGCGAGCGAGACCGCGCCCGGCCGGGCCGTCCCGCTCCCGCCCCCGATCAACGCGGCCATCGAGGTCGAGTGGTGCGGTGCGACGAACGGCGCCACGGTGCTCAGGGGCCCGTCGCCGGGCAACCGGCCCGCGACCGACCGGATCGCGGCCAGTTGAAGTGCGGCCTCCGGGCCGAGCTCGGGCAGCAGGCCGACGATCCGCTGAGCGAGCATGGTCTTGCCCGTCCCCGGGGGGCCGATCATGAGCAGGTGATGCCCTCCGGCCGCCGCGACTTCGAGTGCGTTCCGGGCGTCGGTCTGGCCCATGACGTCGCCGAGGTCCGGCGGCGCGGCGCGCTCTCCGGCGACCACCGCCCCCGGCCGGCGCAACGCGACGTCCCCGGCGAGCCAGCCGAGCACCTCGTTGAGCGTCTCGGCCCCGAAGACCTCGAGCCCGTCCACCAGCGCAGCCTCGGGCAGCGTGGCCGCCGGGACCACGACGCGGTGCAGACCCGCCGACCGGGCCGCGAGCAGGCACGGAAGCACGCCGCGGACCGGACGCAGCCGCCCGTCCAGCGCCAGTTCGCCGAGCAGCACCGTGCGGTCGAGTGCCTGCTGTCCGACGGCACCGCCGGCGGCGAGCACGCAGCACGCCAGGGCGACGTCGAACGACGATCCGGTCTTCCGAAGGGTCGCGGGGGACAGCGCCAGCACGATCCGTTCGTTGGGCCACCCGCGCCCGGAGTTGACCACCGCGGCGCGCACCCGGTCCTTCGACTCGTGCAGCGCCGCGTCGGGCAGCCCGACGAGATGGATGCCGGGCAACCCACCGCCGATGGCCGCCTCGATCTCGACCACCTGGCCGTCGACGCCGCGCAGGGCCACCGACCAGGCCCGCGCCAGGCCGGCCATCAGAACGCCGCCTCGTAGTGCTGCAGGGTGGCGGGCCGACCGGGCTCGAGCAGGACCGCGACGACGTCGAAGCGGATCTCGCACCAGCGCACCCGATGCGCCGCCAGCCACGCGTGCGTGACCCGGCGGATGCGCGCGGCCTTGCGGCCCGTCACCGCCTCGGCCGGCTCACCGAACCCCGTACCGGACCGGGTCTTGACCTCGCAAACCACGAGGCGGTCCGCGTCCGTCGCCACCACGTCGAGCTCCCCGTCCCGGCACCGCCAGTTCCGGGACAGCACGACCAGACCGCGTCTTTCCAGGTATTCGACCGCGACGTCCTCACCGCGGCGGCCGAGCGCATCCTTGGCTGCCATGCATCCACGATCGTGAGCCGGCCGCCGGAGCGGCAGCTGTACCGGCTGGACTGTGGACAGCCGGAAGCGGATGGGGACAGCCAGCGCCGCCGGCGGGAGCGCAGGCCGAGACTGTCGGAGCCTCGCGGTAAGGGCTACGGCCCGAACGTGTTGCCCTCGGGCAGCCGCAGGTCGGGCTTGTCGAGCTCCTCGATGTTCACGTCCTTGAACGTGAGCACCCGGACGTTCTTCACGAACCGGGCGGGACGGTACATGTCCCACACCCAGGCGTCGGACATCCGGACCTCGAAGTAGATCTCACCGTCGGAGTTGCGCGGCACGACGTCCACCGAGTTGGCCAGGTAGAACCGCCGCTCGGTCTCGACCACGTAGGAGAACTGGGCGACGATGTCCCGGTACTCCTTGTAGAGCGTGAGCTCCATCTCGGTCTCGTACTTCTCGAGATCCTCGGCGCTCACAGCTGTACTCCTTCTCGGGCCTCCGGCCCCACCACCGGCGTGAGCGTCCCATTGTGGACCAGGGTGGTCGCGGACCTGACAGCGGCGGGGACGGTCGCCGCGGCGGACACGTTGACGAACGAGAACCGGTGCTCGGGGCAGGGACCATACGCCGCCAGCGCCGCGTCGTGCACCGGTGTGCAGTAACCCTTGTGCAGCGCGAACCCGTACTCGGGCCGGCGAGCGTCCAGCTCCACCATGAGCCGGTCCCTCGTGACCTTGGCCAGCACCGAGGCGGCCGCGACACACGCGGCCACCTGGTCCCCCTTCGGCACGGCCAGCGCCGGGCGGCCGAACCCGCGCACCGCGAAGCCGTCGGTGAGCACGTAACCGGGTGGGGTGGCCAGCCCGGCGACCGCGCGACGCATGCCCTCGATGTTGGCCACATGCACGCCACGCCGATCGACCTCCGCCGGCGGGATCACGACGATCGACAGGTCGGCGGCACGCCGGGTGATGAGCCGGAAGTACTCCTCGCGGGCCGCCGCGGTGAGCAGCTTGGAGTCGGTGAGCCCCTCGAGCCGCTTGGCGTCCCCCGGCCGCAGCACGCAGGCGGCGACCACGAGCGGCCCGGCGCAGGCGCCCCGGCCGGCCTCGTCGACGCCGGCCACGGGCCCGAGCCCGTGCCGGTCGAGCGTGCTCTGCAGGGTCCAGCTTCCCGCTGAACGGCGGACGACGGCACGCGCGGGCCGCCACTCGGGCGGTAGCACGACGGACGGGATACGGGGCTTGCGCCCACTGGGACGTACCGGCACAGATCCTCCGGTCAGCGCCGGGCCCGACCGGGCCGCACGGGCAACCGACGACGGGACGGCAGGAAACCGGTCACCTCGTCCTCCCAGTGCGCCCGGCGGCGCCTACCGACGGCGATCGGCAGCGTGCCGAGCAGCCCGAGGGCGAGAGGCGCCGGAGAACTGTCAGGGTCGTCCGCGGCGGGCATACCGACGGCGGTGGTCCGCGGATCCGCAGCCTCGATCCAGCTGAACCGGTCGAACGGCAGCACGATCAGCCGCGCCTTGCCGATGACGTTCTCGATCGGGACCGGGCCGTGGCCGGGCACCCGCGAGTCGGCGGAGTTGTTGCGGCTGTCGCCCATCATCCACAGCTCACCCTGCGGGATCTGAATGGGCCCGAAGGGGATCTGCCGGGCCGGGCCGGCCTCGGGAAGGTAGTAGATGTAGGACTCGTCGAGCGGCTCGCCGTCGACCATGACGCGGTTACGCGAGTCGCAGCAGGACACGGTCTGCCCACCGACGGCGATCACGCGCTTGACGAAGTCCTTCTCGTCGGGCGGCGCGAGGCCGATCAGTGAGCCGAACTGCTGCAGGCCACGGGCCAGCGGACTGGCCGGTTCGCTGACCGCGATCTCGCTGCTCCAACTGTCGGGTCCGCGGAAGACGACGACGTCACCGGGCTGTGGGTCGCCGAACCGGTAGCTGACCTTGTCGACCAGCACCCGGTCGTTGTTGCAGCCGGTGCAGCCGTGCAGCGTCGTCTCCATCGATCCCGACGGGATGACGTAGACCTTGGCCAGGAAGGTCTGGATGAGGAACGTCAGCACCAGCGCCACCACGACGAGCAGCGGCAGTTCCTTCCAGAACGTCGGCCGCCGGCGACGCCCGGTGCGAGGCGGGCGGCTCTTGTCGCCGGAGCGATCGGCGGCCTGCTGGTAGGACGAGACCGGGCGACCCTCGGGAGACTCGCCGGCACGGCGGCGATGCCGTCCCGGGGTGGCGGCACCCGTCCCTCCACCCGGCGCGGGTGGCGGCGTCTTGGCCGGCGACGTCTCGTCCACGGCCGGCCTCAGCCGCCGCAACTCCTCCGTCGGGTCCTCGGGCCCCGCCCGGCGCGGTGGCGGGACGTCGGGCCGTCCGCCACGGGGCGGCTGCCCGCCCCGCAGCGCGTGCCCGTTGCGGGGCACGGCACCGTTGACCGGTAGGGGCACCCCGTTGACGGGCGGGAGCGGGCGGCCGTTGCGCGGCGGACCGGGCGGCTCGCGCCGCAACGGCTGCTGGCCGGGAGCCCCCAACCGGCCGGGCGACTGGGCCGCCGGGCCGTACCGCCGGGGTTGGGCCCGGCGGTCGTCGGGGAGCTCGGGTAAGGCCACACCCACGAGGCTACGTCACCGCCCCGTCACAAAAGTGTGATGGTCAGGACGCGTTCGGGGTCTCCCGCTTCTCCTTGATCTTCGCAGCCTTGCCACGGAGCTCACGGAGGTAGTACAGCTTCGCCCGACGGACATCCCCTCGGGTGAAGACCTCGATCTTGTCGAGGTTCGGGGAGTGCACGGGGAAGGTGCGCTCGACGCCGACGCCGAACGAGACCTTGCGGACCGTGAAGGTCTCCCGGGCACCGGAGCCCTGGCGGCGGATGACCACGCCCTGGAAGACCTGGATCCGGGACCGCGAGCCTTCGATGACCTTCACGTGCACCTTGAGCGTGTCACCCGGCCGGAAGGCGGGGATGTCGGAGCGCAGCATCTGTGCGTCCAGTGCGTCCAGGGTGTTCATCGCGCAGGTCCGTCCTCGTCTGATTGCGGTCATGCAGGGGCGACCACTCCACTCGAGGGGGGGTGGCGCCTGGCGGGCCCGACGGGTGCGTCGGGCGCTGGCAACCCGTCCATAGTGCCAGACGGCCCCGGCGAGTTCGAAATCGGCCGGTCAGTCCTGCGCATCCGCTCCCGGATCCGGCGAGCTCAGGGCGTCCAGGAGGGCCCGGTCGGCACGGTCCAGCGCGGTGGGGGGAAGGGCGGCGAGCAGGTCGGGCCGCCGCGCCGCGGTCCGCTCCAGCGCCCGGTCCCGCCGCCAGCGGGCGATCGCGCCGTGGTTGCCGCTGCGCAGCACATCGGGCACCGCGCGTCCGCGCCACGTCTCCGGGCGGGTGTAGGCGGGTCCCTCCAGCAGCCCGTCGGAGAACGAGTCCTGTTCCGCCGATGCCGGATTGCCGAGCACCCCGGGCAGCAGCCGGGCCACCGCCTCGACGATCGCCAGCACGGCCACCTCGCCCCCGACCAGCACGTAGTCGCCGATGCTCACCTCGTCGACCGGCATCCACGTCGCGGCGTCGTCGATGACGCGCTGGTCGATGCCCTCGTACCGACCGCAGGCGAACACCAGCCGCGACTCGGCCGCGTACTCGTGTGCCATGGCCTGCGTGAACGGACGGCCGGCCGGGGTGGGCACGATCAACCGGGGCGGCGCCTCCCCCGACGGCACGTCCCCGACCACCGCGTCCAGCGCCTCGCCCCACACCTGCGGCCGCATGACCATGCCGGGCCCGCCCCCGTAGGGCGCGTCGTCGACGGCCTGGTGGACGTCGTGCGTCCAGGTGCGCAGGTCGTGCACGGCCACGGAGATCAGGCCGGCGTCGATGGCCCTGCCGAGCAGCGCCTCGCGCAGCGGAGCCAGGTATCCGGGGAATATGGTGACGACGTCGATCCGCACCGGGTGGATCCTCCCAGGTCGCCTCGGAGCGGTCTCAGCCGCTGGCCGCGCCGCGGCCCAGGTCGGCCACCGCGGCCCGCACGCCGTCCAGGGTGACGCCGTGGGCGGTGAGGATGTGCTGCGCGGCCCCGGTCTCGGTGTGCAGCAGCCCGAGCAGGATGTGCTCGGTGCCGATGTGGTTGTGCTTGCACCGCAGGGCCTCGCGCAACGACAGTTCCAGCGCCTTCTTCGATGCCCGGTGGAACGGGATGTGCCGGCCCCGGGGTCGGCCGCCGCGCTCCCGGGCCGCCCGGGTGCGGTCCAGCGCACCGGGGCCGAACGCCTCATCGGCCTGCCGGCGCACCTCGTCCAGGTCGATGCCCAGGATCGCGAGCTTCTCGGCGTCGGTGCCGGGCCGGTCCGCGCGGCGCATCCGTTCGATCTCGGCGTCGACCACGGTGCGGTCGACCCCGTACCCGCCGAGCAACGTGGCTGCCAGCGCCTCGGGCGCATCGAACAGCCCCATGAGCAGGTGTTCGGTGCGAATCATGTCGTCGCGCCGGCTGCGGGCGTCCTCCCGGGCGGCCACGACCGCCCGCCGCGCCTTGTCGGTGAACCGTTCGAACATCGTCGCCTCCGCCCTTAGAACCCGAACCGCCGGTACTTCTTGTGCACAGCCTGCCTGCTGACCTGCAGGACCTGGGCGATCTGCTGCCACGACCAGCCCTGAGAGCGAGCGTTGGCCACCTGCAGCTCCTCCAGCGACTCGAGCAGTCCGCGCAGGGACGCCACCGCCGCCAGCCCGACGGCCGGGTCCCTGCTGGACGCGGCCGCCGCCACCTTCGTCGCATCCGTCATGGCGTCAACCATGGTTGACGCTCCGCTCGCTGTCAACCCCCGTTGACACCCCGACGACCCCCGAAATGCAGCAAGGTGGCTTTGCTCCGATCCGGTCGGAGCAAAGCCACCTTGCTGTGACGAGAAAGCGGCGCCGTCAGTCGGCGTCGAGAAGGCCCTCGGGCGGGGTGAGCACGACCCGGCCGCCCTCGAGATCCACGGCCGGCACGATGGCCTGCACGAACGGCACCAGAGCGTCGGGCAACTCGGGGCGGGCCAGCACGAGCAACTCCCCACCGGGCCCGTGGATCACCTCCCGGACGGTGCCCACCACGGATCCGTTCTCCAGCTCGGCCCGCAGGCCCTCGAGTTGGTGGACGTGGAACTCGTCGGGGTCGTCCGGCGGCGGCAGCCCGGCCGCGGCGATGAGCAGCCGGGTGCCGCGCAACTCCTCGGCGGCGGTGCGGTCGGGGGCCTCGACGAACCGGACGAGCAGCCGCCCGGAGTGCGGCCGGGACGATTCGACCGTCACGGAGCCGTCGGGAACACCGGCCCGGCGCGCGGTGAGCACGGAGCCGGGGGCGAACCGTTCCTCCGGAGAGTCGGTCCGCACCTCGACGACGAGCTCGCCGCGCAGGCCGTGCGGTCGGGCAACGATGCCGACCAGCAGCTCAGCGCCCTTACCGGTCGGTGTCGACGACATCCACCCGTACGCCTCGGCCACCGATGCCACCGATGACGGTGCGCAGAGCGGTGGCGGTGCGCCCTCCGCGGCCGATCACCTTGCCGAGGTCTTCGGGGTGCACCCGGACCTCGAGCGTGCGGCCGCGCCGGTTGGTGACGAGATCCACCCGCACGTCGTCCGGGTGATCCACGATTCCCCGAACGAGGTGCTCCAGGGCGTCCGCGAGGACGCTCACGACTCGGTGGCCTCGGCAGCCTCGCCGTCGGCGGCCTCATCGGCCTTCGGCCGGCGGTCGGCCTTCTTCTTCGGCGTGGTGGCCTCGGTGGTGGGCTCCTGGCCGGCCGCGGCCAGCGCCTCCTGGAAGCGGGTCAGCTTGTCGACCTTCTGCGGCTGCGGCTTGAGCCGGCCCTCGGCACCGGGAAGGCCCTTGAACTTCTGCCAGTCACCGGTGATCTCGAGCAGGTTCTGGACCGACTCGGTCGGCTGCGCGCCGACACCGAGCCAGTACTGCGCCCGCTCCGAGTCGACCTCGATCAGACTCGGGTTGTTCTTCGGGTGGTACTTGCCGATCGTCTCGATCGCCCGGCCGCTACGGCGGGTGCGGGCGTCGGCGACGACGATGCGGTAGTACGGCTGACGGATCTTGCCCAGCCTCATCAGCTTGATCTTGACGGCCACGCTTCTTACTGCTCCTCGCGGATCGGTCGTGCTGCGATGAGTCGGCGCGGCTCGCGTGGGGTTACGGGCTGCGCTTCACTCGACGTCTGGTGGCCGCGGCACGGTAGAGGGCCAGCCGCGGGGCCGATCCGCCATTCTGCCAGATGGCCGGCCGCTCCGACGAACGGAGCCGGGTTGTCCCCGCACCGTGCCCCGCGCCGCGCCCGCTCACATGGGGATGGCGCCGAGCAGCCCGAGCATCAGAGCCAGCCCCGGCAGCAGGTTGTTGATCTGGTGCGCGACGACACTGGCCAGCAGCCGACCGGTGTACAGCCGCGCGAGCCCGATCGGGATCGCGACGATGAGCAGCAACGGCGTGCGGGTGAACTCGAAGTGGGCCAGCGCGAACAGCAGCGTGGTCAGCGCGAACGCCAGCCAGCGGCCCGCGCCGTGCTTCTCCATCGCCCCCCAGAGCAGACCGCGGTAGACGATCTCCTCGCACAGCGGAGCGAGGAACACCACGATGAGGAAGACGCCGATCGCGGCCCCCGGACCGGCCCGGACACCGTTGAACAGGTCCCCCACGGCCGACGACGTGTCGTGGCCGAGGATGGCCACGTAGGCGATCGAGGCCGGGATCGTCATGACGAGCCCGCCGAAGCCGAACGCCAGGCCCAGCCCGACGTCGCGCCACGACCACTCCAGGCCCAGGTCGATCCGCGGGCCGTTGCCGCGCAGCCGGGTGATCAGCAACGCCGTTGCCGCCGCGATCATGGTGGGAACCGCGAGGCCGAGGGCCAGCGCGCCGATCGTCACCTGGCCGCGGCCCAGCACCAACCAGCCGAGCAGCGCCGACACGGCCAGGAAGATGAGCTCGACCAGCACGTAGGCGCCGAAGCCCCAACGGTGCGGCGGCTTGCGCGGAGCCGGCGGTTCCGGCGGGAAGGGCGGCAGGCCCCAGCGGGGCTGCGGGGCCCGGCCGGGTGGCGGTGGACCCCAGCCGGGCGGGGGCACGGGCGCGGGGCCCGGCGGCGGGGCGGCCGACATCCATTCCGCCTGCCCCTGCGGGACCTGCCCGGTTACGTCACCCTGCGGCGACATGGGCGCGCCGGGGTCAGCCGCATCTGCGGACTCTCCGGCTCGGGCGGGCGAGTCGACGGGCGCGGCGGGAACTGTCGTGACGTTGTCGGCGGACGCGAGCGCCTGCGGGCGCGGCTCGGATACCCGGGCATCCCCACTGCCGGACGTCGCGCCCTGCTGCCCATCCACTGGTCCCACAGCTCCGACGCTACCTGGGCTGCCGCGGCCGCAGCGCTCGGCCACGACGGGTGCGCACGCGCCGGGCCCTCGACCCGGCCCTTGACGCCCCCTCAGTTGAGGGGCTGCACGCTCCCCCACCAACGGCTGCCCGGACGAGCCGGACTCACCGACCATCGGCGCGGATCAGCTCCGCATGCCTGGACAGGCCGGCGGAGGGGGGCAGTACAGGCACCTGGGAGATGGGATGGACAGGTCCGTGCACGACGGCGCCGCAGCGCCACCGCGGCGGGGGTTGCTCCGCCGCCTCACCACAAGACGGCTCGCGGTGATGATCGCCGCGCTCGCCGTGCCGGTCCTCGCCGCGCCCGCTGCCCTCGCAGCCACGGCCGTGGTGACGAAGAACCCGGGCGGACTGACCGCCGTCGGGCCGGTGAACAGCGCCCACGGTTTCCCGTCCTGGTACGAGGACAGCAAGGGGACGCGTCTGGAGCTCTGCCTGGACCACACCAACCCGCTGTGCGGCTTCCTGCCGAGCGACGTCCCGAACGAGACCATGCCGATCTCGTTCCCGGACAACTTCCCCGAGGAGGCCTTCTACATGTTGGCGGGGTCGCAGCTGACCTCCGCCGCGGGCGCGGGCCGCGCGACGCTCACCCTCGGCCTCGAGGCCGCCTTCGCCAACACCGTGACCGACGGCGACCAGATCACCTTCGCCCGCCAGCGCATCGTCGTGCGCGACTTCCCGCCGAACACGACACTGCACTTCAAGCACCCCTACGGTGCGATCGACGTCGACACCGACGAGAGCGGTGCCGGCCGTATCACCGAGGACATCTCGCCCGCCGCGGGCAACTTCCAGACCGCACTCAAGGGCAACCTGGGCCCGTTCCTGAGCTGGGGCGCCGACGCCCCGGCCGGATACATCGGCAACCCCGACGTGGAGCACACGGTCACCGGCAGCCCGTTCGACTTCAACAAGTTCTCGGTGTCCTACGTGGTGGGCAACGCGCCGGGCGGTCCGGCCGAGACCGTGGAGACCGACCTGTTCTCCCTGCAGGGCAAGCTGCAGACGAACAAGGGCGTGCAGGCCGACGCGGCTGTCCTGAACGGGGAGTTCCTCGACGTCTTCGCGACCAGCGAGGCCGACTCCGGGGACATCGAGGTGGTCGGCGACGACACCGTCGTCAAGACGACCCCGATGCTCACCGACACCGGGTCGAAGCGGTTCTACGCCCGGGTCAGGGTGAACGGCACGCCGCCGGCCAAGGTGACCGTCCGCAACATCG
Source organism: Pseudonocardia bannensis (assembly GCF_012911875.1). GTDB lineage: Bacteria > Actinomycetota > Actinomycetes > Mycobacteriales > Pseudonocardiaceae > Pseudonocardia > Pseudonocardia bannensis. Next base: position 10,579 of record NZ_JAAXKZ010000059.1, on the reverse strand, counting down.
GTGACGACCCGGTGAGCACGAGCGTCGTGGACGTCACCCGGACCAGCGGCATCACGATCACCGAGGCGAGCTTCGACGGAGCGTCCCTGCGCGTGAAGGCGACCTCGGCCACCGGCGAGCCACTCACCGTGAGCGGCTACGACGTCGCCGTCGGTCAAGACGGCGCGGTCATCCCGACCGTGGCCCCGCCGATGACGGTGAAGGTCACCTCGCCCACCGGCAGCGCGACCGCGCCGGTGACCGTCAGCGGAGGCGCCGAGTCGCCGCCCGGCCTGCCTCCGATCACCAGCCCGGCACCCGATCCCGGTCCGATCTGCGACCCGGCGCCGTGCGCGGAGGGCGGTGGGGTTCCCGCCGACGCCACCCCGCAGGCGAAGGCCGTCGCCACGCCGACCTCGGCGCTCCGCGGCGCCACGTTCACCCTGGACGGCAGCCAGTCGACCAACTCCACGACGTACGAGTGGAGCCAGGTGAGCGGCCCCGCGGTGACCTTCTCCGACCCGAAGATCGCCAAGCCGACCGCCACGGTCGCCTTCGCGGCAGCCACCTCCGACAGCGCCCCGCGCAACGAGCCGACCGGGCCGGCAGTCATCCGGCTGACGACCACCAACAACGGCGCCAACTCGTCCAGCACCCAGGTCACGATCGACGTCCCGCGGGACACGATGACCATCGGCAACGCCCGGCACCGGACGGGCAACGAGCTGCGCGTCGACGGGACGGCGACGATCGCCGGGAACACCGGGGCCCTCACCCCGGCCACGGTGGTGGTCCTCTACACCCGGCCCAACGCGACCGCGCCGTGGGTGAAGATCGGGACCTCGCCCGTCGACACCACCGGAGCCTGGTCGGTGCGGGTCCGGCCCGGCCCGACCAGTCTGCAGACCCAGTACCTGGTGCAGTCCTCCCGTGGCGGTACCGCCACCGGGACCCTGGCCACCCGCTAGGCCGGTAGCAGGACGAGGGGCCCGCCGCGCTCGCGGTGGGCCCCTCCGCACGTCCCGGGGCCGGCGGTCAGCCCGCCGCGTGCACCACCCGTCCACGCAGCATGATCAGCGCGGGCTCCCGCAGCGTCGCCAGGTCGACCCGCGGATCGGCCCGGTAGACCACCAGGTCGGCCGGCGCCCCGGCGTCGAGACCGGGCCGCCCCAGCCATTCCCGCGCCGCCCAGCTGGCGGCACCAAGGGCGTCGGTGTGTCCCGCGGCGTGCAGCGCCGCGATCTCGTCGGCGATGCGGCCGTGCCGGATCCCGCCGCCCGCGTCGGTCCCGGCGAACACCCGCACACCCGCCTCGACGGCCCGGCGCACCACGTTGCCCGCGGTGCGGTGCAGGTCGCGCATATGGGCGGCGTAGACCGGGTACTTCGTCGCGCTATCGGCGATCCCGGGGAACGTCTCGACGTTGATCAGCGTCGGGACCAGCGCGGTGCCGCGCCTGGCCATCTCGGCGATCAGGTCGTCGGTCAGCCCGGTGCCGTGCTCGATGCAGTCGATGCCGGCGTTGATCAGCCCGGGCAGGGCGTCGGTGCCGAACACGTGGGCCGTGACCCGCGCGCCGGCCGCGTGCGCGGCGGAGATCGCCTCGACGAGGACGTCGTCGGGCCACAACGGCGCCAGGTCGCCGACACCGCGGTCGATCCAGTCACCGACCAGCTTGACCCAGCCGTCGCCGACACCGGCCTGCTCGGCCACCACGTCGGGCAGCAGCGCAGGATCATCGACGTCGACCGGGAGCCCCGCGATGTAGCGCTTCGGCCGGGCTATGTGCCGACCAGCCCGGATGATCTCCGGCAGGTCGTCCCGGACCTGCAGCGGGGCGGTGTCGACCGGCGAGCCGCAGTCGCGGATCAGCAGCGTCCCGGCGTCGCGGTCGGTCCGGGCCTGCTGCTCGGCCTCGTCGAGCTCGACGGCGCCGGAGGGGCCGAGCCCCACGTGGCAGTGCGCGTCGACGAGGCCGGGCAGGATCCAGCCCGCCTCGATCAGCGGCTCGGCGCCGGGCAGCGGTTCTGCAGTGATCCGGCCGGCCCCGTCGACGTACAACTCGACGGAGGTCTCGCCGGGCAGCAGCACGCCCCGCAGTCGGTACCCGGCCGCGGGGATCTGCGGCGCCGTCAACGCGGCTTCTTGCCGAAGTTCAGCTTCGACGGGTCGAAGCCAGGCGGCAGCTGGTCCATGCCACCCAGGCCCGGCGGCAGCTCCTGCAGCCCCGGCGGCATCTTCGACAGGTCGGGGAACCCGCCCGGCATCCCACCGCGCACCTTGGGCTGCGTCGGGCCCTTGCGACCCTTGGCACTCTTCTTGCCCTTGCGCGTCTTGGACTGCCGCCGCGTCCCGCCGCCGAAACCGAACTGCCCGGCCATCTGCTTCATCATCTTGCGGGCCTCGAAGAAACGGTTGACCAGGTCGTTGACCTCGGTGACCGTCACCCCGGAGCCGTTCGCGATGCGCAGCCGCCGCGAGCCGTTGATGATCTTCGGATCGGACCGCTCGGCCGGGGTCATGCCGCGGATGATGGCCTGCAGTCGGTCGAGCGACTTGTCGTCGACCTGGGCGAGCGCGTCCTTCATCTGGCCCGCGTTGGCGCCCGGCAGCATGCCCAGGATGTTGCCGATCGGACCCATCTTGCGGATCGCGAGCATCTGCTCGAGGAAGTCCTCCAGCGTCAGCTCGCCGGTGCCGATCTTCTGCGCGGTGGCCGCCGACTGCTCGGCGTCGAAGACCTGCTCGGCCTGCTCGATGAGGGTGAGCAGGTCACCCATGCCGAGGATCCGGCTGGCCATCCGGTCGGGGTGGAAGACATCGAAGTCGGCCAGCTTCTCGCCGTTGGAGGCGAACAGGATCGGCTGCCCGGTGACCTCACGGACGCTCAGCGCCGCACCACCGCGGGCGTCGCCGTCGAGCTTGGTGAGCACCACGCCGGTGAACCCGACGCCGTCGCGGAACGCCTCGGCCGTGGCCACCGCGTCCTGACCGATCATCGCGTCGACGACGAACAGCGTCTCGTCCGGCCGGGTCGCGTCGCGGATGTCGGCGGCCTGCCGCATCAGCTCCTCGTCGACGCCGAGACGGCCCGCGGTGTCGACGATGACGATGTCGTACATCTTGTCGCGCGCGTGCTGCACGCCCCGGCGGGCGACGTCGACCGGGTCGCCCACACCGTTGCCCGGCTCGGGCGCGAACGTGGTGACCCCGGCGCGCTCGCCGACGATCTGCAGCTGGTTGACCGCGTTGGGCCGCTGCAGGTCGGCCGCCACCAGCAGCGGGGTGTGCCCCTGGTTGCGCAGCCAGAACGCGAGCTTGCCGGCGAGCGTGGTCTTACCGGAGCCCTGCAGACCGGCGAGCATGATGACGCTCGGCGGTTCCTTGGCCAGGGCCAGCCGCCGGGTCTCACCGCCGAGGACGCCGATGAGTTCTTCGTTGACGATCTTGACGACCTGCTGGGCGGGATTCAGCGCCCCGGAGACCTCGGCCCCCTTGGCCCGCTCCTTGACCTTCGCGATGAAGGTGCGGACGACCGGCAGCGCGACGTCGGCCTCGAGCAGCGCGATGCGGATCTCCCGCGCGGTGGCATCGATGTCGGCGTCGGACAACCGGCCCTTGCCGCGCAGGTCGCGCAGCGTCGCGGTGAGACGCTCGGAGAGGGTGTCGAACACCCCTGTGAGACTACTTGTGCTCGTCCACCGGTGTGTCGGTGTCCAGGATCAGCCCGCGACGGGCCGCCGAACGGCCCAGCACGACGACGTCCGCCCAGCCCGGCGGGCGTTCTCCCGATCGCAGTCGCCGGGCCACCCGGGTGGCCCGCCGCGCGTGCCGGGCGAACGAGCCGGAGCGCACCAACCGCCCGCGTTCGGACTGGCCACACAGGGCGTCGGCGGGATCGACGTCGAACCACACGAGGTGGGCCGCCCGCCCGGTCACCACAGCGAGCACCATCACCGCGGTGCGCAGGACCGCCCCGGTCGCGGGCAGATGGACGAGCACGGTGGCGGCACCCAGCAGCGCGGCCCGCACGATGGCGAGCCGGTGCAGCAGGTGCACGAGCGGGCGGTAGCAACGATAGGGCGTCCCGGGCGGCAGCCGGCGGGCCAGCACGTCGCGGTACCGCTGGGAGTCCAGAACAGCCAGGCCCGGGCGGGGGGTCACACCCGCGAGGAGCGTGGACTTGCCGGCGCCGGGTATACCGGCCACCAGCACCAGGGTCCGGCCGGGCACGGAGAGACGCACCGGGCCGGTGGGTGCGACGGCAAGGGTCATGATCAGGGAACGTTTCGCCGACACGCTTCGTTCCACTCCGCCGTCCCGCCGCAGCGAGGTGGCCTTGCTCCGACTCGATCGCAGTGAGGCCACCTCGCTGAAAACACCCGGCTCGCCGGAACGGGCTCAGATCGCGTCGGAACCGCGTTCACCCGTCCGTACCCGGACGACGGTCTCGACCGGCGTGGTCCAGACCTTGCCGTCGCCGATCTTGCCGGTGCGGGTCGCGTGCACGACGGCGTCGATCACCTTGTCGACCACCTCGTCGTCCACCAGAACCTCGATCTTGACCTTCGGGACGAAGTCGACGGCGTACTCCGCGCCCCGGTAGACCTCGGTGTGGCCCTTCTGCCGGCCGTAACCCTGGACCTCGCTGACCGTCATGCCGAGCACACCGAGGCGCTCCAGCGCGGCCTTGACGTCACCCAGGGCGAACGGCTTGACGATCGCGGTCATCAGCCTCATGTCCGGTTCTCCTCCTGCGTCATGTCGGGGACGATCGGGCGAGCTCAGCGCGCCGCCGCCAGCACCGCCTGCTCGACCCGCCGCCGCTCTCCCCGCGGCAGCGCGCCGTCGGCGCCGGGGCCTGCCACGCCGAAGGAGTCGACCACGGACGCGCCCAGGGTGGCGACGCGCGCCCACCGCAGGTCGACCCCGCAGCCTTCCAGCGCCGCGGCGACCCGGTGCAGCAGGCCGATCCGGTCGGTCCCGCGCAGCTCCAGCACCACCGCCCCGCTGGCCTCGTCGTCGAACCACAGCACCCGCGGCGGCGGGACCGACTCGGCGGGCGGCGCCGCCGGGGCGTAGTCACGCTCCTTGCGGGCCAGCGCCTCGGACAGGCGCAGTGAGCCGTCGAGCACCCGGACGAGGTCGGCCCGCACCAGGGCCGGATCCGGTAGCCCGCCGAAGCGCGGTGACACCGTGAACTCGTGCACCGCGACCTTCCCCGCGGTGCGCAGCTCGGCGGCGTGCACCTCCAGCGAGTGCAGCGCCAGGACCCCCGCCGCGGCCGCCAGCGTTCCCGGCCGATCGGGCACCGCGATCACGACCGTGGCCGGCGGGCCGTCCTCCGTCACCCGCACCTGGGGCCGCTCGTCGGCGAGCACCGCGGCGGTCAGCTCCTGGCTGAGCCGGCTCGGCGGACCCGGCACCGGCAGCGGCTCCCCCGCCATCAGCGATCGGCAGCGATCGGCCAGGTCACGGATGAGCGTGCGCTTCCACGGGCTCCACACCCCGGGCCCGGTGGCCAGCGAGTCGGCCTCGGCCAGCGCCTCGAGCAGGTCGAGCACCAGTCCGTTGCCGGCCAGGGTGTCGACCACCCGGGCGACGGTCGCCGGGTCGTCGAGGTCGCGCCGGGTCGCCGTGTGCGGCAGCAACAGGTGGTGGCGGACCATCGCGCCCAGCACCGCGAGGTCGGGGCCGGGGAAGCCGAGGCGGCGCCCGATGTGCACCGCCAGCGACTCCCCGACCACCGAGTGGTCCTCGTCCCGCCCCTTGCCCACGTCGTGCAGCAACGACCCGATGAGCAGCAGATCGGGCCGGGCGACCCGGGTGGTCAGCCGGGCCGCCTGCGCGCACGCCTCGACGAGATGCCGGTCGACGGTCCACACGTGCGCCCGGTCCCGCGGCGGCAGGTCCCGGACCGCCCCCCACTCCGGGAACAGCCTGCCCCACAGCCCGGTCCGGTCCAGCGCCTCGACGACGTCGACCATGCCCCGGCCCGCGCCCAGCAGCGAGAGCAGCTCACCCAGCGCGGCTCGCGGCCAGGGTTCGCGCAGCTCCGGTGCGGTCTCGGCAAGCCGGTGCAGGGTGCCCGCGGCCACCGGGAGACCGGTCCGTGCGGCGGTCGCCGCGACCCGCAGGACCAGCGCCGGGTCCCGGGGCGCGGCGGCGTCCCGGGCCAGCGCCACCTCGCCCGCGTGCTCGACGACGCCCGAGTCGAGCGGGTGGCGCACCGGAGCCCGACGCAGTGCGGCCAGCCCGCGGCGGGGCAGCGCCCCGCGGGCCGAGCGGAGCCCGACCTCGGCCGCGAACGCGACCGCGCGGGCCGCCCCGGACAGGGCCCTGGCCAGCTCGAACCGGTCGCCCAGCTCCAGCACCGCGGCCACCTCGTCGGCGTCCTGGGCCCGCAACACGTCGCGGGCCCGGCCGGCCAACCGGTGCAGCTCGGTGCGCACGTCGAGGAGCAGCGCCCGCGCCTCGGCGACCGCACCGGCCGGGCGGTCGACGAGCTGGGCCGCCGCGAGCGCATCGATCAGCTGGATGTCGCGCAGCCCGCCGTGCCCGTTCTTCAGGTCCGGTTCGACGCGGTGCGCGACGTCGCCCACCTTTGCCCAGCGCTGCGCCGCGCTGTCGGCGATCTCGTCGAAGCGGCTCCGGATGCCGGCCCGCCACGCCTGCCGGACGGCCGCGCGCACCTTGTCCGACAGCGCCGGATCACCCGCGATGTGCCGGGCCTCGAGCAGCCCGAACGCGGCGCGCAGGTCGGTCGCCGCCACCTGGACGGCCTGACCGGGGGTGCGCACCGCGTGGTCCAGACCGATGCCGGCGTCCCACAGCGGGTACCAGATCAGCTCGGCCAGCCGTTCGACGTCGCGGCGGCCGTCGTGCAGCAGGACCAGGTCGAGATCGGAGTACGGGGCCAGTTCCCGGCGGCCCAGGGCGCCGACCGCGATGAGCGAGACCCGGTCGGTCAGCCCGATCGCGGTCGCACGGGAGGACAGCCAGAAGTCGTGCAGGTCGACCAGTGCCGTGCGCAGCCCCTCCGGACCGAGTCGCCGCTTGCCGTTCGCCGGTTCGAGCAGCACGCGCTTCGCGCGGACCAGGTCGTCCGCCGAACCGGACCTCACCGTCATCCCCGAGCGCTCCCCCTCGTACCGGTCCTACCGGACGAACTGTGCAGATCTGCCGAACGATCCAGGGCCCGCCGTGCCGACGAGATCAGCACAGCGGGCCCCGGGACAGGCCGGATCTAGATCGCGTCGGCGCCGCGTTCGCCGGTGCGGACCCGGACCACGGTCTCGACCGGGGTCACCCAGACCTTCCCGTCACCGATCTTGCCGGTGCGCGCGGCCTCGACGACGGCGTCGACCACCTTGTCCGCGAGGGTGTCGTCGGCGAGGACCTCCACCCGGACCTTCGGCACGAAGTCCACGGAGTACTCCGCACCCCGGTAGACCTCGGTGTGGCCCTTCTGCCGGCCGTAACCCTGCACCTCGCTGACCGTCATGCCCAGCACCCCGATCTGCTCCAGGGCTGCCTTGACGTCCTCCAGCACGAACGGCTTCACGATCGCCGTGATCAGCTTCATGGGTCAGCTCTCCTTGCCTGCGGTGGCCGGAACCTGGCCGGGCGTCCGCGTGACGGGCGGGCGGGCGGTGCCGAGGCCGCCGCCACCGCGCAGGCTGGAGAAGTCGTAGCCGGTCTCGGCGTGCTCGGTCTCGTCGATGCCGGTGGCCTCGGCCTCCGGGGTGACCCGCAGGCCGATGGCGGCCTTGACGAGGAGCGCGATGATCGCGGTGACGATGCCGGAGTAGAGCAGGACCGCGAGCGCCCCGACGACCTGGCGCCACAACTGGTCGACCCCGCCGCCGTAGAACAGGCCGGCGACCGCGGCGGGCGAGCCCGGGTCGGCGAAGAAGCCGATGAGCACGGTGCCGGCGAGACCACCGACGAGGTGGACCCCGACGACGTCGAGCGAGTCGTCGTAGCCGAAGCGGTACTTCAGGCCGACGGCCAGGGCGCACAGCGCGCCGGTGATGCCGCCGATCGCGATCCCGCCCAGCGGCGAGACCGAGGAACAGGCCGGGGTGATGGCGACCAGACCCGCGACGATGCCGGACGCGGCACCGAGGCTGGTCGGCTTGCCGTCGCGGATCCGCTCGACGAGCAGCCAGGCGAGCATCGCGGCACTGGTGGCGACGATCGTGTTGACCAGCGCGAACGCCGCGGTGCCGTTGGCGCCCAGGGCGGAGCCCGCGTTGAAGCCGAACCAGCCGAACCACAGCAGACCGGCGCCCAGCATGACCAGCGTCAGGTTGTGCGGCCGCATGGCCTCACGCGGCCAACCACGGCGCTTGCCGATGACGATCGCCAGGGCGAGCGCCGCGACACCGGCGTTGATGTGCACGGCGGTGCCACCGGCGAAGTCGATCGCCTTGAGGTCGTTGGCGATCCAGCCGCCGACGACCGAGCCGTCCGCGCTGCTGAAGGCGAACACCCAGTGCGCGACGGGAAAGTACACGATGGTCGCCCAGATCCCGGCGAAGAGGAGCCACGGGCCGAAACGCATGCGATCGGCGACCGCACCGGAGATGAGGGCGACGGTGATGATCGCGAACGTGGCCTGGAATCCGACGAATGCGAGCGCCGGGATGGATCCGGACAGCGGGTAGTCGGGCGAATCACCGGTATAGGTGCCGACGAAAAGGCCCTGCAGGCCGGCGTTCTCGGCCGGGTTGCCCAGCAGACCGCTGCCCACGTCGTTCCCGAAGGCCATCGAGTAGCCGTAGAGCACCCACAGAACACCGATGAGACCCATCGCGCCGAGACTCATCATCATCATGTTCAGGACGCTCTTGCTGCGGACCATGCCTCCGTAGAAGAGCGCCAGTCCTGGCGTCATGAGCAGCACCAGCGCGGTGCTGGCGAGCATCCACGCGGTATCGCCGTTGTTCAACGCGTCCACGGAACTCCCTCCCGTTCACGCCGCATGCTGGGCGGCAAGGTGTGTTGCGGGAATGGTCGGAGCGCCATGTTTCGGTCGCGGGCGCCTGCTGTTTCCGCGTGATGAACGCGCCCCGCCCGTGGGTTACGAGCGAGTTACCGCGCCACCGGACCCGGTGGCGAATCGGCGGTTTTCACCGCATCCGTGCGATATGGGCGGCCGGGTGCTCCGACGAGATTCGACGGCGCACCCGGCCGGAAGAGGGTCAGGTCAGCAGCGCGTCCACGAACGCCGCCGGTTCGAACGGCGCGAGATCGTCGGGGCCTTCACCGAGGCCCACGAGCTTCACCGGGACGCCGAGCTCGCGCTGCACCCGGAAGACGATCCCGCCCTTCGCGGTGCCGTCCAGCTTGGTGAGCACGATGCCGGTCACGTCGACGACCTCGGCGAACACCCTGGCCTGCATGAGCCCGTTCTGGCCCGTGGTGGCGTCGAGCACGAGCAGTACCTCGTCGACCTCGGCCTGCTTCTCCACGACCCGCTTGACCTTGCCCAGCTCGTCCATCAGGCCGGTTTTGGTGTGCAGCCGTCCGGCGGTGTCGAGCAGGACGGCGTCGGCCCCGTCGGAGGCCCCACGCTTGACCGCGTCGAAGGCGACGCTGGCCGGATCGCCGCCCTCCGGACCCCGCACGACGGCGGCACCGGACCGCTCCCCCCAGGTGGCGAGCTGGTCTGCGGCGGCGGCGCGGAAGGTGTCGGCCGCGCCCAGGACGACCTGGTGGCCGCCGGCCACCAGCACGCGGGCCAGCTTGCCGGTGGTGGTCGTCTTGCCGGTGCCGTTCACCCCGACGACCAGCAGGACCGCCGGTCGCCCGCTGTGCGGGAGGGCCCGCACCGAGCGGTCCAGGTCCGCGCGCAGGGCGTCGGTCAGCACCTCACGGAGCAACTGGCGGGCCTGTTCGGGCGTGCGGACGCCGCGGGCCGCCAGCTCGGTGCGCAGGGTCTCGACGAGCTCCATGGTCATCTCGGGGCCGAGGTCGGCCTGCAGCAGGGTGGCCTCGACGTCCTCCCACGACTCCTCGTCCAGCTCACCGGCGCCGAGTAGGCCGAGCAGACTCTGGCCGAAACTCGAGCGGGATCGCGACAACCGGCCGCGCAACCGCTCGAGGCGCCCTTCCGGCGGGGAGATGGGCTCGACGGGTGCGAGCGGGGCCTCCGGGGCGACGGTCGCCGCGGCGGGCGCCGAGCCGTTGGTCGAGGGCGGTTCCTCCACGACCGGGGCCGGGGCCGGCGGCGCCGGTCGCGGAGCGACCGGAGTCTCGGCGGGAGGCGTGGGCTTCTCGACGGGGGGTGCCGTCTCAGCGGCCGGGGGCTTCTCGACGGGCGGCGCCGTTTCCGCGGCCGGGGGCTTCTCGACGGGCGGCGCCGTTTCCGCAGCCGGGGGCTTCTCGACGGGCGGCGCCGTTTCCGCAGCCGGGCGCTTCTCGACGGGCGGCGCCGTTTCCGCAGCCGGAGGCGCAGCTTCCACCGGCGGCGCCGCACGCTCGGGCGCCGGGGGCGGAGCGGTCGGAGCCGGGGGCGCCGGTCGCTCCACCGGCGGGGCGGTCTCCGCGGCCGGGGGCACCGGCTCCACCGTGGGCGGCGCGGGCCGCTCCACCG
>NZ_JAAXKZ010000058.1 GCF_012911875.1 Pseudonocardia bannensis | reverse complement strand
GGTCATAGGTACCGAGCGCGCGCTCGGCGTCCAGCGAGAGCGAACCGTCCGCGGTACCGGGGACCACCAGCCGCGGCGTGATCGCCGGATGGTGGGCGGCGGGCTGCCGGAGGGCGACGGAGGTGGCGCTCACCGCCCACCACCGGAACCATCGGCCACCGGCGCCCGCAGCAGGGCGAGCGCGTCGGCGAGCTCGACGACGTCGGCGTACTTGGCGTCGATGTCGAGCAGGTTCGCCTCGTGCGGCCCGGCCGCCCGGTCACCGACGCACTCCCGGGGAACGAAGGTCGGGAGCCCGAGCGCGCAGGCGTCGATCGCGGTCGCCCGGATGCAGCCCGACGTGGTGGCCCCGCACAGCACGAGGGAGTCGGCGCCCGCGGCCGCCAGCCGCCCGGCCAGGTCGGTGCCGTTGAAGCCGGACGCGGCCCGCTTGGTGATCACCGCCTCGTCCGCGCGAAGGGCCAGTCGTTCGTCCACCTCGACCCAATCCGAACCGGGGACCAGCACCCGCATCGCGGGCATCTTGGTGAGCCACAACGTGGTGTCCAGCTCGGCGGGGGTGAACGCGATCGAGGTGAAGAAGACCGGCACGTCGGCCGCGCGGGCCACGTCGAGCACCTGCCGGGTCGCGGCGACGACGGCGTCCAGATCGGAGCCCGGCGGGCACGCCGGGTCGGTGAACCCGCGGATCAGGTCGACCACGACGACGGCGGGCCGGGCGCCGGGCCGCAGCCGGCCCCCCAGGCCCCGCACGGCGTAGTGCTCGCGGACCTCGTTCCACCAGCCGGTCACAGGTCCCCGCCCAGGTTGGGTCCGGCCAGGCCTCGGACGAGCAACCCGGAGTCGGCAACCACCACGGTGCCGGTGATCACTGCGGACTCAGCGGAACCCAGCAGCGCGTACACAGCCCCGTAGTCGTCGGTGTGCGGCAGGGTCTGCAGCGGCAGCGCGTCCTCGGTGCCGGGCTGGAGCGCGTCGCGAGGCTCCTGGTCCAGGCTGCGCAGCCCGGACATCACGGTCTTCGCGACGCCCGGAGCCACCCCGTTCACACGGATCTTCGGCGCCAGTTCGTAGGCGAGCTGCGACACCAGACCGACCACGGCGTGCTTGGCGCTCGTGTAGAGCACCCCGCCGCCCGAGGGCCGGTGCCCGGCGAACGAGCCGGTCACCACGATCCGTCCGCCCCGCGCGGCGAGCGGTTCGATCGCCGCGCGGATGCACAGCAGCAGCGACCCGACGTTGGCGCGGAAGCACTCGTCGAACGCGTCGGTCAGCCGCTCGCCCGGGATGTCGACCAGCCGCACACCGTGGTCGTAGACCCCGACGCAGGACACCAGCACGTCCAGCCCACCGAACTCGGTCACGGCGCGCGCCACCATCGCCTTGCAGCCCGCCCACGTCGAGGCGTCGGCAGCCATCGTCGCCAACCGCGGGTGGCCACCTGATTCGGCCTGCAGTTCGGCCAGCCGCTCCTCGCTGCGGTCGACCGCCAGCACCGTGGCGCCGTCGGCGAGGTACCGGCGCACCACCGCGCGCCCGATTCCGCCGGCGGCGCCGACGATCAACGCGACCTGGTCGTCCAGGCAGCCCATCGTTTCCTGCTCCCTTGCAGCGTCCGCCGGTCTCACTCGTCGTCGAAGGTGAAGTCCGGCCACTGCCCGGGAGCCGCCTGCATCATCCGGGAGTAGAAGGAGAACAGGTTGCGCTGGACGCCCTCCTCGTAGCGGGTCCAGTAGACGATGCCCGGGCCGGGCCACTCCTCCACCCGCTTGGCGATGCCGATGCCCGGCATGCCCATCTGGTAGTTGAGCTTGAAGTCGAGCACCTCGGCGGCGACCGAGCGGCCGGTGCGGCTAACCGTGATCCAGGGCTCGGTGTCGTCCATCTCGAACGATCCGCCCATGGAGAAGGTGCCGAGTCCCGCCTTGTAAGCGCGGTCCTTCTGCTCCGGGGTCATGTTCTTGTAGGCGCAGAACCAGTTCCAGACCTCGACCTGGCCCGGCCCCTTGGGCTGCCACGTCCGGATCGTCAGGATGCCGGTCGGCGGGTGGTTGGCCCCGTCCTCGGTCATCGGCAACGCGAGGATGGAGAAGTTGGGGAAGACGTTGCCGACGAACACCCGCGACCGGCGTGCGACGTCGAGTTGGTGGGCACTGATCCGGCTGGTGTCGAAGGTCTTGGTCAGCTCCTCCGGGTAGCCGAAGAACTTCGGCCCCGGCTCGTCCTCGGTGGGCGCCATGGAGAACGACAGCGAGTGTCCCGGCGAGGCCTGAATGTGGTAGCCGAGCATGTTCTCCCGGAACGGGACCGGGAAGGCGCCGATCTCCCAGACCGATCGGTGCAGGGTGCCCAGGTGGTAGTCATCGCCGGAGAAGTTGTCCGCACCGGACTTCCAGTTCGCGTCGATGACGAACCGCTGCGGCGGTCCGAGCACCTCGACGCCCTCGGCGTTGAGCCCGAAGACGAGGTCGAGGTACCAGGTCATCCCGCCCAGGTATTCCGCCAGAGGCGGCGCCGACGGGTCGAGTGTCGCGAAGACCAGGCCGTGGTAGGACGCCACCTTGGCCGCGGGAACCAGCCCGTTGCCCTCCTTGGACATCCCGCCGAACGCGTTGCGCCACAACGGCGCGCCGACCAGATCGCCCTTCGTGTTGTACGTCCAGCCGTGGTAGGGACAGCGGAAGTGCGAGGTGTTGCCGGAATCCGCGCGACACACCTGCACGCCACGGTGCCGGCACGCGTCGAACAGGACGTTGATCCCGCCCTCCTCGTCCCGCACCACGACGAAGTTGTCCTCACCGATCTTGCGCAGGACGTAGTCGCCCCTGGCCTCGATCTCGGACTCGTGGGCCAGGAAGACCCAGCAACGCCCGAAGACGGACCGCAGCTCGTGGCGGTAGACGTCCTCGTTGCCGAACAGCGCCGCCGGGATCTCCCCGGCCGGCAGCCCCTCGTCGAGCTGGCGCAGGAGGTGGTCGGCGGACAGGCCGACCGGCTGCTCGCCCGGCCGATGCTCAGTGGTGGTCATGAGTACTCCTCGGATGAGGTGCCGTGGCGGCGTCAGAAGAAGATGGCGAGGTTGTGCGTGCCGATGACGGTCAGGTCGAGCAGGATCGTGCGGCGGTACAGGCGCAGCACGCCGTCCTCGCGGCGCAGCACGTCGCGCCGTTCCCCGGCGAAGGTCTGCGGCTGGGTCATCTCCTGCCGCGTGCGCATGACCAGCAGGTTGGAGCGGACCGCGACCAGGCCGTCCTCGGCCTCCGAGACCCGGACTCCTGTGATGAAGTGCCGGATCCGCGACGGCGGGTCCTCGGCCCATGCGTACAGGGTCTGGTTGCGGGCCACCCGGCTGGCCAGCGAACCGTACGTCTCGTCGAGATGGAACGCGTGCTCCTCGAATCCCGCACCCCGCGCCCGCTCGACGGTCTGACGCAGCGGCATCTGGTAGATGACCTCGCGGCTGACCATCTCCTCCAGCCACCGAGCCTCGTGGCCGTCATCCAGCAGCTCAGCCTCGGTGTCGAGCCAGTCGACGACCTCGCAGTGCAGCTCGCTGCCGGCCCGGACCTTCGTGGTGATGGGATTCACTCGTCATCCTCTCGAGCAAGGTGTGCACACTTTTGCATTCACTTGTGAAGGACGCAAGCCCCCGGCCTTCCCGGCAGGTCATCGCCGTTCCGGCAGATGCGGAGGAGCCGGGACGAACCGATCGACGCCTGACAGCGGGCGTTCGGTCCGCTGCCATCGGAGCGGCTTCACTCGAGGGTGGCCTCGAGACCCTCCTGGATGTGGTGGCGCATGACCTCGACCGCTCGCTCCGGGCCCGCAGCGAGAGCCTCCAGCATCGGCTGGTGCAGCTCCCGGATGGGCCGGTGGACCAACTCCCGCTGGAAGTAGCCGGAGTAGACCTGCAGGGCGGTGGCACGGGTCCAGATGCCGTCGAAGAGATCGACGAGCAGGGGGTTGCCGGTCGCCTCGACGACGGCCCGGTGCACGAGCCGGTTCGCGGCGAACGCCTCGGCCGGCTCCGACAGGCCCATGACCTCGGCCTTGCGGATCGCATCCGCGACGTGCGAGACGGCCTCCGAGCCGAGCTCCGCGACCCGGCCGGCGGCGAAGACCTCGACCGCCATCCGGATCTCGTAGAGGTGGTGGATCTCGGCGGGTCCGAGGCGGCGCACGACGAATCCGCGGCGGCCGGCCGGCTCGATCAGCCCCTCCCGTTCGAGACGGTGGAGCGCGTCGCGGACCGGCGTCCGGCTGATCTCGAGCTGGGCGGCCAGGGTGTCCATGACGAGGCGTGCGCCGGGTTCGAGGCCTCCGGTGAGCATGGCTTCGCTGATCCGCCGGTAGGCGGCGTCGGCCAAGGTCTCACCGCTGATGGGACGCAGTGCCACACGGGCTCCTCTCGCTCGCGGCATTCCCTCGGAAGACTGGCAAACCCCCTTCACGGACCCGACCGGGGCCTTGACGCGCGCCATCGGCTCATACACCGTATACGAAATTCTCTACGGTCAACCCGTTGCGATCCGCACCGTCCCGAGGTGGCGCAGACATGGCGGTTTCGAGAGTTCGCGTGCCCGGTTCGCCCTCGATCGAGATCGAAGAGCTGGTAAGGGCCGACCGGGTGCACCGGCTGGTGTACACGGACCCGGAGATCTTCGCCGCCGAGATGGTCAAGGTCTTCGGGCAGACCTGGGTCTACTGCGCCCACGACAGCGAGATCCCGGACCCGAACGACTTCAGGACCGGCTACCTCGGACTACGGCCGATCATCGTCTGCCGCGAGCGGGACGGACGCGTCGCCGTCCTGTTCAACCGCTGCACCCACCGCGCCGCGACGGTGTGCCGGCTCGAGCGGGGGAACGCGAAGAGCTTCCAGTGCCCGTACCACGGGTGGACGTTCCGCAACGACGGTGAGCTGATCGGAGTGCCCTGGCCGGACGCCTACGGCGAGGACTTCCGGCGCACCGAGCTCAACCTCGGACGGGTCCCCCGGGTGGAGAGCTACCGGGGGTTCATCTTCGCCACGCTCAACGAGGACGCCCCGCCGCTGCTGGACCACCTGGGGCCGGCCGCGCAGCTGCTCGACCAGTGGCTGGACCGCACCCCGGCGGGCACCGTCACGGTCCGCAGCGCCGCCAACCGGATGGTCTACCGGGGCAACTGGAAGCTGGCCTACGACAACGCCGGGGACGGCTACCACCCGGCGTTCTCCCACCGCTCGCTGCTGCGCCTGGGCGAGCGGTTCGGGGACTCCAAGGATATGGTCTACTTCGGACGGTCCCCGGACGAGGGCCCGATGTACGCCCAGGACCTCGGGAACGGCCACACCTTCATCGACCAGCGGCCGAGCTACGACGGCGTCGGATCGTACTGGGCCCAGCAACGACTGCAGCCCGGCCGCGAAGCGTTCGAGGAGCACATCCGGGCCCGCTACGGGGCCGATGCCGACCGGCTCCTCGACCTCGCCGTCGGGGGGCAGATGAACATCAACATCTTCCCCAACCTCCTCGTCATCGGGAACCAGATCCAGGTCATCGAGCCGATGGCCGTCGACCGCACCCAGCTCACCTGGCACGCGACGACCGTCGACGGGCTCCCCGACGAGATCAACACGCTGCGCATGCGCACCCAGGAGGACTTCCCGTCCTTCGGCGAGCCCGATGACCAGGCCAACTTCGAGGAGGCGCAGCGTGGGCTGGGGGTGCCGGAAGTGGAGTGGGTGATGATGCACCGCGGCCTCGGCGTCGAAGGGCGCGAGAAGACCGACGAGGCGGGCGTCGTCACCGGCCCGGTGACCGACGAGCACCCGATGCGCGGCTACTTCCGCGAGTGGACCCGGCTGATGAGCCGATGACGCCGGCCACGCCTTCCTCGCCGTTCGCCGAGCCGGAGATGTCCGAGAGCTCTGCGACCGTTGCCCGGGCACGGGACCGTGAGGACACCGACCGCTGGTCCTACTACCTCGATCCCGACTTCTACCGGCACCTCGCCGACGTGGCCCGATCCTGGTCCGACGACTGGCCGCCCGCTGATCCGCTGGTGCGGTCGGAGTGCGAGGCGGTGCTCGCCAGGGAGGCCCGCCTGATCGACGAGGCGCGGTTCAACGAGTGGCTGGAGCTGTTCACCGACCGCTGCCTGTACTGGGTGCCGATCACCCCCGGCGGCGGGGACCCGCGCACCGAGGTGAGCCACTCCTTCGACGACCGCAGGCGGATGACCGACCGCGTCTACTGGCTGCGCACCGGCCTCGCGTTCTGCCAGATACCGCAGTCACGCACCCGTCGCATGATCACCAATGTCGAGGTGCTCGACGAGCCGTCCGGCGACCGGCGCCGGGTGCGGTCGAACTTCGTCGTCCACGAGTTCCGCGCGGGCGTGGCCCGCAGCTACCCGGGCTGGTACGGGCACCTGCTGGAACGGCACGACGGGGACTGGCGGATCGCGGTCAAGCAGGTGAACCTGCTCGACTCCGAGCACGGCCACGAGAACCTCACGATCATCTTCTGAGGAGCTCCGACCGTGTCGAACCCCGCACCCGAAGACCCGGCTCCCGAGGCCGACGAGCTCGCTGCGCTGCGCGCGGAATGCGCGCTGCTGCGGCGTACCAACGCCCGGTTGCGCCGCCGGCTCGACGACGCGCTGCCCGTGCTCGCGGCCCTGCGCCAGGCGCGGATCTGGGACTTCGTGCCCTACGAGGTCCAGCTCGATGCCGACTGGCTGGCGATCGACCGCGACGACGTCGAGCGGTTGATGCGGGCCCTGGCCGCGAACGACCACTGGCACCCGTGGAACCGGACGCTGGAGCACCGCCTGGAGAGCCGATGATCCCGCTGATCGTGCACTCCGCGGACACCGACACCGCCTGGCTCGAGCAGATCCTGCACGAGCGCGGCGCGGGGCCCCGGGTGGTGCGGATCGACGAGGGCGAACCGGTGCCGGCGCTCGACCAGGTCGACGGCCTCGTCGTACTGGGCGGCGCGATGGGCGCGTACGAGACCGGGCGCTACCCGTTCCTCCGGGACACCATGCGGTCACTGGAGCAGGCGATCGAGCGGGAGGTGCCGGCCCTCGCGATCTGCCTGGGTGCGCAGCTGCTCGCCGAGGTCACCGGCGGCCGGGCGTACCCGGGACACGGCCGGGAGTGGGGCTACATCCCGGTTCGGCTCACCGACGCCGGTCGCGCGGACCCGGTGCTCGGTGCGTTCGAGGGCGAGCACCTCTCCTTCCACTCGGACACCTTCGACCCGCCACCCGGCTGCGCGCTGCTCGCCGACTCCCCGGACTACCCACAGGCGTTCCGGGTGGGCTCGGCACTGGGCCTGCAGTTCCATCCCGAGATGTCGTCCGACGGCGTCCGCCGCCTGCTCGCGGCCACCCACCCCGGCACGAACGGCCACCGGTCCGACGTCGCCCGCATCCTGACCGACGCGATCGCCCGGGACGCGGCCGGGCGCACCGTCTTCCGGCGGCTGCTCGAGCGCTGGGCGCCACGGCCACCGGCCCCCCGCGAGTGAGAGCCGGTACCGGGCCCGGCCCCGCTCCCCGATCCGCCCGGCATGGGTCGCATGCCGCGCACCACCCCTGGAGGTCACGATGGGAAAGGGATTTGCCCACCAGCACGGCCTGTGGACTGCCGAGCAACAGGATGCCGCTGAACGCATGAGCGCCCGGATCGCCGAGTCGGGCCTGGACGTCATCCGGATGTCGTGGCCGGACCAGCACGGGCTGCTGCGCGGCAAGACCTACACCGCGGAGGCCTTCGTCTCCGCCCTGCGGGACGGCGCCGAGATCACCATGGCGCCGTTCTTCTTCGACACCGCCAACGCCATCGTGTTCAACCCGTTCAGTGTCGGCGGCGGCTTCGACAGGCCCGAGCTGTCCGGCAGCCCGAACGTCGTCATGCTCCCGGACCCGACCACGTTCCGCGTCCTGCCCTGGGCCCCCGAGACCGGCTGGGTGCTCTGCGACCTCTACATGCGCGACGGCAGCCCGTTCCCGTTCGCGCCCCGGCAGATCCTGCGCACGGCGCTCGACCAGGTCCGGAACGCCGGCTACGACCTCGTCACCGGCATCGAGATGGAGTGGTACATCACCCGCATCCTCGACGACTCCCTGACCTCCGGCGATCTGGGCGGGCCGGGAAACCCCGGGACGCCGCCGCAGGTCGCGCCGCTCGCACGCGGCTACAGCTACCTGCAGGAGTCGCACCTCGACGAGATCGACCACGTGCTCCGTCCGCTGCGCAAGCACCTGTCCGCCCTCGGCCTGCCGCTGCGGACCATGGAGGACGAGTGGGCACCGAGCCAGGTGGAGACGACCTTCGACGTGCTGGACGGGCTGGCCGCGGCCGACGCGGCGACGCTGTTCCGGAGCGCCGTCAAGCAGAGCTGCCGGCGCAGCGGATACCTCGCCACGTTCATGTGCACCCCCGGCGTCCCGGGCTTCTACGCCAGCGGGTGGCACCTGCACAGCTCGCTCACCGACCGCAGCACCGGCCGCAACGCCATGGTGCCCGCGCAGGGCGAGCCCCTCTCCGAGATCGGGCGGCACTACGTCGGCGGCACCCTCGAGCACGCCATCGCCGCCTCCGCCTTCACCACCCCGACCGTGAACGGTTACCGGCGCCGTCGTCCCTACTCGCTGGCGCCGGACCGCGTCACCTGGGGCTATGACAACAGGGCGGCGATGGTCCGGGTGATCAGCGCACCGGGCGACGAGTCCTCGCACATCGAGAACCGGGTCGGCGAGCCGGCCGCGAACCCCTACCTGTACATCGCCGCCCAGGCCCTCAGCGGGTTGGACGGCGTCGCCAACAAGATCGACCCGGGTCCGATCAGCGACGACCCCTATGCCACCGACGTCCCCCAGCTGCCGACCAGCCTCACCGATGCTCTGGACGCCCTGGACGGCGACGAGTTCTTCCGGCGCGCCTACGGCGACCGGTTCATCGACTACATCGTCACCATGAAGCGCAGCGAGACCACCCGCTACGCGGCGCACCTGGCTGATCGTGCGGACGCCGAGGAGTACGCCGCGAACGTGACGGACTGGGAGCATCGCGAGTACTTCGAGCTGTTCTGACGGCGCCGTCCTCGGCCACGGGGACGGCACCGGGCGGGCGCCGCAGATGCGCTGTGGCGCCCGCCCGGATCGCCCGGTCCAGGGCTTCGCCGACGGTCTCGTCGAGAGAACGCGTTGCCGGACCTGCGGGAGCACGTGCTGCATCTGCTCCGGCACCTGGTGTGCACGCCGCGGGCGACGACCGTCTGACGGCGACCCGGTCGTCGCCCCGGGCCCGGCCGCGCCCTTGCCACCGGGGCGCCGACGGGCGCACTGTATTGCGACCCGATCGGACGCAGGCCTGTCAGTCGGGAGGCTGGCCATGGGCGACCTCTGGGGATTCCTCCGCACCCCCCGCGAAGCCCGGCGCCGCCGCCCGGTCGGCCTGCGGTTGCAGGACTGGCGCGAGGCCTACGAGTCGTTGCCGGACGACCGGCTGCAACTCCAGGCCGGACGGTGCATGGACTGCGGCATCCCGTTCTGCCACCAGGGCTGCCCCCTGGGCAACCTCATCCCCGAATGGAACGACCTGGTCTGGCGTGGCAACTGGCGTGGGGCGAGCGAGCGACTGCACGCCACGAACAACTTCCCGGAGTTCACCGGGACGTTGTGCCCCGCTCCGTGCGAGGACGCCTGCGTACTGGCGATCAACGCCGATCCGGTCACGATCAAGCAGGTCGAGCTGCAGATCATCGACCACGCCTGGGAGCACGGGTACGTGACGCCCCTCCCGGCGAAGACCCGGACGGGCCGGACGGTCGTCGTCGTCGGCTCCGGCCCGGCCGGGCTCGCCGCCGCCCAGCAGCTCACCCGGGCCGGCCACGACGTGGTGGTCTGCGAGCGGGCCGACCGGATCGGCGGGCTGCTGCGCTACGGCATCCCGGAGTTCAAGCTGGAGAAGCGCCGGCTCGACCGGCGCCTGGAGCAGATGAAGGCCGAGGGCACGATCTTCCAGGCCGGGGTGGAGGTCGGCACCGACCTCACCGTCGACCAGCTCCTGTCCCGGTCCGACGCGGTGGTCCTGGC
The DNA here is from genome assembly GCF_012911875.1 of Pseudonocardia bannensis. GTDB lineage: Bacteria > Actinomycetota > Actinomycetes > Mycobacteriales > Pseudonocardiaceae > Pseudonocardia > Pseudonocardia bannensis. The sequence goes on along the minus strand of NZ_JAAXKZ010000058.1, from coordinate 24,062 downwards.
CGGGGGCGCGACGGCCTGGCGCGAGCTCCCCGTACCGGGCCGCGAGCTCGACGGCGTCCACCTGGCGATGGAGTACCTGACCTGGGCCAACCGGGTACAGGAAGGCGACGTCGCGGTCTCCCCGATCACCGCCGAGAGCAGGGACGTCGTCATCATCGGCGGGGGTGACACGGGAACCGACTGCCTGGGCACGGCCCACCGGCAGCGGGCGCGGTCGGTGGCGCACATCGACGTCCGGCCACGCCCCCCGGAACAGCGCACCGAGGACATGCCCTGGCCCACCTATCCGGCGATCTTTCGGACGTCCCCGGCCCACGAGGAGGGCGGCGAGCGCCTGTTCTCCGTGGACACCCTCGAGTTCCTCGGTGACGCCGACTCCCGGCTGCGGGCGATCCGGATCGCGGAGGGGTTCCGCGACGAGAACAAGCGGTTCCACCCGACCGCCGCAACGGCGCAGGAGATCCCGGCGCAGCTCGCGCTGCTGGCCCTGGGCTTCCTCGGCCCCGAGCGGGGCAGGCTCCTGACCGAGTTGGGCGTGGAGTTCGACGAGCGCGGCAACGTCGCCCGCGACGAGAACTTCATGAGCACCGTCGAGGGCGTCTTCGTCGCCGGGGACATGGGCCGCGGGCAGTCCCTCATCGTGTGGGCGATCGCCGAGGGCCGCGCCGCCGCGGCCGGCGTCGATGCCTACCTCACCGGGCGAGACTTCCTGCCCTGCCCGATCCGGCCGACCGACCGCCCGATCGCCTGAGCCTATCGCCACGGTGGCCAAGGCGGCGTGCGCCAGGATGCGGCTCTCCCGGGACGGGTTCTCGGCGTGGTCGGTCAGCAGCGCGGTGAACTGCCCGGCGGCTTCAGCCTCGTCGCCGGTCGCGTAGGCCAGGCTGCGGCCCGCACCGGCTGACCGGCGGCGGCCGGCCCGGGCACGTCGTGTTTCGGGACGGCCAGGTGCCCAGGTCGAGGTCCGCGGTCATCCGGGCCTCCAGCGCCACCAGGTGCGGGTTCCGCAGCCGGGCCACCTCCGGCCCGGCCCGCGCACGGTCGGCGACCTCGGCGTGCGGCGTGCCCCGCCACAGACCCTGGGCTTGCCTGAGCGTGTCGGGACACCGGGTAGTCGAGCTCGCAATCCCCGCGGCCGGGACCGCTGGTTCACCGCGCCCGAAGTGGTGGGCTCAGGGCCGAGCCGCCGGCATGATCGGCGGCCCGGTGGGGGCCCCGGAGTCCCGCACCCCGTCGTAGCCGGGCAGCTCGATGCCGTTGATCGCGCGCTCGACCAGGGCCATGAGCGCCTCCATGTCCGGCTCCGGGCTCGGTTCCGCGGGCGGCGCGGGGGCCTCGAGGCTGGTCACGTGCATCCGGCCGATCTCCTGGTTGGCCTCGACGAACGGGCGCATCCGCTCCTCGTAGGCCGCGAACGCGGGCTCCGGGTCCCAGCCGGCCGCGGCCAGCTCCCCGGCCAGCAGGTACGCGCCGACCAGGGCCAGCCCGGTGCCCTGCCCCGACATCGGCGACGAGCAGAACGCCGCGTCCCCGAGCAGCGCCACCCGTCCGCTCGACCAACGGTCCATCACCACCTGAGCGACCTGGTCGAGGTAGAAGTCCGGGGTGTCGTCGAGATGGGCGAGGATGCGCGGGGTCTGCCACCCGAAGCCGGCCATCCGCTCGCGCAGCAGGCGCTTCTGGGCCGCGACGTCGCGGTAGTCGACGTCGAAATCGGCCGCGGGGAACGACAACATGGCGATCGCCCGGGTGGCGTCCCGGACGGGCCGCAAGCCGGCCGAGCGCCCGAACTCCTGGTAGTCGAGCAGCCAGCGGTCCAGCCCGAACTCGTTGGGCACGGTATAGAAGGCCAGCACGAGCCCGAGGTGGCGGACGAACCGCTCGTGCGGCCCGAAGACCATGGTCCGCAGTGCCGAGTGCAGCCCGTCGGCCCCGACCACCAGGTCGAAGCGCCGCCGGTCACCGCCCTCGAAGGTCACGTCGACTCCGTCGGCGTCCTGGGTCAGCTCGGCGATCCGGTCGCCGAAGACGTACTCGACGCCGTCCCGGGTGTCGTCGTAGAGCACCCGGGACAAGTCACCGCGCAGGATCTCGATCTCCGAGATGTACCCGTCACCGCCGTCGTCGTCGGCGCGGAAGGTCTCCAGCACGTTGCCGTCCACGTCCACGGTGTACGCACCGGCGGTGTCGGTGCAGGCCACACGCACCGCCGCGTCCAGCCCCATCCGCCGGATGACCTCCTTGGCCACCCCGCGCGCGTCCACCGCCTGCCCACCGGGACGCAGCCCGGGGGCCCGCTCCACCACGGTCACCTCGGCGCCCCGCCGGCGCAGCCAGTGGGCCAGCGCCGGCCCCGCGATGCTCGCCCCCGCCACCAACACCTTGATACCGCTCACCGGTGCCTCCTTCGTCGACTCGTCGAGGGGAAGACGCCGACGAGGCCCGAAAATCATCGCCTGCGAACTCTCGATATGCCTGCTCGATGAAATTCCGCGGCCCGACCTGATACCACTCATGCCACGGATCCACCGCTCGACACTCTCGCGCGCCTACAGACGACGCTGCCACGTTCCGGAGACGCAACACTCCCCAGCGCCGCCACCGGTCCGGGCCTTGACCGTCCTTGACGATCGCCGCGGACACGCCGTGACGGCTCATGGAAGGAGCGCTCTGACCTTCTCGGGATCCGGCCCTCCCGGTTCGATCAGCACGACGGCGTCGTCGAAGCCGGCCTCCGCGTAGCGCTGGAGCTGCTCGCCGGTGGCTCCGAGGTCGTCCGTCCCGGACAGCCGGACAGCGCACACGATGGCCCGTCGGCCACCGGCGGCCCGGTACCGTTCGTGGGCGGCGATGATCTGGTCGGCCGTGCGGCGGTATCCGGAGGCCAGCCAGCCGTCGAACTCCCGGGCGGCCCGCTCGACGTTGGCCCCCCACGATCCGAGGAGGAGCGGCGGCCCGCCGGTGGCACTGGCTGCGGGGGCGAGGTCGGCGCGCTCGTCCCGCCCGTGGGCGAGCAGGACCCGCAGCCGCGCCACGTTCTGGTCGAAGGTTCGGAAGCGCGCGTGGAAGTCCCGGTCGAAGGTGGCGTAGTCGGCGTCGGTCGACCCGGGGCTGACGCCGAGGGTCAGGCGGTCGCCGCACACGGACATCAGCGACAGGATCCGGTGCGCGAGGTCGGCGGGATGATGGAGCGGCACCTGCACGGTGGCCGTTCCCACTTCCACCCCCTCGGTGGCCGTGGCCGCCACCGCGACCGTCACGAACGGGTCCGGGACCAGGGAGCCGCGCCCGATGATCTGGGGTGTCCACAGGCTCTCGAAACCGGCACCCGCCAGGCGTCTCGCCCACTCGGCGACCGCGAACGGCGGGGCGTCGGACAGGTGGGCGAGCGTCGCACCCAGGCGCACGGGCTACTCCAGCCGGTCCGCCGCGAACCGCGCGTACCAGCGCAGCGCGTCGGGGTCGTCGACGGAGGCGATGTTCGCGGCCTTCTCCAGCGGCCTGCCGGTCAGCAGCTTCTTGATCGGGACCTCGAGCCGCTTGCCGCTCAACGTGTGCGGCACGGCGGGCGCCTCGACGATCTCGTCCGGGACATGACGGGGCGTCAGACGGGTGCGCAGCGTGGTGACGATCCGCTGCTTCAGGTCCTCGTCGAGCGCGTGCCCGGAGGCCGGGACGACGAACAGGCCCAACCAGTAGCCGTCGTCGGGCTGGTCGACCCCGACCACCAAGGCCTCGCTGATCTCCGGCATGGTCTCGAGCACGTCGTAGACCTCCACCGACCACGCCCAGAAGGCATCGTGATCAGGGAACGGCCGCCCCTCGCGCTCTTCCAACCAGTTCAGATCCTCGCGCAGGGCGGAGTTCTCGATACGGGCCGTCGGGCTCCAGAGCGTGTCGGTCATCGGCACCGCCTCCCCGTCGACGGGCCCGGCCGGGCGGGCCCGTCGACATGGTCACACGAGGGACGCGGTCAGCCCGCCGTCGAGGACGTAGTGGCTGCCGGTGACCCACGACGCCCGGTCGGACGCGAGGAAGGCGGCCACCTCGGCGATGTCCTCCGGGGTGCCGAGCCTGCCCTGCTTCATGGCGACGAGGTCGCCGAAGGGGACCTGGGTCGCCGCCTCGAAGTCCGGGACGAGCCGTTCGACCATGGCGGTGTCGGCGAAGCCCGGGCAGACCGCGTTGACCCGCACGCCCGCCGGGCGCATCTCCACCGCGGCGACCCGGGTCATCTGGATCAGTGCCGCCTTGGTCGCGCAGTAGGAGCCGAGCAGCGGGCTGCCACCGATGCCCGCGATCGAGGCGATGTTGACGACGTTGCCCTTCGACTCGATCAAGTGCCCGATCGCCGCCTTCATCGCGACGAACGGACCGCGCACGTTGACCGCGTAGATCTTGTCGAAGCTCTCCGTGGACTGCTGCAGCAGCGGCGAGGAGACCTCGATCCCGGCGTTGTTGACCAGCACGTCGAGGCCGCCGAGGAGGTCGACCGTCTGCTTCACCGCGGCTTGTACCTGGCCCTCGTCCGTGACGTCGCAGTTGGCGACGCCCGCGGCGCCGATCTCGTCGGCCGCCTTCTTGGCCGCGTCGGCGTCGATGTCGCTGATCACGACCCGGGCGCCGCGCTGCGTGAACAGCGTCGCGATCGCCTTGCCGATCCCGGCACCCGACCCGGTGATGAAGACCCGCTTACCCTCGAGCTCGGACATCCTCTTCCCCTCGCATTGTTTGTGGGATGGGCGGAACCGACTTCTCAGGAGGCCTCGACCTTCGGCATGATGTCGTTCCTGAGCCGCTTGAGGTCGTCGAGCGTCTTGGCCACCGGGACGTCCGCGAACGGCGGCCAGATGAGCGGCATCGTCATTCCGGCCTCCTTGTACTCCTTGAGCTTGTCGATGATCTGGCGCTCGGAGCCGACCATCAGGTTGGTGGCCTTGCCCGCCGGGCTCTGGTCCATGTCGACGTCCGTGATCACGGTCCAGAGCATGCTGCTGATCTCGAGGTCGTCGATCTTGCGGGGGCTGTCGAGCTTCTCGAGCTCGCGCTCGATCCCGCCGCGCCACGTCGCGATGTCCTCCGGGGAGTCCTGGATGCCGATCCAGCCGGCGAGGTCGTACTTGCTGACCCGCTTCGCCGCGCGCTCCGGGTCCTTGAGCCCGCTGAAGAAGATCGGCGGGCCCGGCTTCTGCAGCGGCTTCACCCCGAACCCGCACCGCTCGAAGTCCGCGAACTCGCCGTGGTACTCGAAGAGGTCGTTGCTCCAGATCCCCTGCATGATCTCGATCGTCTCGCGCACGTGCTTGTGCCGCTTCGGGAAGATGTGCCAGGCGCTCGAGGCGGCGAACTCCTCGGGCATCCATCCGGACCCGACGCCGACGTTGAGCCGGCCGTTCGAGAGGTGGTCGATGGTGGCCATCTCGGCGGCCAGGACGCCGGGGGCGCGGTACGGCGTGTCGATGATGCTCATGCCGATCCGGACCTTCGACGTCTTCGCCGCGAGCCACGGGATCAGCGGCATGCCCTGGAGCCACTGGCCCCGTGAGGACACCGGCAGGGCCTTGGGCAGGCCGTCCATCATGCCGAACGAGTACTGCAGCTCCTGCCGGTCCGACGCCTCCGGGACGACGATCCGGTCGAGCGTCCACACCGAGTCGAAGTCGAGTTCCTCGGCGAGTGCGGTGAGGTCCTCCAGCTCCTTGACGGTCACCTTGTCGCGGAAGTTCGGCAGGTAGAGAGCGAGTTTCATGGTTGTGGTCTCCTTGCGTCGGGTTCCGTCAGCGGCCCGTGAGCGTGCCGCGGATCTCGGTCTTGAGGACCTTGCCGATGGTGGAGCGGGGGAGATCGGGCCAGATCTCGATCTGCTTGGGCGCCTTGACGCTGCCGATGCGCTGCTTGACGAACGCGATCAGGTCGTCGACGTCGACCTCGGCGTCGGGCTGGAGCTGGATCACGGCGGTGACCCGTTCGCCCCACTTCTCGTCGGGCAGGCCGACCACCGCGCAGTCGCGGACGGCGTCATGGGCCATCAGCGCCTGCTCGACCTCGGCGGAGTAGACGTTGAACCCGCCGGTGATCACCATGTCCTTGGCGCGGTCGACGATGTAGAGGAAGCCGTCGTCGTCGAGGTAGCCGATGTCGCCGGTGTGGTGCCAGCCGTGGGCGGACGCCTCGGCCGTGGCCTCGGGGTTGCGGTAGTAGCCGGCCATCACCAGGGAGCCCCGGACGCAGATCTCCCCCCGCTCCCCGCGCGGTACGGGCCGGCCCTGCTGGTCGAGGATCGCCACCGTGACCAGCGGCGAGGGCCGGCCGGCGGACGACAGCCGCGCGGTGTCGATCGTCCCGTCGGGCAGGCGGTGCTCGGCCGGTGACATCGTCGAGATCATCATCGGGGCCTCGGACTGCCCGAAGAGCTGCGCCATCGGCCCGATGCGGTCGAGCGCCTCGGCCAGCCTGGCCGCCGACATCGGCGCCGCGCCGTACCAGAAGCACTGCAGCGACGACAGGTCCGTGCCGTCGAGTGCCGCGTGGCCGAGAACCATGTAGATCAGCGTCGGCGGTAGGAAGGTGTGGGTGACCCGGTGCCGCTCGATCAGCTCGAGGAAGCGGCCGACGTCGGGCTTCGCCATGATCACCACCTCCCCGCCGCGGGCGAGGATCGGGAAGCACAGCACGCCGGCCGCGTGGGTCAGCGGAGCCTGGGCCAGGTACACCGGACGCCCGTCGAAGGGGTAGCTCATCAGCGTGATCGCCGACATCGCCTCGAGGTTGCGGCCGGTGAGCATGACCCCCTTGGGGCGCCCCGTGGTGCCACCGGTGCCGACCAGCGCCACGACGTCCTCGGGCTGCACGGCCTCGGCGGAGGGATCGTCCCGGGCGGCGTCGAGCCAGGGGTGGAAGCCCTGGGCCAGATCGTCCTTCTCGCCGAGGCGGACGAGCGTGGTGAGCTTCGGGAGGTTCGAGGCGATCTCGGCGACCAGCTCGTCGAAGGCCGGCTGGAAGATCAACGCGGAGCAGTCGAACAGGTCGAGCAGCTCCGCGTTCTCACCTGCCGCGTTGCGCGGGTTGATCGGGCACCACACCGCACCCGCCCGGGCGATGCCGAAGACGCACGAGAACGCGGTCGGGTCGTTGGCCGAGAGGATGCCGACCTTGTCCCCGGGCTCCACGCCCGAGCGCCGCAGCGCCCTGGCGACCGCGTGGGAAAGCTCGACGACCTCGCCGTACGACAGCGACCTCCCGTCGAGGGTCAGGCAGGGCGCCTCGGGGTCGAGGGAGGCGCCCTTGTCCAGGTAGAAGGTCAGCGACATCGTCGTCCCTCGATCGTCGTCGGCACCGTTGCTGACGGGGACGACCGTGGCCCGATCTTGGACGGTTGTCAAGATTCTCCTGGACGACTGGTCAGGAAATCCGCCAGCTGGGTATCGTCGGCCCCATGCCCAGCTCAGCCGCCGTGCGGTTGCAGTCCCGTGTCGACAAGTTCGAGGACCGCCGCCGCGAGCTCGCCGACGCGGCTCTGCTGACCTTGGCAGACCTCGGCTACGCGCGCACCAGCCTGCGCACGATCGCGGACAAGACGTCGTTCTCCCACGGGCTTCTGCACTACTACTTCGCCGACAAGATCGACCTGATCACCTACTGCGTGCGGCGCTACAAGGACGCCTGCGTGCAGCGCTACGAGGGCCTCGTCGCCGAGGCGTCCACACCCGACGAGCTTGCCGCAGCCTGCGGGAACGGGCTGGCCGCCACGCTCGCCGACGCCCCGCTCATGCACCGGCTCTGGTACGACCTGCGCTCGCAGTCCCTGTTCGAGGAAGCCTTCCGCGACGACGTCGCCGAGATCGACGGCAGCCTGCAGGACATGATCTGGCGCCTCGTCCGCGCCTACGCCGACCTCACCGGGACCCAGCCGACCTGCTCGCCCTCCGCGGCCTACGCGATGTTCGACGGGCTGTTCCAGCAGGCGCTGCAGCGCCACCTCGCCGGCTCGGAGACAGCGCTCGACGACCTCCGGGACAGCAGCCGAGACCTGCTGCCCCGGCTCTTCGTCTGACGTACACACGAGGCCCTGGCCCGGTCGCTCGCCTCGGACCTACGAGCAGCGCAAATGCGTGGCAGTGGCGCACTCACATCACACAGCGCACAGCTGCCCGCCGCGAACTGCCGAGCGACCGACGATCGTGGCGGTCCGGGCGGCCCACCTGACCCCGCGCGCCCGGGGCCGGCCGCACTACGTGACGCGAAATCGTCCATCCAGAGCGGGTGAGGCCGAGGACCCGCCGTCCGAAGAGGATGAAGGGGTGAACCCCGAGCGGTCGGCGCCGAACGAGCCGCGGGAGCACCGCGGCCGTGCGGCGTCGCTGGTTCCCGGGCTCGCGACGTTGCGGACGTACCAGCCGGGGTGGCTGTCGAAGGACCTGGTCGCCGGCCTGGTGCTGACCGCGCTGCTGGTGCCGCAGGGCATGGCCTACGCCGAGCTGGCCGGGCTGCCGGCGATCACCGGGCTGTACACGTCGATCCTCTGCCTGCTCGGGTACGCGGTCTTCGGTCCGTCCCGGATCCTCGTGCTCGGCCCGGACTCCTCGCTCGGGCCGATGATCGCGGCGACGGTCCTCCCGCTGGTGGTCGCCGACGGCGACCCCGGGCGGGCGGTCGCCCTGGCCTCAGCGCTCGCGATCATGACCGGCGTGATCATCGCCGTGGCGGGGCTGGGCGGCCTCGGCTTCGTCGCGGACCTGATCTCCAAACCGACGATGATCGGCTACATGAACGGCCTGGCCCTGACGATCCTCGTCGGGCAACTGCCGAAGCTGTGCGGGTTCTCGGTCGCCGCCGAGGGGTTCGGTGGGGAGGTCGTGGGTTTGGTGCAGGGCCTGCTGGGCGGCGCCCTGGTGCCGGCCGCACTGGTGGTCGGCGGGGCCGGGCTGGTCCTGATCCTCGTGCTGCAGCGGATGCTGCCCCGGGTGCCGGCGGTCCTGGTGGTCGTCGTGCTCTCGATCGCCGGGGTCTCGGTGTTCGGCCTGGGCGCGCGCGGGGTCGACCTGGTCGGGGTGCTCCCGCAGGGGTTCCCGCCGCTCACGCTGCCGCACGTGTCCGTGTCGGACCTGCTGGCCCTCGCGGCGGGGGCGGTCGGCATCGCGGTGGTCTCGTTGGCCGACACGATCTCCACGGCCTCGGCCTTCGCGGCCCGCGCGGGCCGGACCGTCGACGGCAACCGCGAGATGGTCGGGATCGGGGCGGCCAACATCGCGGCCGGCTTCTTCCAAGGGTTCCCGGTGAGCACGAGCGGCTCGCGCACCGCCGTGGCGCAGCAGGCGGGGGCGCGCACACAGCTCGCCGGCGTGGTCGGAGCGGTTGCGATCACCCTGATCCTGCTCCTGGCGCCCGGCCTGCTGCGTGATCTGCCGCAGCCGACGCTGGCAGCGGTGGTGATCGCCGCCTCGATCTCGCTCGCGGACCTGCCGGCGACGGTGCGGTTGTTCCGGGTCCGCCGGACGGAGTTCGCCCTGTCGGTCGGCGCCTTCCTCGGAGTGGTGCTCCTCGGTGTGCTCGCCGGGATCGCGGTGGCCGTCGCCCTGTCCGTCCTCAACGTCTTCCGCCGGGCCTGGTGGCCCTACCAGACCGTGCTGGGGCGGGTGCAGGGCCTGCCCGGATACCACGACGTCCGGAGCTATCCCGAGGCCGAGCGGCTGCCCGGGTGCGTCATCGTGCGGTTCGACGCGCCGCTGTTCTTCGCGAACGCCCGCACCTTCCGCGAGCGGCTGGAAGAGCGCGCTGCGGCGGACCCCGCGCCACGGTGGATCGTGGTCGCCGCCGAGCCGATCACCGACGTCGACACCACCGCGGCCGACATGCTCCACGAGCTCGACGTGGCCCTCAACGCCCGCGGCGTGCACCTCGTGTTCGCCGAGATGAAGGACCCCGTCCGGCGCAAGATCGACCGCTACGAGCTCATCCGCACCATCGACCCGGCGCACTTCTTCCCGACCGTCGACGCCGCCGTGGACGCTTTCCGGCGCGAGACCGGCGCCCAGGGGGGCTCGGTCACGGCCTGACCGGCCGACCCCGGCGTGATCACGGCCGGGCTGTCGCGGTACGGCTCGGAGCCGGCGGTCAGGAAGTCCCGCGGGCCCAGCTCGCGGCCGGCGACCACGTGCCGGACGAGGGCGAGTCGGGTGAAGTGCTCGGCGAGCCATGCGGTCCGGCACTTGTCCAGGCCCCGCTGGTCGGGGTGCTGCGATGCCCCTCGCCAGCCGCATTCGCAGGCCGGGAGGAATGCGGTGAAGGTGCCCTGGGCGCAGCGGGCCACGTCGGTCCAGATATCGGACAACGCACCGTTGCGGTAGCGACCAGCGACGTAGCCCTCGTGCTCGTCCGTCGCCTCGTCCGCTTCGGGTCCGATGAACAGCATCGCGATCACCACCACCTCGTTGCATCGGACTGTCAGAAGAGAGCGGGGATGTAGCGGAGCGGCAGCGCGAGTTCGGCCGGATCCGCGGGAAGGTCACGGTGGGGCAGCTTGACCTTCTTCCGGTGCGGGTGGCGTCCGCACATACCAGTTCTCGCCGCGGTATGTCTCCCCGCCCTCCGACGGAAGGTCGGTCGTCATGGCCAATCCTCCGATCCGATCAACCCGACCTGCCACACGCGTAAGTGCTCTGCCGACGGTCGAGCCGGGCCCCGCTGCGACGGAGCAGGTCGTCCCCGGATGAGGAACTCGGCGCCGGGGTTTACCGGTCTTACCCAGGAGCGTGGCATTCACCTGGTAGGGCCGCAGCAGGTCGACGCGGTCCGTCCAGACGTCCTTGGGCCCGCCCATCGAGACCCGGACCCGGCCGATGGATGATCACCTTGCGGAGCTTCCGGACCTCTGAGTGCACCCCGAGCGGCATCGTCGCCTCCTCGTCTCCGGCCAGCAGACGTTCGTGACCCGAATAAAGACCGTCGCCCCCGATCCCGCCCACACCCGCGAAGGGTGAACGGGTCGGCGTCCGGTGTCGGTAAAGGACCGGCCCAGCGCCGGCGGCCCACGGCACTCCGGCCGCCCGGTGGCGGGCCACGCCCCACCCCCGGTCCACAGTCACCCTGCCAGGGCGACCCCGCAGGTCCGGGCGAGTCCGACACTCCTCGCACACAGCGGTCGCGCGGGCTCGCGCAGGGGTCGCGGTGCACCACGCAGGTGAGTCGTGTCGGATTCCGTAGGCAGTCGGCCGGCGGCCGAACAGCCCACGGACGATGCCCGCGCCGGCCGTGGCCAGTGCGGCCTCACGTCGGCCACCGCGCTGATCATCGGCACCATCGTGGGTGTCGCCGTCCAGCGCGCTGTCGATGACCGAGGTCGCCGCGTCGAGCACCACGAGCGCAGCCCCGAGCCCGTCGATCTCCTCCGCCAGTAGCTGAGTGTCGTGTCGTCGTGGTCTCGCGGATGCTCGGCCACAGCTCGGCGACGGCCACCCTCGACGTCTACGCCCGCCTGTTCGCCGACGACCTCGACACGGTCGCGGACCGCCTCCACGAGGCTCGCGCTCGGGCAAGTGCGGACCAGTCGCCCGATGATCTTCGCTGAAGATCGCTTTGCCGGAGGGAACATGCCGCCTGACCTGCGGACTTACGTGGAGCCGCCTTGGGGAGTCGAACCCCAGACCTACGCATTACGAGTGCGTCGCTCTAACCGACTGAGCTAAGGCGGCGGGTGGTGCGGGGATCAGTGTAGCGGCACCCCCCGAAGCCTTTGCGCCCCCCGGCACCTCTCCCGCCACAGCCCCGGTCGGCAGCGAGCCGGGCGGGGTCGCGCGCCCGGGTCAGCCGGCGGCGACGGGCGCCGTCAGGAACACCGCCGTGTCGTAGTACGAGCGCAGCGCTGTGATGAGGTCGCCGTCGAGGCCGAGAAAGGTGGAGCCGTAGTAGTCCACCGGGCGCCCGTCGGTGAGGCGGCCGACGCTGTGCCACTCCAGACCGGCCTCCTCGTACCCCTCGACCGGATCGGTGCCCTCGACCACGTTGAGGAACCGGGTCCGCACGTCCGCGAAGACCGAGCGGTACTCCTCCCAGAACTCGCGGACCCCGCCGCGCCGCTCGCCACGGCCGTCGAGCCGGAAGAGCTCGGCATCCTCGGTGAACAGCGCGACCAGCGGTTCGATGTCGCCCTGCTGCTCGAAGTGCCGCAGCGCCCCGACGAAGCGGCGCGTCGTGGAGTTGCGGATGTGGTTGTCCTCGAACATGGCCTCCGGGCTACCCGGGCCCACCGCGTTCAACCCGCGGCGCTCACCCCTGGTGCAATGCGATCAACATCGCCTCGACGGCGATCTCAGGTTTGACGTTGCGGTCCAGGGCCTCTCGGCAGGCGAGGACCGCCTCGAGCCGGCGCAGCACCGACTCGGCGGGCCATTCCCGTGCCGCCTGTCGCACGTCGGACTCGCGGTCCGGGTTGGCCAGCGCCACGCGCGCGCCGCTCCCGACGATCAGCGCGTCGCGGTAGAAGCCCGCCAGATCGACGATGACCCGGTCCAGCGCGTCGCGCTGGTTGCGGGTGGAGCGCGACTTCTGCTGGCGTTCCAGCTCGCGCTCGGCGGCCTTCGCGCCCCGGGCCGCCGCGGCGGCCCCCTTGCCGGTGCCGCCGGCGCCCATCGCGACGGCCAGCTCCTCGCGCTCTGCCGCGTCCCGGGTTCCGCTCAGCTCGGCGGCCTCCGCCTTCGCCGAACGGACCAGCTCGTCCGCGTAGGCGAACGCGTCACCCAGCCCGCGGATGCGCAGCGGGATGTCGAGCACCCGCTCGCGGCGGGCCCGGGCGTCGGCGTCACGGGCCAGCCGCCTCGCCCGACCCACATGCCCGCCCGCCACCGCCGCCGCCCAGTCGGCGGTCTCCGGGTCGAATCCGTCGCGGCTCACCAGCACCCCGGCCACCGCCTCGGCGGATGGGCTCCGCAGCGGCACCAGCCGGCAACGCGACCGGATGGTGATCGGCACGTCCTCCGCGTGGTCGGACGGCGCACACAGCAGGAATACCGTGTGGCCGGACGGTTCCTCGATCGCTTTGAGCAGGGCGTTGGCGGCACGCTCACCCAGCCGGTCGGCGTCCTGGACGATCAGGATCTGGTAGCGGCCCGTCGCCGGGCGCCGGGCCGCGAGCTGCACGAGCGCCCGGGTCTCCTTCACCGAGATCGACAGGCCCTCCGGTACCACCTCGCGGACGTCGGCGTGTGTCCCGGCCATGATCGTCCGGCACGCCGTGCACTCACCACAACCGTGCCGGGCACACTCCAGAGCCGCCGCGAACGCCCGCGCCGCCACCGATCGGCCCGACCCGGGCGGACCGGTGAACAGCCACGCGTGCGTCATGGCGCTCGGGTCCTGGGCGGCCGCGCTCAGCTCGGCCACCGCCGACGGCTGCCCGACGACGTCCTGCCAGACGCTCATCACCCTCCCTCGCTGCGCTCGGTCGGCGCCTCGCGCGGGCACCGCACCGACCACTCGCTCGCAAGCTCGCTCATCGCGAGGCCCGGGCATCGGGGTCGAGGTCGGTGGGCCGGGTGGGCGGCTCGACCGGCTGCGTCACCTGCTCCCCGACCCCGTCGGCGGTGGCGGGACGCAGCACCGGCGCCAGGCCGGCGGCCACCCGCGCGGCCACCTCCTCGGCCGACCCGTCGGCGTCCACCACCACATAGCGGTGCGGCTCCGCCGCGGCCATCCGGGTCAGCAGCCGTTGCACCCGGACGTGCTCCTCGCCGGCCAGCCCGCGGGGCGGCTCGGTGGTGGGCTGATCGCCGACGCCGAACGGGTCGGGCGGCGCGGCGGGGGCGCGGTCGAGGAGCACCGAGATGTCCGGGCGCAACCGTCCGGTGGCCCATCCCGCGAGGTTCTCCAGCTCGCCCGCGTCGAGCTCGGCGTCCATCCGGTGCGCGGCCACCCCGAACTGGGCCAGCGGACTGGCCACGAAGCGGTCGACGACGACCACGGCCCCGTCGGCCAGTGCGGGCCGGATGACGCGCTCGACCAGGTCGGCGCGGACGGCCGCCGCGGCGAGGGCCTTGGCGCGCGCCCCGGACAGGTTGGCCTCCCGGGTGGCGGCGGCCCAGCGGGCCTGGTCGCGCTCCCCGTCGTCGGGTTGCACGACGACGTGTCCCTGCGACCGCAGCGTGGCGGCCAGCCGGCCGGCCTGCTCAGCGGTCTCCGCGGGCGTCGCCCCCTCGACGGCGATGAGCACCCCGGAGCCTGCCCGCCGGTCACCGCGCCGCAGCGCCGCGAGCAGGTCGGGCAGCAGCGGCTCCAGCCGCCGGTCGTCCATCTGCCGGTAAGCCAACATGCCCACCGCGGCGGCCAGGAGGCCACCAGCGAACATCACCGTCCGCGTCCCGTCGATCAGGAACGGGTAACCGAACACCTCGATCGTCCGGGCGCTCACGAGTCCGACCATCAACGGCACCAGCGACATCGAGCCGAGCAGCACGACCCGGACCAGGGACTGCACGAAGGCGACGGTCCGGCCGCGCACCTCGTCGGCCACCTGGGCTCCGATGATCGTCAGCCCGGTCAGGAAGGCGATGCCGGCGAACGCCCCGACGAGCCCCACCGCGCCCAGCGCGAGGAACAGGTGCGGGGCGATCGCGACCAGCGCCAGCGACAGCCCGGCCGCCACGATCGCCGCCCCGAACAGCCGGTTGTGCGGCAACCGCCGGGCCAGCCGCGGCGCCGAACCCATGCCCGCCGCGAGGCCGACGAACACGGCCACGAACAGCACGCTGTAGGCCGCGTCGCCGCCACCGAGGCTCGCCGAGTACAGCTTCGCCGAGGCGATCACCGCACCACCCGCGGCGAAGGCCCCGATGATGCCGATCACCAGGCCGCGGACCAGAGGGGTGCTGCCGACGAACCTGAACCCGTCGCGCAGCAGCGTGAACAGTCCCGGCCCGGCCTCCCGGTGGGCCGACGAGCGCCCGGAGATCTCCTTGATGCGGAACCACACCGTGGTCGCGATCAGCAGGTAGGCGGACCCGTTGATGATCAGTGCGACGTAGACGGTGGTCAGCGGGGAGTCGTTGCCGAACAGCGGCCCGGCGCTGGAGACCAGGGTGAACAGACCGGACGCGGTGATCACTGCGACGCCGTAGGTCATCACGAGTGCGAGCTGGTTGGCCGTCTCGATCTGGTCCGGACGGCGCAGCAGGTTCGGCACCGACGCGTCCTTGGCCGGGATCCAGAACAGCGCACAGATCTCGATCAGGAACGTGGCGACGAACAGCCACCACAGCGACCCCACGACCGGGATCGAGATGAACAGGCCGAACCGCAGCAGGTCGCACACCACCATGACGCGGCGGCGGTCGAAACGGTCCGCGAGCGCGCCGGCGAGCGGGCCGAACACCAGCGCCGGCAGCAGCTTGGTGGCGACGACACCGCCGAGGGCGAAGCTCTGCGCCTGGTAACCGGAGGTGAGCTGGGTGGCCAGCGAGGTCAACGCGAGCAGCGAGAGCCAGTCACCGGTCGCAGCCACGGCCGTGACCAGCCACAACCGGCGGAAAGCGGGGATCGCCAGCACGCTGCGCACACGGTGCGACGTCGGCGGGGAGAGCGCCTGAGCGCCGGAGGGTGCGGCTTCGGAACCGATCGCTGCTCACCTCCTCGGCGGGCCCGGGGCTGGGCCGGGACCTGGGCGGGCACCGGGAGCGGATGCCGACCTTCGGCGGACAGGGTAGTCGGCCACCAGGCAGAACCGTCGTGACGGGCGTGCGCGCGGGCTCAGCCGGCTCTCAGGGGTTGAGCAACGCAACGATCAACTGGATCAGGATCACCGCGAAGATGCCGGTGAAGACGAGGGTGAACGCCCGCGAACCGGCGCGGCCCCGAGCGTGCCGCGACAGCCCCAGGATGCTCGGTTCGGCTTCCACCGGCGGTCGGTACCGGAGCTCCGCGGGTGCGGTCGTCACCGGACGGGTCACCGGGGGGCCGGGCGGTGCGGATCCGACCGGCCGACCGGCGGGGCGAGGCCGGCTGATCACGGGCCCGGGGCGTTGCGGGCCGGTAGCCGTGGCCCGGCGCGGCGCCCCGATCGGGCCGTCCTGGGCGCGGGACGGCGCGACGTCGGGGCGAACCGGGTCGTTCGGCTCCGATGCCACCGCGGGTGCAGGCGTGGGCGCGACGGTCCCGACGATCGCCGCCTGGGCGGGCGCAGCCGCGTCCGGCACAGCGGACGGTTCGGAAACGGCGATCACCGTGGAGGGTGCCTCGGCCGACCCGGCCGGCGCCGGCTCGCCGTCCTGGGCGGCGCGGACGGGCAGCTCTGCGGCCTCGAACCCCGCTCCTCCGACACCGACGGCCGCTTCCTTCCCCGCCAGGTCCGCCTCCGTCGCGCCGAGGTCCTCCGCCCCGGCCAGACCGGTGACCTGCCCGTTCAGCCCGATCACCGGCAGCTGCACGACGGGGAGCTCCCACCGGGGCAACGGCTCGGGCCCGCCGGAACCGGTGTCCGCCGCACCGTCACCGGACGTGCCGTCCGGACCGAACAGGACGTCGGCACCCTGCCTCTCGCGTTCCCCCATGGCGGGGGATGCTAGGCCGCCGACGGCGCGACGGCAGCGCCTGATCACGGCGCGTCCGGACGACACCGACCGGACCGCCCTGCTCAGGGTGTCAGCGACCCCGCGTCACGGGGCACCGCCGCCCTGGTCCGCGGCCGGCTGCTCTGCGGGCGGCTGCTCTGCGGGTGGCTGCTCGCCGGGTGGCTGCTCGCCGGGTGGCTGCTCGCCCGGGGGCGGGGCGGGTGCATCGGTCGGCGCCGGCGGCGGAGCCGGGACGGTACCGCTGCTGACCTGCAGCACGATCGTCTCGCCCGGCAACGCCGTCCCCCGCGGGCTCTGCCCGACGACGGTCCCGCGGGAGGCGAGGTTGTCGACGGTGCGGGTGGTCACCTGCCATCCGGCACGCTCCAGCACCGCGCGGGCGTCGTTCTGACCGCGGCCCACGACGTCGGGCACCCGCGACTCGGCACCACCGGTCAGGTAGCGGTCCTCGGTCGGCGGCAGCGGCAGCACCGGCTGGTTCGCGAGGATCGGCTTGACGGCCCCGAACCACGTCTCCGCCGGCGTCTTGCCGCCGAAGATGTTGCCGCTGCGGCAGGCGAACGGCGCACCGCCGCTGTCGCAGAGCGGCCGCGGGGCGTTGGAGTTGTCGAACGTGATCACCGCGCCGGCCAGTTGCGGGACGAGCCCGAGGAACGCCGCCGACTTGTGCTGCTGGGTGGTCCCCGTCTTGCCGCCCATCGGGCGATCCCACCCGACCTGACGGGCCGCGCCCGCCGCGGTGCCGCTGATGTCGTCCTTGCTCAGCGCGGTGAACAGCGTGTTGGCCAGGCCGGGCTCGACGGCCTGCTCGCACGGCGCCTCGGTGACCGGGACCGGGTTGCCGGCGGCGTCGGTCACCGACTCGATCGGGCTCGGCGGGCACCACTTGCCGGAGCTGGCGATGGTGGCTCCGACGTTGGCCAGCTCCAGCACACTGGTCGGGCTCACCCCGAGGGTGAACGAGGCCTGGCGCTGCGCCTTGGTCACCTCGGCGATCGAGCGATCGGTGCGCCGACCGGTCCTCGGGTCGACGAACGGCGTGGTGGCCAGCGATTTCATGCCCAACCGGACCGACATGTCGACCACGTCGGGCACGCCGGTGAACTCCATGAGCTTGATGAACGCCGTGTTCGGCGACGTCGCCAGCGCGTCGGTCAGGCTCATCCGCTCGGGGTAGTCGCCCGCGTTCTGCACCGGGATCGGGCGCCCGCCGCCGTCGAGGTAGATCGGCGACGCGTAGCCGCTCGGCGGCACCGAGAGCTGGTAGTTGATCCCCAGCCCCTTCTGCAGCGCGGTGGCCGCGGTGAAGATCTTGTAGACGGAACCGGCACCGAGGTTGACCGGCTGGTAGGGCAGCCCGTAGCTGGTCTGCTCCTCGTCGGCGTTCAGCCCGAACGTTCGGTTGGATCCCATCGCGAGCACCCGGTGCTTGTCCTGACCCGGCTGGACCAGCGACATCACGTTCGCGACGTTGGGCTGCCGGGGGGGCACCTCGGCGTCGAGCGAGGCCTTCATCCTGGCCAGCGCGTCGCGGTCCAGCGTGCTGCGGATCGTGTAACCGCCGCGGTTGATCTGGTCGATGGAGAACCCGGCCTCGGTCAGGTACTCGACCACGTACTTGCAGAAGAACCCGGCGTCACCCGCGCCGATGCAGCCGTTGGGCTGGGTGTTGAGGGGGTTCGAGATGCCCAGCGGGGCCGCGGCGGCCTCCCGCGCCTGGGCCTCGTTGATCATTCCCTGGTCGCGCATCTGCGCGATGACCAGGTTGCGCCGGTCGAGGGCGGCCTGCGGATTCTGCACCGGGTCGAACGCGGTGGTGCTGCGCACCATCCCGGCGAGCATGGCGGCCTGTGGCACCGTCAGCTTGTCGGGGGTGATGCCGAAGTAGGTCCGCGCCGCGGACGCGATCCCGTACGCCCCGTTGCCCCAGAACACGATGTTCAGGTAGCGGGTCAGGATCTCCTCCTTGCTCAGCGACCGCTCCATCTGCAACGCGATGCGCGCTTCCTTGAGCTTGCGCGCGGGCGTCTGCTCGGTGGCCTTGAGCCGCTCCGCGTCGGTCTGGGCGTCGACGTAGAGCATGTAGTTCTTCACGTACTGCTGGGTGAGCGTCGACGCGCCCTGGACGACGTCCCCGGAGGCCGAGTTCGCGATCACCGCCCGGATCGTGCCCTGCCAGTCGACGCCCTGGTGCTGGTAGAAGCGCCGGTCCTCGATCGCGACCATGGCCGCCTTCATCGCCGGTGAGATCTCGTTGGCCGCGACCGCGGTGCGGTTCTGGTCGAACAGATAGGCCACCGGCTGGCCGGCCGAGTCGGTGATCGTGCTGCGCAGCGGCAGTGCGCCGTCGACCAGGTCGGTCGAGGTGCTGTTGACGCTGTCGCCGGCGTCGTTGGACACCAGCCCGACGCCCGCCGCGAACGGGAACGCCATCCCCGCCACCACGACACCGGCGAGCAGGCAGAGCCCGAGGAGCATGCCGACCGGCCGGACCAGATGGCGCGGGAAGTTCACGGAGGGCAGGGTACGCGGCGGTCCGTCACCCTTTCGTCAGGTCGTCGCCGCGGATTTGAGTAGTTTTGCGCGGTTACCGCGGGAACCGGACGCTCCCAGAATCCGTCTTAGCCGGGTCGTGTCACTCGACGACCTGGGGTGGTGACCTCGTGACGAGACGGATTGCGGGAGCCGAGATGCCGGGCAGATGGAATTGGCGGTCAGCGGCCAGGTGCCGGACGCGCGACGCGGAGGGCCTGTTCGTGACGGGCGCCCGGCAACGGGAGGCTCGGCAGTTCTGCTTCGCGTGCCCGGTGCGCACCGAGTGCCTTGCGCATGCGCTCGACCAGCGCATCGAATTCGGGGTGTGGGGCGGGATGACCGAGCGGCAGCGGCGAGCACTGCTGCGCGGGCGGCCCGACGTCCTGTCCTGGGCCCGGCTGCTCACCGACGCCCGCATCGCGCACTACGCGTCGGCGGCGGAGGAGAGCGCCGATCGGATGGCCGCCGCGGACGACGCGGCGGCCACCGAAGTGCGCCTGGACGAGTCGGCCTGACCGGTCCGGCCCCTGGGGGGCGGGGTGGGCCGGCGGCGGGAGCGGGGGCTCCGGTCGCCGGCCCGGTGGGACCGAGCGGCTATCGCGCCTGCCGCACCGGCTCGGCCGGCCGGCCCTCGGCCGCGGCGCCGTCGGCCAGCCGGGACCCGATCTCGCGCAGCCCGTCCAGGTCGGTGATGTCACCGGCGACCGCGGGCACCCGGGCCACCCGGACGGCCGGATGGGCGTTCGTGAACCGGCTGAGCAGGCGCTTCTCCCGGTCGGCCACCTCGACCCGGTCGGCGTGCAGCCGCAGCACCGCCGCGGCCAGCTTCGAACCGCTGCCGGAGGCGTTGTCCGCGACGTCACGGGCCTTCCCTGCCGACAGCGGTGCCAGCACCGGATGGGTCCGGTTGAGCACGAGCCCGGCGAGCGGCATGTCCTCCTCGGAGAGCCGGTCGACGAAGTACGCCGCCTCGCGCAGGGCGTCCGGCTCCGGCGCGGCGACGACCACGAACGCCGTGCCCGGCGAGCGGAGCAGCGCGTAGGTCTTCGTCGCCCGCTCGCGGAAGCCACCGAACATCGTGTCGAAGGCCTGCACGAACGCCGACGCGTCGGCCAGCAGCGCCCCGCCCAGGATCGTCGAGACGGCCTTGGAGAACAGCTGGAACCCGGCGCCGACGATCTTGCGCAGGCTGCGGCCGCCGGCCCGGGCCGGGGAGGAGAGCAACCGGATCATGCGGCCGTCGAGGAAGTTCGACATCCGCTGCGGGGCGTCGAGGAAGTCCAGTGCCGAGCGCGACGGCGGGGTGTCCACGACGACGAGATCCCAGTCACCGGTGGCGGTGAGCTGGCCCAGCTTCTCCATCGCCATGTACTCCTGCGTCCCGGAGAACGACGAGGAAATGGTCTGGTAGAACGGGTTGGCGATGATCTTCTCGGCCCGGTCCGGGTCGGCGTGTGCGTAGACCATCTCGTCGAAGGTCCGGCGCATGTCCAGCATCATCGCGTGCAGCTCTCCGGGCCGGTCGCCGTCGGCGGGCAGGCCGGCCACCTGCCGTGGCTCGTTGCCCAGCTGGGTCAGCCCCAGCGCCTGGGCCAGCCGCTTGGCCGGGTCGATCGTGAGCACCACGGCCTTACGGCCGCGCTCCGCGGCGCGCAGCGCGAGCGCGGCGGACGTCGTCGTCTTGCCGACGCCGCCGGAACCGCAGCAGACGATGATCCGGGTCTCCGGATCGTCGAGCAGCGTGTCGACGTCGAGCGGCGGTGGGATCTTCGCGGCGCTCATGGCTGCGCATGCACCCCGCTCGGGTGCGCCCCGCTCGTGTGGCGCACCTCGACGCCCTGATCCACCATTGCCTCCGCCAGCTCGTACAGCGATCCCAGATCCACGCCGCCCAGCAGTAGCGGCAGCTCGACGCGCGGCAGCGGCTCGGCCGGCTCGCTGTCCAGCCGGGCCAGCGCCGCCGCCTCGGCGTGCACCCGGATCGCGTGTTCCACCGTCTCGGCGACCAACCCGTCGATCACCTCCGGGGGCAGGTCCAGCCCGGCCGCGGACAGGCCGTTGCGCACCCGCGCCGCGTCGACCCGACCACCGGCCGCCGGGGCCACCGACCGATCGGGCAGCCACTGCTCGCGCACCTTGTTGACCATCACCGCACCGGTCCGCAGATCGGCCGCGGCCAGCTCGTGGACGGTTTCCAGGGTCTCGGTCACCGGGAGGTCCTCGAGCAGGGTGACCAGGTGCACGGCCGTCGCCGGCGAGTGCAGCAGCCGGACGACGCCCTCGGCCTGGCTGTGGATCGGTCCGGTCTTGGCCAGGTCGGCCATGGCCTTGGTGACGTCGAGGAACGTGACCAGGCGGCCGGTCGGCGGGGCGTCGAGAACCACGGCGTCGTAGACGTAGCGCCCGTCCGCGCCGGTGCGCGTGACGCACTCCTTGACCTTGCCGGTGAGGAGCACGTCGCGCAGCCCCGGGGCGAGCGTCGTCGCGAACTCGATCGCGCCCATCCGGCGCAGCGTCCGACCGGCCATGCCCAGCCGGTAGAACATCTCGAAGTACTCGAGCAGGGCCGCTTCGGCGTCGACGGCGAGCGCGCGGACCTCGCCGCCCCCGGGGGCCACGGCGATCTTGCGCTCCTCGTACGGCAGCGGGGCGGTGTCGAAGACCTGGGCGATGCCCTGGCGTCCCTCCACCTCCACGAGCAGGGTGCGCTTTCCGCCGCTGGCCAGGGCCAACGCGAGCGCGGCCGCCGCCGTCGTCTTGCCGGTACCGCCCTTACCGGACACCACGTGCAGACGGACGCCGTGCAGCGCCGCAGGCCAACCGGGTGACGTCACGTGGCCAGCCTACGGACGCACTGCCTGGGCGGCCCGTCAGAGGCGATGAGGCGAGCACTACAGTCGCGCCATGAGCTCGCCCGGCGCCCAGGTCACCCGGTGGGAGTACCTCACCGCCCCACTGCTGATCCACAACACCAAGGCCATCCTCGACAACTTCGGTCGAGACGGCTGGGAACTGGTCACCGTGACGTCCGGGGCGAACCCGGAGCAGCTGGTGGCCTTCTTCAAGCGCCCGGTCCAGGGCGGCTGAGCGACGTGGCCGTGTCGAAGCCCAACGAACGTCTGCGCGAACTCGGCATCACGCTGCCGAAGGTGGCCGCTCCGGCAGGCGCCTACCTCCCAGCCCGGCGATCGGGTTCGCTGGTCTTCACCGCCGGTCAGCTTCCCCTCGTCGAAGGGAAGCTGGTGGCGACGGGCAAGGTCGGCACGGAGGTCGGCGTCGAGGACGCCTACGGCCACGCCCGCATCTGCGTGCTCAACGCGCTCGCCGCCGTCGACGCGCTGGTCGGGCTCGATTCCGTGGTCGGCATCGTCAAGGTCGTCGGTTTCGTCGCCTCCGCCCCCGGTTTCAGCGGCCAGCCCGCCGTGATCAACGGGGCCTCCGAGCTGCTCGGAGAGGTGTTCGGCGAGGCCGGCCTGCACGCCCGGTCCGCGGTCGGGGTGGCGGAGCTGCCGTTGAACGCGCCGGTCGAGGTCGAGATCGTCGTCGAGGTGTCCTGATGAGCGGCGTCTCCCAGCTCGGCCGGGCCGACCAGGCCTGCCACGAACTGCTGCTCCGGCTGGCCGGGCGACTGCCCGACGACCTGCTGTGGCGCCTGCGGGACTGGCTCGCCGTCGAGGGCCGGGCCGCGGTCAGCGCGACACTGCCCCGGGCCCTGCTCCGCAACCGGGTGGGGCTGACCGAGGTCGAGCGGGACCTGCTGATCAACGCCGTCGGCGGCTGGGGCGCCCCGCGGCGGCTGCTCGACGCCGTGCTCCCCGTGCACACGCCCGACCCGCCGCTCGCCCAGTTCCGGGCCGGGCCCGCCGTCCCCGACCTGGCCACACTCAGCGTGCTGGCCGTGGTCCGCGGGCACGCCGGCACCACGGAACTGCGGCAGAGCCTGCGCATCGACGGCCGCGGCGAGCAGCGCGTCGTCCTGGTGCTGGGGGCCGACCGGCCGTGGGCGCTCGCCGGCACCCTGCAGCGGCTGCTGCGGGCGCACGGCGAACGCACCCCGTGTGTCGAGGTGCTCCCGTCGTACCTCGAGCCACCCGCCTATCACCAGGCCGCGATCGTCGGATCCGCACCGGTGTGGACGGCGGCGGAGAGTCCGACCGTCACCGAGACCCCTGCCGGCGCGTTAATCGGAATGTGACCTGGAGCCAGTTGAGCGAAGGAGCCGCCGTGACCGAGCCCGCGAGGCGGGCACTCGGCACGGCGCCGCCGCAGACGGCCCCGACGAGCGCCAGCGAGGAGGCTCCGTGACCGGCCCGGCTACACCGCTCCTGACCACACACGACCTGCTGCTCGCTCTGGCCGGCAGAGTGGACGACGACCTGCTCGCCTCGAGCCGCGAGCTGATCGCGATCGGCGAGGACGGGCAGGCCCTCGAACTGCTCACCGCGACTCTCATCGCGGACCGGGCCATCCTGCCACCCCATGTCCGCGAGGCCGTCGTGGCCGCGGGGCGCAACCTGCGCATCGAGCTCGACGCCGAACAGGCGCTGCCCCGGGCCACCCACGAGGAGGGCATCCCGCACGCGTTCCACGGCGACGCCGGGCAGCCCGCCCGGTCCGCGCGTATCGCCGAGGTTCTGACCGGCCCCGCCGCCCGTCAGCTCGGGAACTGCCGGACCTGGTTGAGCTGGCGGCTCACTCCCGCCGGCTCCGCGCCCGGCCCGCTGCCCCATCCCGTGGTGCTGGTGGAGATCGGGCCCGATGCGCACACCGTGGCCGAGGTGCTCGCCTACCAGCTGGCAGCGACCCTGGACCGGGCCGGCGCCCCGTCGTCGGTGGAGACGTTCCCCGCCGGGGCCGTCCTGCCGGGTTACCACGTCGAGGCGCTGCGTTCCGCCCGCCCGATCGGGGAGGACGGCGCCCCCGCCCGGCCCGGCCGTGACGCCGTGGCCCCCCGGAGGGGTGCGGGTATCG
>NZ_JAAXKZ010000057.1 GCF_012911875.1 Pseudonocardia bannensis | reverse complement strand
CGTTACCGCCGGAGCCCCCACTTCCGCCGGAGCCGGCGCCGCTACCCCCGCCACCGCCGCTGTCCGGGCGGGCAGCGGGGCCAGCCACGGGCGCCGGAGTGGCCGCGGTGCGACCCCACGCGCCGCGGGGCCGTGCTGCCCGGATACGACAGCGTTCTCGGCGGTCACCGGGGGCGCCGGCGCTCCATCACCCCTTGTTGATCGCGATCTTCGTGGGCTCCTGTTCGGCCGGTGGCTCGGGTACCGGGATCCGGACTTCGAGGATGCCGTCCCGGTAGATCGCGGTCACGTCGGACTCGGAGACTCCGGGAGGCAGGGGCAGAGCCCGGCGGAAGCTGCCGTAGCGCAGCTCCTGGAGTTGGAAGCCCTCACCCTCGGTCTTCTTCTCGATCCGCCGCTCGGCCTTGATCTCCAGCATGCCGTCGGAGACCGAGAGCTCGATGTCCCGCTCCGGGTCGACACCCGGGATCTCCGCTCGCACGACCAGCGTGTCCCCATCGCGGTACTCGTCGACGGGGATGACGTCCTCACCCGGCGATTCCCCACCCAGCCCGAAGGGCCGGCGTCGCCCGAGCGAGTGGACCCACTCCTCGAACAGCCGGTCCATGCGGTTGAACAGGGTTCCCGGCTGCGCCGTGCCCTTGTCCCGCTGAAGGAAGGAGTCCATGGCTCACCTCGCACTCGTGGTCCCGACGCCACGGACCCTGCCTGCTGTGCGGTCGGCGCTCCAGGGCCCTTCGGCACCTCACCGTCGTCCTGTCGGG
Organism: Pseudonocardia bannensis; assembly: GCF_012911875.1. Taxonomy (GTDB): domain Bacteria; phylum Actinomycetota; class Actinomycetes; order Mycobacteriales; family Pseudonocardiaceae; genus Pseudonocardia; species Pseudonocardia bannensis. Next base: position 33,879 of record NZ_JAAXKZ010000057.1, on the reverse strand, counting down.
CCTCGCCGCACGCGTCGGCACGCCGTTCGGCCCGCTGTCGTCGCTCCGACCGGCTACTCGAACCGAGAGGTGTCCCCGGCCCCTCGGCGCACGATCTCGGGTTCCGGCTGCGACAGGTCGATCACGGTCGTCGGCTCGATGCCGCAGTCACCGGAGTCGATGACCGCGTCCACCGCGTGATCGAGCCGCTCCTTGATCTCCCAGCCCTGGGTCAGCGGCTCGTCCTGGTCGGGCAGCAGCAGGGTGCTCGACAGCAGCGGCTCACCGAGTTCGTCGAGCAGCGCCTGCGTGACGGCGTGCTCCGGGATCCTGACCCCGACGGTCTTCTTCCTCGGGTGCAGCAACCTGCGCGGCACGTCCCTCGTCGCCGGCAGGATGAACGTGTAGCTGCCCGGCGTGGACGCCTTGACCAGGCGGAACACCGCGTTGCTGACCTGGACGAACTGGCCGAGCTGAGCGAAGTCCCGGCACATGAGCGTGAAGTGGTGCCGGTCGTCGAGATCGCGGATCTCCCTGATCCGGTCGAGCCCCTCCTTGTTGCCCAGCTGGCATCCCAGGGCGAAGCAGGAGTCGGTCGGGTAGGCGATCAGCCCGCCTTCGCGGACGAGGTCGACGACCTGGCCGATCGCACGCCGTTGCGGATTGTCCGGATGCACATCGAAGTACCTCGCCATGCGCTGAGCCTAGGATCATGCGGGGGCGTCGTGGGGCCGCGATCGGGCGGGAGTCACCGGTCGGCGAGGCGGGAGACGGTCCGGCGTCAGGCGCTGTGGGCCGCAGCGGGAGCCGAGCGCTGGTGCTTCGCGTACCACCGCCGGCCGTGCCAGCGCTGCTGGTGCCACGCGAACAGCGGCAACGGCCCGGGCGGGGTCAGCCAGTACGAGGCGGGCGGCGGGACCGGAGTCGCGCGGCGCAGCGGCAGATCGGCCAACACCACCTGCGGCTCGGGGGTGGGGGCCACCGCGAGGGCGGTCCCGTCCGCCGCCCAGACGCCGGTGGCCGGCACGTAGCGTCCCCGGTAGTTCAGGGGCAGCCCCGGCATCGGGCAGGACACCTCCCCGCTGTGCGAGGCGTGCACCACCGGAGCCCCGACGTGCCGGGCGAACCGCCCGGGCGCCTCGGCCGCACGTGCGGTGTTGGCCGCGTCCCACGCATCGAAAACCCGGCGTGGCTGCCAGCTCGGCACCGTCCACCAACCGCTGCCGCCGAGCACCACGTCGACGCGGCCGGCGAGGCGCGTCACCGTCTGCCGGCGGGTCAGCTCCCAGCACACGGCGAGCCCGATCGTGGTGCCGTCGACGTCGACCACGCCGTCGTCGGACCCGCCGACGTACAACGCGTTCTCCCACATCGTCGGGAGATCCTTGTCGTGGCGCCCCCGGATCCCGGTACCGTCCACGAGCAGAACGGCGTTGCGCACGTCGCCGTCGTCGTCGCGCACCAGCAGGCTGCCGCTGAGCAGGACGTCGTGCGCGGCGGCCCACTCCTGCATCGCCCGCACGGCGGGTCCGTCGAGCGGCTGTGCCGCCGCGGCGACCGCCGGCAGGAACGCCACGCCGCTGGTGAAGAACTCCGGCAGTGCGATCCACTCGGCGCCGTTGCGCGCCGCCTCGGACACGAGGCGCTCCGCCTGGGCGAGGTTCGCGTCGACGTCGCCCAGCACCGCCTGCATCTGGACGGCGGCGACCCGCCGCGCATCAGGCCGATCCGTCGTGCCCATGCCTGCCCCCTCTTCCGCCGAAGGCCTGAATCTTCACAGCCTGGGCGTTCGGCACAGCAACCGGGTGATCGTCTCGTGCCGCGGACCGGCGCGGCAGGGCCGGTCCGCGGGAGCCCGGCCGAGAAGGGCATCGCGCGACCGATGAGTCCTGCGTCGCCACGGAGGTCCAACCGGTACGAGCCCGAACCAGAACCCGACCCGAGGTCGGAGATGGCTCTCCGGCGCCACCGATCGAGCGGTGCCGGACCGAACCCCGGGCCGCCGTGGGCGGGAGGCCAACGACGTGGGATCGGCAGCCGTCCGGCCCTACATCGGGCGAGGTCGGCCCTGCCGGCTACGGGCGCCGGTAGCATCCGGCGCGTGCCCCCCGCCGGGCGTCATCGTGCCGTGCCACGCCCCCGGTGGAGCCATCTCGCGGTGGCCGCCGGGACGGCGGCGCTCACTGCCGGAATCATCTCCACAGTGGCCTCCCCCGCGCCGCCGAGTGCCGCGCCGCCGAGTGCCGCGCCACCGAGCCCGGCATCTGTCCTGGCCTCGCCCGCCGCCACCTCCACCAGCCCGGCGGCCGCGCTGCCGGTCGGGTTCGCGGAACCGGCGGTCGGTGCGCGCAACCTGCAGGTGACGGCGCTGATCAGCAAGACCAGCGGTGGCGTCAGCGTGACGATCGCCGGGGTGAACATCGGCAACGAGCCCGTCACGGTCGTGCCGAGGGATCTCGGCCCGACCGGTCTGACCTTCCGCGGCGCGTCGGTACCGATGAGCGATCCACCTGCCGTGCGCAAGAGGCTGGTGCCCGGGGAGGCCATCGTGTACGCCTGCACCGTCGAGCTTCCCGACATGAACTCGGGCACCCTCGCGTTCACCGTCGCAGGTGTGCCGATCAGCGGCCAGGCGGCCGGGGACTGAGCCGGCGAGGGCGCGTCGCTCCCGCCTCCGGGCAGGCCGGGCACACCGGCGGCGTCGTTTCCTCGTCGGGCGCGCGGTGGCGCCTTCCACCGGGTAGTCCGCAAGCATGGAGCTGTTCGACACGGTGGTGGTCGGCGCCGGTTCGGCCGGGAAGTACATCGCGGGGGATCTGGCCGATGCCGGTCGGTCGGTGGCCCTGGTGGAGGCACTGCGGATCGGGGGTGAGTGTCCGTATCTGGCCTGCATCCCGAGCAAGGCGATCCTGCGCAGCGCCCAGTCGCGAGACGATGTCCGCCGGCTCCCGGATCTGGGGGGCAGTGCGGTGCCGTTGAACCTGGACGACGATGCGGATGCCTACCGGCACGCGGCCCGGCGGCGCGACCGGATATCCGGGTGGCGGGACGACACCGACGCCGCGAGAGGCCTGGAGGAGCGTGGGGTCACGGTCGTGCGCGGCCGCGGCCGGATCGGACCCGCCGGAGTGGTCGAGGTGGGAGAACGGGAGCTGCGGGGCACCGACATCGTGGTGGCGACGGGCTCTCGGCCGGCGCGGCCGCCGATCGACGGACTGGACCAGGTGCCCACCTGGACCAGCGACGAGGCGCTCTCCGCCCCGGACCGGCCGGACTCGCTGCTGATCGTGGGAGGCGGCGCGGTGGGCTGCGAGCTCGCCCAGGCACATGTCGCCTTCGGCGCGCGGGTGACGCTGGTGGAGACGACCCCGAAGTTGCTGGGGAACGAGGAGCCCGGCGTCGCGACCGTCCTCGCCGAGGTGTTGCGCGACCACGGGGTCGACGTGCGGCTCGGAGTGGAGGTCGACCGGGCGGAGCCCACCCCGGGAGGGCAGGCCCGGCTACATCTGTCCGACGGGGCGGCTGTGGACGTCGAGCGGGTTCTGGTCGCGGCGGGCCGGCAGCCGGTGACCGACGGGTTGGGGCTGGACCTCCTCGATGTGAAGCTCGGTGAGCGGGGTGAGGTCGGGATCGACGACCACTGTCGTGTCGAGGGCCAGCGACACATATGGGCGGCCGGGGACGTCACGGGCGTGGCTCCCTTCACGCACACGGCCAACTATCAGGCGCGGATCGTCGTCGCGAACCTGCTCGGCGGGGACGCGGCCGCCGACTACCGGGCGATCCCGCGGGTCGTCTACACCGAGCCCGCGGTCGCCGGCGTCGGCCTCACCGAACAGGAGAGCCGGGAGCGGGGGATCGACACGGTGACCGCGGTGGCGGACCTGTCGGACAGGCCCCGCCACTCGACGGCGGGAACGGCAGGAGGACGGCTGGTCCTCACCGCCGATCGGGAGCAGAGCGTGCTGATCGGCGCCGCCGCCATCGGCCCGAGCGCCGACGAATGGATCGGCGAGGCCACATTGGCCATCCGCGCGCAGGTACCGCTCGCCGTCCTGGCCGACGTCGTGCACGCCTTCCCCACCTTCTCCGAGGCCTACGCGGTCCCCCTGCGAGAACTCGCCGCCCGTGCGCGCTGACGGCCCCCGGCGGCGTCGGGCCGACGGCTACGAGGTCGTCGTCGACGCGGCCTCGGCGGAGCTCTCACGGAGCGCGGGCCGCGGCGAGAACCGCGCCGTTCACGAGGAATCCGGTGACCATGTCGGGCCTCTCGTCGGTGGGCAGCAGGGGTGCGGCCGTTCGTGACGAGTTGGATCGTGCGGTGAACCGCCGGTGGCGGCCGGGCGTCACCGGTCGGCTGGCAGGCTGAGGCGGCTCAGGGGCCCGACCGGGCCCGGGATCCCGAACAGAACAGGAGCGTCCATGTCTGCGCCGGCACCCGACGCAGTGGCCGTGGTGGGTTCGGGCGCGGTCGGCACCACGCTCGCCGCCGCACTCGCCGAGGCCGGCCATCCCATCGTGGTGTGCGGCGGGACACCACTCGACGCGATCACGCTCACCGACCACCGGGGCGAGCGGCGCTATCCGGTTCGGTGGGCCGAGCGTCCCGCCGATCTGCCGGCGGCGCGCTGGGTGCTGCTCGCCACCAAGATCCACCAGACGTCGTCGGTGCTGCCGTGGTTGTCCGCGCTGGCCGGACCGGACAGCCACGTGATCGCCGCGCAGAACGGCGTCGACCACCGCGACCGGCTCTCCCCCGTCGTCGACGGCGCCGTCGCGCCCGCGCTGGTCTACATCAACGCCGAGCGCACCGGCCCGGGTGCCGCCCGGGCCCGGCTCACCGAGCGCGAACTCGTGCTGCCCGACGACGCGGCCGGACACTGCGTCGCGCGCCTGTTCGACGGCACCTGGGTCCGCGCCGAGATCGCCGCGGACTTCCGCACCGCCGCCTGGCTGAAGCTGCTCACCAACGCCGTGGCCAACCCCGTCACCGCGCTGACCGGGCGCCGCATCGAGGTGCTGCGCGATCCCGCGGTGGCCGAACTGGCGACCGACGTGCTGCGCGAGACGGTCGCGGTCGGGCGGGCCGAGGGCGCGGTGTTGCCCGACGAGTGCGTCGAGCAGACCCTACGTTGGCTGCAGGGACTGCAACCGGGCAGCACCTCGTCGATGCTGCAGGACCGGCTGGCCGGCCGGGCGCTGGAGTACGAGGGGTTGACCGGCGTCATCGTGCGGCTCGCCGACCGCCACGGGATTCCGGTGCCGGCGAACCGGGCCCTGCTGGCGTTGCTCGGCGCGCTGGAGTGCGGGGCGGGCTGACCCGGGGGCCGCGCAGGGATGTGCGGGTCAGCCGCTCACGGAGCGCGCAGGGTCGAGCCCGGGACGGCCGCGAGCAGCGCGGGCACGTCGATCGGCCCACCCAGAACCATCCGGATCATGGTCTGCGCGACCTTGTCGGGGTCGTCGCGATCGGCGTCGATCCACTTGTACACCCAGCTGGTCATGCCCAGCAGGGCGTGCGCGGCGTGGCGCGGGTCCACGTCCGGCAGGTCGCCGGCCGCGACGGCGCGCTTGACCACCGCCGCGATCCGGGCGACGTAGGTGCGCTCCTTCTGCCGGATCTCCTCTTCGAACGCGTCGTCGAGGCGTGGCCGCTGGTCGAAGAACACCGCGAACAGGCTCGGCTCGTCGGCCACCATGCGGACCTGGTGCGCGATCAGCGTGGCCAGTTCCTGGCGCGCGTCGGCGATGTGGGACATCTCGTCGAGCTGCTGCAGTGCGAGGGTGATCGCGCGGTCGAAGATGAAGTAGAGCAACTGGGCCTTGCTGCGCAGGTAGTGGTAGAGGCTGGCCTTCCGCAGGCCCAGCTCGGCTGCGACGTCGTCCAGCGATCCCGAGTCGTAGCCGCGGTCGTGGAAGACCCTGGTCCCGGTCTCGATGATCTCCTCGAGCCGTTGCCGGTACTCCGGCGACGGCTCGGTGAGGCGCGGTCGACCAGGACGTCGACGTGGCACCTCTGCCGGCTCACCCGGATGGGCTGGCGGAGTCATCGGCCTTCTCCCTGCGCTGTCGTCGCGAGGCGGATCTCGCGACGACAGCGCCCCACTGTAGTCAGTGCCCTCGGAGGGGCTGTTCGCGCATCGAACGCCTGATCATGGACCGGGGGCCGCCCCGGGGGCCTCCCCGGGGAACAGTTCCTCGGTGTGGCCGACGTAGCCGAGGGCGAGGAAGAGATAGGCGTCGGCCATCTCCAGGGCGCGGGCCACGGCCGGGCTGAGCGCGCCCGCCTGCTCGGCGAGCAGCCGGCGACGCAGCGCGACGAGCCGTTCCCGTTGCGCGTCGGCCTCCGCGCCGAGCACCGAAGGCACCGAAGGCGTGCCTGTGCCGGTCAGGTCCGTGGTCGTCATGTCCGTCGTGGTCATGCCCGTCCTCCGAGCGTCGCGATCGGCCGTTCGCTCGCGGACCGGCTGTCGAAGATCCGCTTCGTCTTGAGCTCGTAGCGCGGCAGCGCACCCGGGGCCAGCACGTCGGTCTCCAGCCGCACCCCGATGTTGGCGCGCAGGTGGTCGGCGAGCCGGTCGGCCAGTACGCCGCTGCCGTCGACCACCCCGGGCCCGGCCTCGACCTTCACCAGCATCCGGTCCATGCCCTCCACCCGGCTGATGTGCAGCTCGTAGTGGTTGGACAGCCCCGGGACCTCCCCGATCAGGTTCTCCACCGCGGTCGGGTACACGTTCACACCGCGGATGGTCACCATGAAGTCGGCCCGGCCGAGCACGACGCCGGGCAGGTGCTTCCAGGTCCAGCCGCAGCCGTGGTCGGGCGCGGTGTCGATGCGCACCAGGTCGTGTGTGCGGTACTTGATGAACGGCTGCGCGAAGTGGGTGTAGCTCGTGATCACGTGCTCGCCGACCTCACCGGAGGCGGTGATCGGATCGCCGGAATCGGGATCCACCGAGTAGGAGTGGCAGACGTCCTCCACGGCGTGCACCCCGCCCGCCCACTCGGCGCAGGACTGCCCGATGAACAGCGCCTCACCGACCCCGTAGGCGTCGTAGACGTGCTCGACGCCCCAGGCCTGCTTCAGCTGCTCGCGGGTGGCCGGGATGGAGAAGCCGGCCTCACCGCCGCCGGCGACCATCTTCACGCCGGCCTCGCGGATGTCCAGCCCCTCGCGCTGAGCGATCTCGGCCAGGTGCAGCAGATAGGTCGGGGTGCCGCAGACGATGGTCGGCCGGCGCTCCAGGATCTGCCGGACCCGCTGGGCACCGGACGCCCCGCCGCCGGAGATGATCGTCAGGCCGAGGTTGCGGGCGCCCCAGTAGTAGCTCCAGAGCCCGATCCACATCCCGAAGTCGAAGCAGAAGTAGATCGAGTCCTTCGGCCGGATGCCGTGGTCCCACAGGCCGTAGCAGTACTGGGATCCGGCCTTGTGCATCTCGTAATGGGTGAACGCCTCGTTGAGGAACCGGCCGGTGGTGCCGGTGGTGTGGAAGTACTGCTGCCACCGGTCCGTCCCGAGCGCGACGCCGCCGAACCCGCTGTCACCGCTCTCCTGGTCGGCCACGTAGTCCGGTTTGTCGGTGAAGGGCAGGCGGTGGTGGTAGTCGTCCCAGGTTCTGATGTCGGCCGGCTTGACCCCGGCCGCGTCGTAGATCCGGCGGTGCAGTGGAGAGTTCTCGTAGGCCCAGCCCACCAGGTGGCGGATCCGCTCCAGGTGCAGGGCGTCGAGCTGCTCGCGGGAGGCGGTCTGGGTCGCGGCGTTCCAGTGGTGGTGGTCGGTGCGGTGCGGGATCACGGGTCCTCCTACCGGCCCTGCCAGCTCGGGGCGCGCTTGTCCAGGAAGGCCTGCGCGCCCTCCCGGTGGTCCTCGGTCGTCTTGAGCACGCTCTGGCCGAGCCGTTCCAGCCGACGGCCGGTCTCGGCGTCCACGTCGGTGCAGGTGTTGAGCACGAGCTTCGCCATGCCCAGCGCCAGCGGGGCCAGTCCCGCCAGCCGGGCCGCCATGGCCCGGGCCGCGTCCAGTGCACCGCCGTCGGGCACCACCTCGGTGACCAGCCCGACTTCGCGGGCCTGCGGGGCGCGCAGCGTTCCGCCGAGCATCACCAGTTCCTTGGCCCGGCCCAGCCCGACGTGGCGGACCAGTCGCGAGCACCCCCCGGAGCCCGGGATCAGGCCCACCTTGGCCTCCGGCATCACGAACCGGGCGCTCTCCCCGGCCACCCGGAAGTCACAGGACAACGCGAGCTCGAAGCCTCCACCCGCGGCCACCCCGTCCACCGCGGCGATCACCGGCAGCTCGATGGCCTCGACGGTGTCGAAGACGTCGTGGATGCGGCGGGCGTGGGCCCGGAATCCCTTGGTGCCCAATGCGGTCAGGTCACCCATGCCGCCGACGTCCTCACCGGCCGAGAACGCCTTCCCCGCGCCGGTGATGATCAGTACCCGCAGCGTGGGGTCGAAGGCGGCGTCGTCGACGGCGTCGCGGAGCTCCTGGCGCATGTCGGCGTTCCAGGAGTTGAGCCGGTCCGGGCGGTTCAGGGTGAGGACGCGGACCCCGCCCGGCTCGTCGTCGACGGTCAGGTACTGGTAGCCCATCAGGCACCGTCCCGGGCCAGCGCGACGGTGGCGACCGGGGTGCCGTCGGCCTTGCGCACCTCGACCCCGTCGTCGGTGGGCACCACGGTCAGCTCGTCGCCCGGGAACACCGGGGCGGACAGCCGCGCCTGCGCGGAACGCAGCGCCGCGGGGCCGAGCTGCTCGACGACGGCGTCGAGGGCCAGCGCGACGGTCAGCGGGCCGTGGGCGATGACCGAGGGCAGGCCGGCGCGCTTGGCGAACTCCTCGTCGACGTGCACCGGGTTGAAGTCGTTCACGGCGCCGGCGTAGCGGGCGATCTGCACCCGGCTGACCGGACCGCGGGTGGCTTCGTGCAGGCGCTCGCTCATCGGCTGCCTCCCCGCTCGATGAAGGTGATGGACTGGCGCTGCACCGGTGCGCCGTCGAGATCGGCGAACTCGGCGACGACGATCCCGAACTGGTTGGCGCCCTTGGTGTAGACGTCCTCGACCACGACCCGGACGCGCACCCTCTCGTCGGGGACGAAGGCCCGATGCCACTCGTAGCCGATGCCGGCCAGCAGGGCCCGCGACAGATCCAGGCCCAGCCCGTCCACGACGGTCGACTCACCGCCGATGACGGCGCCGAAGTAGGGCACCAACGTCGCGGTGTCCCCGGCACTGGGCGTGCCGATCGCCTTGTCCATGGCCTGCAGTGTGGCGGTCGAGACGCTCAGCTCGTCCTCGATCAGCGTGGTGCCCTTGGCGTCTTCGCGCATGTCTGCCTCCGTCGCAGCGCTGCCGACATCAACCCGGCCATCACACCACGAATTTATTTGTCCGACTAGTCGGTTGACTTATTCTCGGACGGCTGCTTACCTCGGAGCGCGGGCCGGCCCCGCCGCCGGGCCTTCACAGGGAGGAGTCGCCGATGAGCGTCACGCAGGCACCGCAGCGGGTGTACCGCGAGGGGGACCCGGACATCCCCGAGGAGTTCCGGGGCCTGTTGATCCGGATGCTCAGCCATCACCTCGAGAACTCCACGAACCCGCACTACACCGAGTTGCTCAACTCGCTGTGGAGCAAGTGCATGACCCTTGCACCCACCGAGCGGCTGAAGACGACCTTCGCCAAGCTCATGGCGCAGGAGGTCGAGCACGGCGTGATCACCGCGCGGATCCTGGAAGGTCTCGGGGTGGGCCCGATCGACGCGCCGATCAAGCAGTACCTGTTCCACCTGCCCATCGACACGTTCTGCGACCTGGCCTACTTCAACGGCCTCGGCGACCGGGTCGGCTGCTACATCGGCGAGACCTGGGAGGGCGTGCCGTACGAGCCCCTGCTCTCGGTCGCGGAGCGGTTGCACAAGGACGAGGTCTTCCACGCCACGCTCGGAATGAGCAACCTCAAGCGGGTCTGCTCGACGCCCGAAGGGCTCGAGGAGGCCAACGAGAAGATCAAGATCTGGTGGCCCGCCGCGCTCGACATGTTCGGCCGCTCGGACTCGAACTTCTCCGACGCCTACGTGCGCTGGGGGCTGCGCACCAAGAACAACGAGGACCTGCGCCAGGACTACATCGCCGACACCCGGCCGATGCTGGAGGCGCTCGGCATCCGCGTCCCGGACGACACCGCCAACCGGCGCTTCCTCTAGAACCATGAGCACCGAATCCCCAGTGGGCACCGGTACGGATCCCGTCATCGCCCGACTCGCCGGGGTCCGCGACCGGGGCGGATGGCAGGTCCGGACCACACGACCCGACCCCCGGGTGGCGATGTTCGACGTGGCGCTCTCGGACTACCGCGAGTTCTTCTTCGTCGCGGTCGGAGAGCGGTCGGTGTCGGTCACGATGTACGACACCAGCGACGAAACCTACCCCGAACCGCAGACCTTCACCTTCGCCAAGCCCTACGGCTGGCGCACGGATCTCAGCGACGACGAGGCGCTGCTGCAGGTGTGGCAGGCCGTCGGGGTGCAGCGATGAGCGAGCGCAGCGAGCGAGTCGCCGAGACCGCACCTCCGCGAAGCAGGCGACCGGGCGCCGGAGAGGGACCACGATGACCAGCTTCACGGTGCGCGGTACCCGCAACGGCAGCCTGGTGCACGTGACCTGGACCGACGGCGAGCTCATCGGCGACCCACCCACGGTGGACCTGCTGCTCACCGAGGCCGAGATCGTCGAGGTCCTGCGCGACGACGACCGAGCCGCCCGCGCCTGTCCCGAGCTCCGCGATCTCCCCGCCGAGCCGCTGGCCGACCCGATCGGCGCGCACCGGCTGATCACCTACGTGCTCGACAGCGTCCGGGAGACCACCGGGGACGTCCCCGCAGCCGGGCGGCGTCCGACGTAGCATCCGCCCACGCCCCGGCCGGCTGCCAGGATCTCTGTGTCGACGCCGCCGACCGCAGGCGCCTCGGCCGGTTCCGGGCGGACCCCCTCGGCCTGTCCTACGCCGGTCGGGGTGACGGGATCGCCGTCCTCACCGGACCGACGCCCGGCACACGTCGTGGATCAACGAGGTGCCGGAGCCAGGGTCGTCGGGAACCGGTTGCACATCGACGTGCACGCGGAGTCGGTGGCCTGACTCGAGACCCTCGGCGCCACGATGGTCGACGACTCGCCACCCTGGACGGTCATGGCCGACCCGGAGGGTGGAGAGCTCTGTGCCTTCCTGCCCTGACCGCCGTCGCTGACCTCCACTACGGCAAGCAGATGCCGCTGCCGCACACGGCGTCCTCAGTCGATCCGCGGGTCAGGATGGCTCGGCCGATCATGCTCGCCCGCCAGTCGATCGAGGCACGCTCCGCCTCGGCCTCGCCCGGACGACCGCGCAACGTCCACAGATGCTCGGCCCGCCGCCACGAGGCGCCCCGGGACAGCTCGGCCACGAGGCCGACGACGTCGTCGTCGACGGCCCCGCCGGGTCCACCCCCGGGCTGTTCCCCGGCGTGGCGGCGCAGCCGTTCGGCGAGGACGTGCGTGAGTGTCGTGAAGTCCTGGCGCTCGACGGCGCCGGGCGGCCGATCGAGAACGGTGGACGTGCTCACCAGCGCGACGGCCAGGTCGTGGTTCACCTGCGCGTTGACGCCGGCCAGCGCGAACCGCACCGGCGCGATCGAGGCGACGGCTCGCCGTTCGAACAGCACCCGCCACGACCTGGCGACCGTGGCACCGAGAGCGTCGTCCCGGACGGCCCGCAGGTAGCGCACCATGAGCTGCACGTCCAGCACGGCGGCGAACTCCGGATCGACGAAGGAGCCGGCGGCCAGGCCGTCCAGGACGTCCCTCGTGACCTCGGTGCAGAGGTGATTCACCCGGGCGATCCCGTCCTCGTGGCGGCGCGACCCGTGCGACTCCACCTCCGTCTGCAGCAGCACCAGGAGTTCGAGGACCGCCTCGACCGTGGCCGGCGCCGGGACCGCGGCTCCCCGAGCTTCTCGCACGGCGTTCTTCCCAGCGACAGCCACGCCCGCCTCCTCGCGCTCTCCGACACCTACCGCCGAAGAGCCGGGCCGCCGCCCGTCTGATACCGCGTGCGGGTCGGCCACCCGTGAGGTGGCCGTGAGAAATACAGCGTCGCGGGACACCCGGATAGGGCGTTGTCCGGACGCGTACGACCCCGGAGCGGGTCGACGCTGGTACGCGCTCGACGACCCGCACCCGCAGGGGCCGCATCCTCGCCGCCCTGGTCCTGAGGGAGTTCCCGATGCCCGTGCTGACCCCGCCCCCCGCCGCCACCGCTCCCCCGCAGGCCCGGCCGGTCACCGATCTGCTCGAGGCGGCCGGGCGGGGCGACCAGGACGCCTGGACCGAGGTCGTGCGGCGCTACAGCAATCTGGTCACCGCGGTCGTCCGCTCGTTCCGGCTCCAGGAGGCCGACGCCCGCGACGCCGAGCAGCGCACCTGGCTGCGCCTCATGGAGAACCACGACCGGATCCGTGACCCCGGACGCCTCGGGGGCTGGCTCGCCACCACCGGCGCTCGCGAGTGTCTGCGGATCCTGCGCGACGCCCGCGGTCTCGTCGCCGCATCGGACGTGGACACCGTTCCCGATCCACGGACCGACATCGAGCAGCAGGTGATCGACGCGGACACAGCGGCACGCCTGTGGGGTTTCGTGACGCTGCTGCCACCGCGGCGCCGTGCCGTGGTCCGTGCCCTGTTCGCCGACGAGCCCGCCCCGTACGCCGACATCGCACGGGCCACCGGCATCCCGATCGGGAGCCTGGGGCCGACCCGGGCCCGCGTCCTGCACCAGCTCCGCCTGATGCTGGACGATCCCGCACGCCCGAACGGCCGGAGCGAGCGGCTGCATCACCGACGCCGGCCGGCCTCCCGCTGACCGTGGCCACGCAGGTCGGGCCGCGCCCGGTACAGCACGGTGCTGGCCTGCACGCGGCTGTGCACGCCGATCTTGGCGTAGATCCGGCTGACGTGGACACCCACGGTCTTCTCGCTGATGAACAGACGCTGCGCGATCTCCCGGTTGGTCAGACCGCAGGCCAGCTCGGTCAGCACCTCGAGCTCCCTGGACGTCAAGGCTCCCAGGTCGTCGTCACCGGGCACCGGCGGGCGCGGCTCGGGGACCGGAGCGACCGGGCCGTCGTGGCACTCGTCGGCCGGCGGGCCGGCGAGGCTCACCCGGGCCCGCTCGGCGAGCTCGGTGATCTCGGCGAGGAACGGTGTCGCGTCCATTGCGCGCGCGGCGCTCTCGGCGCGCCGCAGCTCCTGGGTGCCGGCGGCCGAGCGAGCCCGCAGCGCGAACAACGCCTCGGCACGCCGCAACCGGGCATAGGCGGTCGGGTAGGGCTGCTGCTGCCGCTCCCAGATCTCGGCCACCCGTGCCCACCTGTCCGGATTCGAACGGCCGTCGGCCCGCGTGTCCTCGGCCGCGCACATCTCGACGAAACCCAGCACGACGTCGCGGATCGCCGGCACCGAACGACCGGCCCGGCGGGACAGCTCTCCGGCGTGCCGGTGCAGCCTGGCGGTGACGGCCGCCTCCGCGCGTCGCATACCGAGGCGGGTGAGCTCGGCGCGTGCCCGTGCCCCGTGCCAGACCAGCGGGGCGACCAGCCACACGTCGTCGGAGCCGTGTTCCACGAGGTCCAATCCGGCACCGACATGGTCCAGCGCGAGGTCCGGACGGCCGAGCCACATCTGCAGACCGGCGCGCAGGGTGAGCAGCGGGATCCGGTAGCGCGGGCCCGCGGTACTCGTCGACAGCACCTCGACCGCCTCGAGGTCGTCCTCGGCTTCGTCGAACCGTCCGCGGCCGATCGACAGCCGGCAGCGCGACAACCGCAGCCCGAGCGCCTCCGCCCCACTCGGCGCGAGCTCCCACGCCTGCTCGATCGCCGTCTCCGCCTCGTCCCACCGGCCCAGCCGGAACAGCCCGTTGGCCACCAGCGAGAGCAACCCGACGCCGGCACTGCGGGCCAGGCCGAGCTGCCGGACCCGTTCGATGCCGTCCCGGGCGACCTCGACGCCGCGCTCCAGCTCGTTCAGCGGCCCGGAGAGCAGCTCGACCAGGTTCAGATAGGCCCGCCCGATGTCCGGCGGGATCGACGCCCGCTCGGCCACTGCCAGCGCCTCGACCAGCGCCGCCGACCCTGCGGCCGGATCCTCGAGGTAGGCCAGACTGAACCCGAGGTTGGCCAGCACCCGGGCCTCCTCGGAGGCGAGGCCGACCTCGCGCGCCAGTGCGAGCGCCCGCTCCGCCACGGTGCGCGACGCGGTGAACTCGCCGGCGTGCAGCAGCGCCGCCGCGTGCCCACTGAGGACCTCGGCCCGCTCCCGCTCGGCGCCCCGCGCGGGAAGCAGTGCGGTCGCTCGGCTGAAGGCGTGCGCGGCCTCCGCGCCGCGCCCGGCCGCCACCAGGTACTGCCCCGTCCGGGCGTGGAGCAGTGCGCCGGTGAGTCCGTCGGTCTCGCCCGGGTCCGCCAGCCGTTCGGACAACAGCGCGACCGCTTGATCGTGATCACCGGCGAGGTGCGCGGCTTCGGCCGCTCGCTCCAGGCAGACGCCCCGCGGGACCGCGACCTCCGCAGGCTGGACCCGCCCGGCGAGCTGGGCTGCGCGTAACCAGTGGCGGTGCGCCTCGGCGTAGCCGCGCACCCGGTCGGCGGCCTCGGCCGCCGCGACGGTCGCTGCCAGCGCCCGTTCTGTGTCGCCCGCCTGCTGCCAATGATGGGCGAGCCGCGCGTCGATCCCCGGGAGATCCCGCGCCCAGGCGTTCTCGAGCGCAGCGGCGTAACGCCGGTGCAGGTGGATCCGCTCGCCCGGGAGCAGGTCGCGACTGACGACGTCGGTCATGAGCCCGTGCCGCAACCGGTACCCGTCCCCGCCGGCGTCGACCATCACGACACCGTGGTCGACGCTCTCGCGCAGGGCGTCCAGCAACTCTGGCTCCCCCTGGTCCACGACCGCCGCGAGCAACGGGTGCGACAGCGGGCCGTCGCTCACCGCCACCGCGCGGACGACCCGCTGCGCGGCCGGGGACAGCGCCGCCAGGCGGGAGAGCACGAGGTCGCGGAGCGTCTGCGGAAGCGCGAGCGGATCGCCGTCGAGCGCGGCCCGCAGGGTCTCCTCGACGATGAAGGCGTTGCCCGCGGACCGCTGCCAGACCAGATCGACGAGGTCGGGCCGTCCCGGGGCCGCCATCCCGACGATCCTCGCCACCGCATCGTGGCCCAGCGGCGCGACCACCTCGCAACGCACCCGCCGGTGGCGCTGCAGCTCCGCGAGCATCGCGCGGACGGGCGATCCGTCTGCCTCGGCCTCGCTGCGGTGGGTCGCGACGAGCAGCACCGGTTCGTGGGTGAGGTTCGCGATCAGGTACGCGAGCAGGTCCCGGGTGGAGCGGTCCGCCCACTGCAGATCCTCGACGACCAGCACGACGACGGAATCCTCGGCGAGCTCCAGGATTACCCGGTGGATCAGCTCGAGGGTCTGCACCCGCTGGTGGGGACCCGCCGGCTCCGCGGTCTGCGCACCCGGGGCGAGGAGGTCGTCGAGCTGCGCGACCCATGAGGCCCCCCGCTCGGCGGCGACCTTCCCTGCCGGCGACCGGAGCAGGTTGCGCAGTGCCGAGGCGACCGGCCAGAAGGGCGGGCTCTCGACGATGTCGATCCCGCCGCCACACAGCACCGTCGCGCCGTCCCGGGCGGCCTGGGACATCAGCTCCTGCACGATGCGGGTCTTGCCCACCCCGGCTTCACCGCTGAGGACGACCGCGGCCATCCGGCCGCCCTGCACCGACCGCAACGCCGTCGTGAGCTTCGCGAGATCGTTCTCCCGGCCGATCAGTGGAGCCGCCGCCGGTCGATCGCTCACCCCGCGGGAGCGTAGTTCACCCATCAATAATCGACCAGGCGGCAACCAGGTGCTCCGGCTACACCGGGAGGAACGGCGCCCTCAACAGACCGAGTCCGATGATCTCCGCGGCGGCGTCCAGTCTCCGGTCCGATCTGGCCCGGGCGCGGTCGCGGTCCCTGGCCTTCCAGATGTCGGTCGCCTCGTCCCAGGCCAGATCCCGGGTGAACCGGACGAGCAGGTCGCTCGCCCGATTGGCGAGCCGATCCCACAGATTCCCGTCCTCCCCTTCGCTGATCAGGGAGCGGAACGTCTCCCGCAGGCCGTCCATCTCCTTCGCGAAGATGTCGTTGATGCGCCGGTAGTCCGCGAGCTGGCGTCGGCCGTCGTCGGGCGGGACCTTCGTCCAGGTCGAGACGAGCGCCAGTGCGAGGTCGTAGTTGACGTGCGCGTTGACGCCTACGGCGGCGAAATGGACCGGACGCACGTCCAGGTCGCTGCGGTGATCGAACAGCACACGCCAGCAGCGCGGCGCCGAATCCATGTCTCTCGCGTAGGCCTGGAGGGCGCGGAAGTACCGCGTGGCGAACTCGATGTCGAGCCGGATCAGGAACTCGGGATCGGCGAAGCCGTGCGAGTCGGCGGTGTCGCCGACGTTCGCGGTGATGATGTGGTAGAGCTTCGAGAAGCAGGCGATCCCGTCGTTCTCCCCCAGCAACGACGTCTCGGCCGCGTGGTCGCGGATCTTCTCCAACCGCTCCAGCACCTCCGGAATGGACCCCGGGTCCGGGGCGGCCAGTTCGGCCAGCCGCTGCGTGCTTCCCGCTGCCATCTCCAGTCCGCCCCCTCCGCAACGCAGCGACGGATCACCCGTCCGCATCCGGATCTCCCACGATCGCCGGGCCGCCCGTTCCGCTCAAGGGGGCAGATCTGCGTACTGGAGGCGCCAGAAGAGGTGGTGTAGGGCGCGACCTCCGGGCACCGCCGGACCTACCGGTTCGCGGGCAGCGCGCCCGTCCGGGTGAGTAGATCGAGCACCTCCGGGAGATCACGGAATGCCCGCGAGAGGTCGTCAGGGGTGGCCACCCGGTGGGCGTTGGCGGCGATGTAGGAGCGGATGGCGTTGTCGAAGCGTTCGGGGCCGACCTGGGCCCGGGCTTCGAGGAACACCGCGGCGCCCTGCGCGTAGACGCTCTCGGTATACCGGTCGAATCCGCCGTTGGCCGCCCAATAGGTCATCGGGCGTCCCATCTCGCCGGTGCCACGGCGAGAGATGCCGGAGAGCTCGACGTCGCCGCCGCCGGCCCTGGCGAGAGTTTCTCCGACGGTCGCGAGAGCTTCGTCGAGCCACGGGTCGGTGGCCTGGTTGTTGCCGACCAGGGCGTAGAACCACTGGTGCGTGAGTTCGTGGGCGATCAGAGCCGCCAGTTGCCGGCGCCGGGTGTCGGCGAGCTGCAGCGCGGCGGGGAACTCGGTTCCGTCACTCTGGCCGGGGGTGATGGTGATCCAGAGGTCGGGGTAGGGGAACGGGCCGAACACACCGGTGAGGGCCGTGATCGCCTCGCCGAACTGTGTGACCCAGGTCTCCGGGTCGACGCGGGTTCCCGTCTGCGGGGTCGCCAGGTGCAGGCGGACACCGCCGACGTCACGATCGAGGATGTCGTAGCGGCCGACCGCGACAGCCACATCCCGAACCGCCGGAGCCAAGAAACTGTGGACCGTGCCCGCCGGGTTCATGGCCGCGCCGACCGCGGTCCCGGTGCCCATGACACGCAGGTCCGGAGGCGCGGTCACGGAGAGGTCGCGCAGCACGAAGACCTCGCTGGTGGCCGACTCCCCGTTCATCGGCACCGCCGGATCGCGGGCCCAGCCCTTGCCGCGGACCCAGGCCAGCAGGGGGAACCCGGACCCGATCCAGGCTGTGTGGCTGGCGGTCGAGTAGCCGATCCGCTCGTCGGCGTCCACACCCAGGGTGACCCGGAAACCGAGCTCTGCGTGCACCGACTCCCCCGGGTTCAGACATCGGGTCAACGGGATCTCGATCAGAGTTCCGGGTGCGCCGGGCGGGGCACCCGCGGCCGTTATCCGGGCGGTGGTGGGGCGGCCGTCGACGGAGGTGTCGGTGACGGTGAGCGCGGTTCCGGTCCGCGCCATGGTCGGTGTGTTCGGCCAGGCCCGGAACACCAGTTCGCAGACCGGCAGGTCGGGGGTGAACACGACGGTTTCCCGGCCCTCGGCGGTCCGTAGATCCGGGGCGACGGTGAAGGCCAACTCGACGACCGGGCGCGCCGGCCACAACGCCGCCTCGTAGATCGCCGGACCCGGTGGGGGCGCGGGGCCGGGAGCCGGAGCACAGGCGACGAGCCCGGCCAGCGCAAGGACGAGGACGAGGACCCACACCGTGCGGACGGGACGACGGCCGGGCGCCGTCGTGCGGCGGGGACCAGAGGGTTCCGACGGGAGCGGGCGAGGTCGGGAAGAAGCGGTCACGGTGCCATCAGAGCGTTGACGAGGTCGTCACCCAGGTCCTGAGTGGGTCCGCTGTAGACGAGGTTGGCCTCGTGATACCAGTCGGGGGGCGCTTCGGGGTGGGGCCCGCACAACCCGACCTTGCCGCGCCCGCGGGGCGCGACGAGTGCGGCGATCGAGCCGTTGGAATAGGTCGCCAGCACGGTGACGCTGGTCGAGCGTTTGGGGATCATGAAGCCGCCGTCCTGGAAGTACATCTGGCGCGTGGTGCCGCGCCAGATGATCGGAATGACCGCGGGATCGGAGGTGCGTACCGACGCCCCGGACGACGAGTAGTACTCCTCGACCCGGCCGCGGAAGAGGTTGAAGAAACAGGGTTCGGCCAGGAAGCCGCCCATGCAGATGCCCAGATAGCGACCGCCGTCGTGGACGAACTCGCGGATCGCGGCCTTGTCGCGCTTCTGCCTCTTGTAGGCGGCGTGATCGTCGCCGTCGGCGCCCGGCTGGGCGTAGAGCCGCACGCCGGGCTGCTTGAGCGCTTTGCGCACGGACATGGTCCCGTTCGGCCCAGCGGTGATCACGTCGAAGTTCCAGCCCTGGGCGGCAGTGAGCATGGCCGCCACCGCGGCGGTGTCGTCGCCGTCCGCGGGTCCGGTCGAGTCGTCGCTGTAGACCACCGCGACCGGACGCGCCCCCGCGGAGCCGGTGCGGAGGTCAGCTTTCCGTGCCACCGCAGTTCACCTCCATGTTCTGAGTCGTCACGGCGCGAGCCGACGCAGCGGGCTCTGGAGCAGTGGTTCGGGCACAGGCAGCGGGATTGCCCATCCACTTCGTGCGCGGTGGGGCGTCCACGCCCTTCATGAGATAGGCGTCGGCGGCGAGTTCGGCTCCGTCACCCATGGTCACGCCGTAGTGGACGAAGGCTGCGACACCGACGGTGCAGCCGGCGCCGATCCTGCTGTGGTCCGACTTGAACAGACCGTCCTCGAGCGAATGGCATTGGATGACGCTCCCGGCGTTGAGCACCGTGTCATCCCCGATGGTGACCAGGCTCTTCTCCGGGATCACGCAACCGTCGTCGAAGACCCGGCGCCCGATCCGGACGCCGGCCAGTCGCCACAGCAGGGTGTTGAGCGGGGTTCCGGTGAAGATCGGCGTGGTGTACACCTTCCACAGCCGCTCGTGCTCCCAGAAGTACCGGTCGTAGATCGAGCAGGACTGGGGATGCAGGGCACCGAAACCCAGGACGGCCCGTTCGAGGAGAACGGAATAGGCGGTGCCGAACATCGCGATGAGAACGATCGCAACCGCGATGGCCCATTCTCCGAACCGGTAGTAGAGGTCCGCTCCGATCCCGATGAGCAGGAGGACGGCGAAGAACCGCACCCACCACACGCAGAGCACCATGGCGATCGTCGCGGCGTTGTGCCGGTTCTTGGCCGACAGCCGGCGGCGCAGCTCGCCCGGGTCCTTGAGGTGGTCGAACTCGGCGCCGCGGGCGACGGTGCGCGGGATCTCGAAGGGTGGCGAGCCGAGCAACCCCACGTTCTCCCGGATCGGCCCGTCGACCGGGACCATGACCTTGGTCGCCAGTAGACAGTTGTCGCCGGTCCGAGCGGCGGCAGGAAAGGCGATGTTGTTCCCGAGGAAGTTTCGCTGTCCGATCGAGACGCGCGACACCCGGAACGATGTGCTGGAGACGTCGACATTCATGATCGACAGCCCGTCGGACACCATCGTCCCCGTGCCCACCGTGCTCAGGTACGGCGAGTCGTACCGCATTTCGGTGCCGAAGTTCGACCCGGTCTGCTCCACTCGCGACAGGTCGAAGCCGAGGGCGCGGACGAAGTGGACGATGAAGGAACTGTCGCCCAGCAACAGCATGAAGAACTGTGAGTTGGTCAGGGTGGTGACGATCGACTGGGCGATGTGGTGGATCCCGTACAGGGAGTACACCCGCCCTGGCCGGACGAGCAGGTTCGGCAGGCGCGCAATGGTGACCATGACTACCGCGCCCATCGACACCGCGCCGAAGAACAACACGAACGACGTCGCCACCGTCGCGGCGTAGAAGATCCAGTCCGACAGCAGATGGTGCCCGGGCCCGATCAACTCGGACAGCAGCGGGACGACGCGGAGCAACGTCACCACGAGCGCGAAACCTCCCGCCGCCGGCACCAGCACGCCCAGCACCTGGAGCACGCTGTAGGTGATCTTGCGTGGGGCGCCACAGCGAGCCGGCGGTATGACCCGGTGATCCACCTGGCTCGGCTCCGCCGGGCAGCCGTGCCAACTCTGGCCCTCGGGGATCGCTTGGCCCTGGTGCAGCGAGGAGGAATGGCCCAGTTGGGCCCGATCGCCCATCGAGGCCCCGATGTCGAGCACGGTCTTCTCCCCGACCAGCACGTCGCGGCCGAGGCTGATCGGGCCGAGCTGCAGAACCCCGGCGACAGCGCGGTAGCCGGTGAAGGAGCAGTCCTTGCGGATGACCGTGCCGTCGCCGATCGTGAGCAGATCGGTGACCACCGGAACGGCCCGGGAGAAGATGACCACGCCTCGCCCGATCTTCGCTCCCAGCGCGCGCAGATACAGCACGTAGAGCGGGGAGCCGATGAACAGGACCATCGGGTTGACCCGGATCAGCAGCTTCACCAGCCAGAACCGGAGGTACGCGAGGCTCCACAACCGGATCTCCCGTGGCTTCCAGCGGCCCACGAGCAGCCACTTCGCCACGATCGGCAGGACGCAGAGCCCACCGAACGTCACGGAGGTGAAGACAGCGGCCCGGCTCGCGATCCCGTACCAGCCGACCCCTGCTGACACCCACCCGTACCCCAGGTGAAGCACCGCACCGCTGAGGTAGACGGAGGCAAGCAGCACCAGTAGCTGCAGTGTTCCGCACAGCGTGTAGGACGCGGTGCTCACGCGGCCGGCCGAGGCACTGGCCTCTGGAACGAGCGAGTGCGCCCGGGCCTGTACCGGCCGGTCGAGGGCCTGTGCCAGGTCGCGGATGGTGGTGTGCCGGTAGAGGTCGCGCATGGACACCGGGGGCAGGTCGGTGTGCTTGCGCAGCCGCGCGGAGAACTGGGCCAGCAACAGCGAGTTCGCGCCGAGATCGTCGAAGAAATGCGCCTGCACCGACACCCGGTCGATGCGCAAGGTGGCGGCCAGGGCCTCGGCCAGGACCCGCTCGGGGCCGGTGCCCGCGGCCACGTACGCGCCCTCCGCGCCGCGGCGGCGGGCCGTGGGCGGAGGCAGTCTCTTACGGTCGGCCTTGTCCGAGGTGGTCAACGGAATCACCGCAAGACACTCGAGGTAGGCCGGGACCATGTAGCCGGGCAGCCGCGCACGCAGCACCGCCGAGATCGCCTCCGGCTCCAGCGCGGCGGTATCGCTGCGCAGGCTGTAATAGCCGACCAACTCCACCACACCGGGCTCGGGCTCGTAGGTGTCCACCACCGCGGCGGCGATGCCGGGCACCTGCAACAACACCGACTCGATCTCGGTCAACTCGATCCGATAGCCACGGACCTTGACCTGGGTATCGATCCGGCCGTGGTACTCGATCTCCCCGGCCGGGGTGACCCGGCCCAGATCCCCGGTCCGATAGATCCGCCCCGAGGGATTGCCCGCGATCCCCAGAAAATCCGGGATGAACGCCTTCGCGGTCAGGTCCTCGCGATTGAGATAACCCGCGGCCAACCCGACCCCGGCGATCCCGATCTCCCCGACCTCCCCATGAGGCAGCGCCCGGTACGGATCCTCCGGGTCCAGGATGACCGTGGCATAGGTGGGCAACGGCACCCCGATGGTGACCGGACGGTCCGGATGCACCACGGTCCAGGTCGCCGACACCGTCGCCTCGGTGGGCCCGTAGACGTTGAGGAACCGCCGCCCGGGGCGGTGCCAGCGCGCGATCAGGTCCTGCGGGCAGGCCTCTCCTGAGACGAGCAGGAACCGCAGGTCGGGCAGGTCGTCCTCGATCGTGGCGAGCAGGGTCGGCACGCAGCACATCGCGGTGACCCGCTGCTCGACGAGGAACCTGTGCAGATCCACCCCCAACAGGCTCGAGCCCGCCGGCTTGGGCACCAGCGTCGCGGCGGCCATCCAGGACACCCAGATCTCCTCGACGGAGAAGTCGAACGCGATCGTCATCCCCTGGTACATGCGGTCCTGCGCGCGGACCCCGTACACCTCGGCGGCGACCCGCACGAAGTTGCAGATGCTGGGGTGCCCGATCGCCACCCCCTTCGGCCGCCCGGTAGTGCCCGAGGTGTAGATCAGATAGGCCAGATCCTCCACCGGCGCCCCCCGCTCGGCCTCGGACAACCGCGACGGGTCCTGCGCGGCGATCACCTCGGCCACCCGATCCAGGTAGAGCACGGACGGAACGAGGTCCTCCAGGCCGGGGACGCGGTCGCGCACGTGGATCAGCGACAGCACCAACCGCACACCCGCGTCATCGACGATGTAGGCGATCCGGTCCGGCGGGAACCCGACATCCAACGGCACGTACGCCGCGTTGACCTTCAACACCGCCAACATCCCGACATAGGCCTGCACCGGATCGTCGAACAACAACCCGATCCGGTCACCCGCACCGGCGCCGTGCGCCAGCAGGTAACGAGCCAGCCGATTGGCGCGCGCGTCCAACTGCTCGAAGGTCAACGTCACCGCACCGGCATCCACCGCCAGGTGCCCCGCCCGACCGCCGCTCCGTAACCGATCGCAGTGATCCTCGAAGAGGCGATCGAGCCGTTCGGCGGGCCGCCGGCGAAGGTAGTGCCGGAACCTCGGATCAACGAGAACCCGGTCCGCGAGGGGCGCCGCACCGTTGCTGTCGCGTCGTTGCAGGAGGTGGTCCGCGTCCGGTACCCGGACGCCCATGTTGGTCGACATTCGTTGTTCCGCAGTCGGAGTCGCGGGTCAGGCGGGAACTGCCATCGCGAGGCCGACGGTCGCGTCGGCGAGGACGTCCAGGCCCTTGCGGAGCAGGTGGTCCGGGGTCGTGAGGGGTGCGAGCACCTTGACGACCTCGTTCTCGGCCCCCGACGACTCGATGATCAGACCGTTCCGGGCGCACCGGCGGATGATCTCCGCCGCACACGCCCCGTCGCCGACGTCGAGGCCCTGCATCATGCCGCGGCCCTTGCGCCGGAGGCCCGGAACCCGCTCGGTGAGCTCGGTCAACCGGTCGGTGACCAGCACACTTCGCCGCACGATGTCCTCGGCGAAATCGACGTCGGACCAGAACTTGTGCAACGCGACGCGGGCGGTGACGAAGGCGTGTGCGTTGCCGCGGAAGGTGCCGTTGTGCTCCCCGGGCTCCCACTGATCGAGGTGCGGACGTACCAGGAGCACCGACATCGGCAGCCCGAAGCCCGACAACGACTTGGACAGCACAACCAGATCGGGGGTGATACCGGCCGCTTCGAAGCTGAAGAAGGTGCCGGTGCGCCCGCAGCCGGCCTGTACGTCATCGACGATGAGCAACGCGCCGTGCTGGGCGGCCAACGAGGCCACCCGCTGCAGCCAACGGGCCGACGCGACGTTGAGACCGCCCTCGCCCTGCACGGTCTCGAGCAGGATGGCGGCGGGCGCGTCCAGGCCGCTGGAGGGGTCCGCCAGCATGCGGCCCAGCAGGTCCGTGGTGTCGACGTCGTCGCCGAGGTAACCGTCGAACGGCAGCCTCGACACCCCTGGCAGCGGGATCTCCGGACCCATTCGCTTGCTGCTGTTCGCGGTGGCCGCGAGCGCCCCGAGGGACACCCCGTGGAAACCATTGGTGAAGGCGATGACGTTGGTGCGGCCGGTCACCTTGCGCGCCAGCTTCAACGCGGCCTCCACCGCGTTGGCCCCGGTCGGACCGGTGAACTGCACCAGGTGGTCCATCTCGCGCGGGCCGAGAATGAGGCGTTCGAAGCTGCCCAGGAAGGACCGTTTCGCCTCGGTGAACAGATCGAGCCCGTGCGTGATGCCATCGTTCAGGACATAGTCCAGTAGGGCCGCCTTCATGTCCGGATCGTTGTGTCCGTAGTTGAGCGCGCCGGCGCCGGCCAGGAAGTCGATGTACTCCCGGCCCGAGGTGTCGCGTACAACACTGCCCCGGGCCGTCGCCAGCACAGCATCGAAAGATCGACAGTAACTTCGTACCGACGATTCACGGCGATCGAAAACATCGTTCTTCAACGTCGTCAGCTGCATTTCTCCCCCATCGGGCGTTTCGCCCGTCGTCAACAGCGTCGGCGCCGCCGGACAAGCCCACCTGCCCTACCTGGAGGCAGTGGGTCACCACACCCGACGCACAGGACATCGGTGCCCCGATTTGCCCTGGCCGAAAGCCCCGCCCCTACGGCACGAAAGACGATCGCAGTGTCCGCGATCAGCGTTTCGATGACACCTCTGGTTGTCGCTTCCCCGCCAGGCCCGTCGCCTCAGGCGGAGCACTTCGCGAAAGGACGGATCACGATCGTATGTGCAGCGCTCACCGCGCGAAGTGCCGACACTGCCTGCGGCGTCCATGTCGGATTGGCTTTCCCCACCACCGCACCGGCACGATCAGCTGCTCAGTGCCGGCGAGCCCGGCGCCAGAACCGTGCGCGCGAACCTCGCGCGGCCGGCACACGGACCGAAGCTCACGGGCCGGTCGACCATGACGGGGCCTGCCACGGACCAGCACCGGCGAGCCGTCTCCGGGCCCGTCACGAGGGGTGAGAGACGTCCGGACGCGGCTCGAACGCGGATGGCCACAGCCGGTGCGGAGCTGATGGCGATCCTCGACCTCGACGGGAAGTGTGGCCCCGGCGCAGAACGCCGGACGCCACGCACCCGCCTTTTCTCACCCCCGGCTCTTCCACGGTCACAACGGCGCCAGAACCACCGAGATACTCGGTGGCGCACTTATGCAGTCCATCACGGGCGCCGTCGACGAACCGGCCCGGCCCGGCTCAGCAGGCAGTGGTAGAACCTCTGCAGCACGGACCGCGAATATCCCGTGGCCTCGGCAAAGATGATTCGACCTCGTGCAGACATGCGTTCATAAAATCCCCCGTGCTGCCTCGACGGACAACAGGGCGGGCACCACCCAGCAACGCGGCAAGCTCGACGCAGACAGGCCGATGACTCCAGCAGAAATCGGCACCCATGCGTCGGTGCAGCCTGACTCTCCCCCGAGCCGCTCGACGGTACGGCCCACCCTGTGCGCTTCAGGGCTCGTTGTTTGAGCTGTCAGCAATATTTATCCCAGCCCGAATGAAAGCGCAAGGGTCAACAGCGGCTTCGGTCACCACCGAGCGCGGTCCACTCGAACGGCCTAACGATTCACAGTTTCGCGACATGTTGCAATGCCGACGGATGCAATATCCGCCCCGGAGTGTGCATACGTGGCCGCTCGCGCAAGTTCTTCACAAACCACACAACTTGACATCGGACCGACGGAAGGATCGATTCACGATCCTGACAAGTCAATTGGTGCAGGCTTCTGGGTCATGTGGGTCCGTCCCGTTCACTGCAGTAGGACCATCACCCCTGCCGGATCCGGGTCGAGGTCCCCAGGGCGATGTCGTGGTCGACGACATGCTGCTCGTCCCGCACCACCGATGCGTCCCCAGGATTGGTGAATCCGGCGGCGATGGTGGCCGGGCAGCGGCCGCCGGGACGCACCGGACCTGCTGAGCCGTCCTCAGGTCCGAGCCACCCGAACGACCGTCGGCACGCCGGAGGCGGCCACCGCGAGAGCCGCGCGCAGCGGGAGAGACCGCTCGACCGGATAGTGCGCGAGGGCTGAGAGCCGGCAGTGCGGTGGTCGAGCGGTCAGGTCGATGTGCAGGCGTCGCAGCCTGCGCAGCCCAGCGGTACGGCGGATCGCAGCGGTCCGATCCAACTCGGCGGGAAGCCAGAGCTGCATGCGGGCCCCGTCCGGGAGAACGATCCTCAGCAGCACTCCGCCAGGCCTGCGGATCATGCCCGTCAGCCGCCCGACCCCGGGCGGCGGAGCCTTGCCATCGGTCATGCGAACGCTCCACCACACGTGAACCCCGACCGGCGCCCCGGGTCCGGCTGATTCCACGCCCTGGCAGCAACGCAGCGCCGATCGCATCGTGTCCGGCCTGGTGCGGCTCACGGCTGCGGGTCCGACCCGGCCGGCGGGGAGGAAGCCCGCTCCCCCGCCGAGGGTGAGCGGCTCAGCCTTCCCGATCCGAGGGTAGTGGCCGCCCCGCTCGACGGTGCCGGCTCGTTCACCCCGGCGGTCGCCGTGTCGCTCGGCCGTGTCGCGGCGGTTCCGGGCGGACACCACGGCGGCCGTCGTAGTGGCCGGCGGAGGGAACAGGACATGAGCCGGGCCCTACCCACCGACCGAACCGTACGACGACGGGATGCTCGACGTCGGCGACCGGAACCTCGTCCACTGGGAGACCTGCGGTGACCCGGACGGCAAGCCGGCCCTGGTCGTGCACGGCGGGCCGGGATCGGCAGCTGTCCCCACTCGGGCATGCCCCGGTGCGCCCTGCGGACCGGCGCTCTTCAGCACGAGCACCGAGTTCTCGTCCACCGGGAGGTCGGGATCGTCGATACGCGCCGCCATGTCGTCGTAGTTCTCGAAGACCACGGCGGGCCCGGAGTGCTTGTGCAGCCGCGACTCGGCGGCCGGTGGCTTGATCACGGCTCCATCGGGTGCCAGTCGCCGCGGAGCACCGCCAGCGTGTCCGACGCGACGAGCGGGTCCCCCCGCCACCGGATCACGTCGTCGTTGAACACCTTGGCGTGCTCGATGTTCTCCGCCAGTGTCCTGCCGTTCGCTGTGAGGGCCGTGGTGTCGAGGAGGTCGCCGATGTTGCGCAGCAGCGCGGGCAGGCCACCGGCGTAGAAGAAGTCCTCCATCAGGTACGCCCCGAGCGGCGGATGTTCGCCAGCAGCGGAGTGCGGCGTGCGAGCTCCTCGACGTCGTCGACGGCCTGCCGGGCCCGGCTGCGAGAGGCATCCGCCGCCTCTCGGGTCACGGTCCGTCGGGTACCGGGTCGATCACGGGGACACCGGTCTCATCGCGGCGAGAACTCGGTGCGGCCCAGGAGGGCGGCAGCCTCGGCCGCGCTCGGGGGCAGCGCGGTGCCGTCCTGCTGCCGCGTGGCGAGGAACTCTTCCGGGGGGATGAAGTAGGGGTTCTCCACCACCAGACTGCCGACGAGGACCTTCGGATGGGTCCGGATGACGTCGATGAGGACCCCGGCCCCGAACTGGGCGACGTCGTAGAGGCAGAGCACCCCCATCCGGTCGGGAATGTGCCGGGTGAGCTCGCTCTCGTACTGGATCAGATGGTCCTCGCTGGCCCGCGGGATCCACCAGCTCGCCTCACCACCCAACCGCGCGAAGGAACCGGGGGATCGCGTCGTCTTCTGGGTGACGGCGTCCCACATGCCGAGCATCTCGTGGACGGTCAGGCCGTTGGCGGGCTGTGCCGGGTCGGCGGAGGTGCGGATGTCGAGCAACCCGGCCCGGCGCCACTCACGGACCTCGGACTGCGAGCCGAGCAACCGTGACATCGCGATCGGGTCGGCCGCGTCCACGACGACCACGCAGAACTCACCCGCCAGTAACCCGGCTCGGAAGATCGCCGTCATCACGACGTCGCGCTCGACCGGTTCCTGGAACACCCCACAGACATGGTCGCCGGGTCGCAGGCCGATCCCCTGAATCTCGAAATCATCGTCCATACCGCTACCCGTCTGTAGCTGCTCATCGCGCCCCGACATGCCATGACGCGCGGACTGCAGCGCAGCAGATCACCCCCCGTCATGTGATCGACCCGCCCTGGCGAAACGGAACGCCGGTATTCGACCTCCCATGCCCAGCCGGTGCCCGCGGAACTCATGTCGGCTGCGATACGGGCGGCGGGGCGGGCGCCCTACCGGGCCTGGCCTGGGGCGCTGGCACGGGTCTGGATGCGCTTCATCTCCGACGCACCGGAGTTCACCTGGAGCGGGACCGCGATCATCCTGGCCAGCTCTACGATCATCGGTGCGCCGGCCGGGCTCGTCGTCGTCGCACGTCGACAGGGCCGGCGCGGGGCCGGGCTCCTCCGGGCGCTCGGGGGTTCCTCGATGATCCTGCTCGGGGTCGGCGGCGGCATGGTCATACTGCCCACCCTGCTGCTCGGGGTCCTGGCGGTCGCACGCACCGACTGGCCCCGCTGGGCGCGTGGGCCGTGCGGACTGCTCGCGCCGGCCCCGGTGGCCGCCCTCCTGCTGGACACGGGACGCCTCGGGTTGCTGCACATCGTCGCCGCGCTGATGGGGTACCTGGCCCTGGTCGGCGCGATGATCCTGATCGTGCGGATCGGCTTCGCTCCGGAGCGTCGACCGCTGGTGCGGCCACAGCCCCGCCCCGACACATCCAGCTGAGCGCCGGCCTGGTGCGGGAACCGGGCATCGCCTTCTTGTCCGGGGCGGACCGGCGGCGGATGCTGGACAGGGATCAGAAATGTTCGTCCGTGGAGGTCCGAGATGTCGGGCATCGTGGTCGGGGTAGACCGTTCGGAGCACGCACTGGATGCCCTGCGGTGGGCGATCGAGGAGGCTGCCTACCGCGGATGCCCGCTGCGGGTCGTGTACGTGTGGGAACCGCACTACGTGTACGAGGACTGCCGGGGTGACATCGCGATGGCCCTCGGCGTGGAGTCGGGCCGCCGCGAGTCCACCCTGCCGGAGGAACTGCTCCAGGTCGTCCTCGGCGACCGGGATCGCCCACCCGGCCTGGAGACGACGAGCCGCGAAGGCCATCCCGGCAAGGTCCTCACCGAGCTGGCCGCCGACGCCGACATGTTGGTCGTCGGCTCACTCGGACGCGGAGCGAGACGTCGGCACCTGGTCAGCGGATCGGTCGCGCACTACGTCGCGAACCACGCCCGGTGCCCGGTGACCGTGGTGCCCCCGGCACGCACCTACGTGCTCACCACCTGACCGGTCGTCCACGACCCGGGCACGGCGGCGTCCACCCCTACAACCGTTCCGAGTCCTTCAGCACCGAGCCGTGGAGCCGGTAGCCGACCACCTCGCTGGCGAGGACCACGGCGTTCTCGCCGAGCGAGAGGTGCCTGAACCCGATGGCGTTGGGGGATGCCCAGGCCTCGTGCAGGGCGTCGGCGAAGATCCGGTCCACGCCGTCCTCCAGGGCCAGATCGATGGTGTGCCCGCTGCGGAGGAAGACTTCGATGCGGCACGTCATCGGAACAGGGTAGGACTCGGCGGGCCCCTTTCGAAGCACAGCTGGCCGGCCGCCGTCCGCCCCACTCCGCTCGTCGATCCTCCAGCGCCGCTGACCGGTGTGATCGGAGAACACCATCGAATTCACTGACCGGGGTCACGGCGAGGTGGTCCTGCTGGTGCACGCAGGGGTGTTCGCGGAATGGTTCGCCGCCCGGGGATGACAGCGGCGGCATCCGGCGACATACCGACGGCCTTCGACATCGTCATGCGGGCGGTCGGCGGCGACGAGTACGCAGCGGTGCTCCGACGCCGCTCTGGGGCCCGGCCGGCTTCGGTCGAACCATCGCCGAGTTCCTCGGTCGGCATCCCGTTCAGCCTCGGCGACGGACGCGATCCGCCCATCGGAACAGAGTTTGGGACACCGGCCACGGGCGGCAGGCCCGCAGGCGCTCCGGGCTGGGCGCGGCAGGACCCACCCGACATCGACGCGGCGAACTCAGCGGTGCGGCGAAGAAGCCCGGCGAGCAGGGGGACACCGGTCGCGCAGCCCGGCGGATCCGGCTCGTGTGCTCGCCTCGAGCGACGGCCCAGGTGCCCGACGGGCCGGTCGGTAACGGAAGGCTCAGGTGCGTCGACAGTCGTTCGTGACCCATCCGAGCGCAACCTTCCGCCCGCAGCAGCCATCCCCGCAGTACCCGTCGACGCTGCCTGCTCTCGACCCGGCCACCCTGCCCGCGTACCCGCTCGTCGCACAGTCCCGCACGGAGCCGTTCCCTCCCGCCTACCCGAAGCCCATGCGTTCGGTCACCGGGGGACGCGCGTCCCGACTCAAGATCAGATGGCGTCGGCTGCTACGCCTCGCTTCCCGCTCCTGATCCCGTCGCCGCTTCGCCCGTGAGCTCTCGGCCGCGCCGGACCTGGGTCCGGCGTCGCCGGTACACTCGAAGATCCCGCTACTGCGGCCCAGCCGGCAACCGCACCGCGCTGTCGACGCCGAATGCCCCATTCAGGCGATTCACCCGATTCGAGAGCCAGCTCGCTCGGCGGCGGCCGGGCCCTGGACCGGCGTCGACGGGTCCGCTCCCGGCGTGGGAACGAGCCCGCCTCCGGAGCAGCGAACGTCGTCGAGCAGGAGGTCGCGTCGGCAACGAGACCCTCGACACCGTCGAGGAAACAGCCGCGGCCATGCCGTCCAATCCGACGCGCATGTCGTTCAGCGTCGCGGCCACAGTTCATACGCCGTCGTGGCGTTGTCGTTGATCTGCCGAGAGGCCATCGTGGACCGTCTCCAGCACGCCGCGACCAACGGCTCTGTCGCGCGCCGCGACCCCGAGCCCACCGGTTCGCGGTCGCCGCAGGGCGTCGCACATCGAGATCGCCGGCATGCCGGCCTCCATGCCTAGCGCCGAACCTCCTCCTGCAGATCAGGCCCCGGCATGTCCACTCCGGGCCGTCGCTCAGCCCGGGCCACAGCAGTCGAACTGCGGTTCGATCTGCCAGTGTCGCCGGAGCAGCCAGCGCCGTAGGGCCGGCGGGAGCTGGCCGGTGGCGACTGCACTGGCCAACGGCCCGGACAGCAGGGGCCCGTCGCCGCACCGGGAGCAAGCCAGGTCCGCGATGGGCCCGCGAGGGAGACAGGCGCGGCAGTACCGCCGCTCGACGATGTCGCCGCTGGACGGGTCCAGCACGAGCCACTCGATCGCCAGATCGTCACGTTGGCGCACGGCGTCGGCCCGGGTCCGGGGTTCGTGCCCGCAGGTCGGGCAGGTCGGAGTGGTAACCCGAGCAGAACCGATCGTGGCCATGACCGTGAATTGTCACAGCATCGCGGGCCCCGACAGGCCACGACACGTCATTGCCGGGCATCAATTCTCCTCGAATTTCCGGGCCCACGTGGATCGGCCCGATTCCTCCCGTTCGTCGACGTCGATGCGCCGTGGTCGCGTGAGGCACGTCCGACGGCGGCTCGGAATCTGCGTGTGAAACGGGCCGGGTCACTGAA
This sequence comes from Pseudonocardia bannensis, assembly GCF_012911875.1. Classification (GTDB taxonomy): domain Bacteria; phylum Actinomycetota; class Actinomycetes; order Mycobacteriales; family Pseudonocardiaceae; genus Pseudonocardia; species Pseudonocardia bannensis. Next base: position 2,354 of record NZ_JAAXKZ010000057.1, on the reverse strand, counting down.
TCCCGCCGGCAGCCGCTCCTGGTGACCGGCTCGTTCGCCCTGACACCTAGCCGCCGTGGTGCACGGCCTCCACGTTGTGGCCGTCGAGATCGCGCAGGAACACGCCGTAGTAGCCCGGGTGGTACTCGGGCCACTCGCGCGGGGCGTGCAGCACCTGCGCACCCGCCGCCACAGCGGCATCGTGAACCGCGTCGACCGCGTGGCGGTCGGCAGCGCGGAAGGCCACGTGCAGTTCCCGGGTCTCAGCGCCATTGGCCGGACTGAGCCAGAAGTCGGGGATGCCGTCGGGGCCGGACAGACCGACGACGAAGGACCCGCCGTGCGGGAAGCGCATCGCTTCGTGCATTCCGATCGGGGCGAAGGTACGGAGGTAGAAGGTGAGCGACGCCTCGACATCGGCCACCTGAAGCCCCATGTGATCAATCATTTCCGGAGATGAGCGACGGCGTCCGACATTTTGCGACACCGATCCTTCGGCCTCGGCCTTCCGGCGGGTACGTCGGACGATCAGGTGGTCGAGCCCGAACCGGCCCGAACCGGTCACGGCGAGCTGCCATGTTCAGCGCCATCAGGACGCCGGCCACCGGCACCCCGAGGCCGACCCGGGCAACCAGGAGGACGAGATCACGGGTCGTCCGGATGGCGGTCGTGGAGGGGCGGACGCTCGCGGTGCTGAGAGTGGTCATGATCGTGACAGCAGTTCGCCGACCGGCAGCACGGCCCGGCACCGGGCGGCTGCCGAGCAGCGGTCGAAGCGGGTCAGCGGCGGCGTCACGACATCGGGCAGGGTTGCCATGGCCTCACGCCGCCTCGAGCAGGGCCGGCCGGACTCGGTGAGCCGGGCGGGGCCCGGCCCGGGTTCGACGGCGATCAGACCAGCGCTCGCCAGGCGCGGCCCGAGGAACTGGTCGCAGCAGCCCATGCCGTCGATGACCGGCGACAGCCCGATGTCGCCGGAGATCCGGCAGCGGCCGGCGCCGACGGCTCGGAGAACGGCGCGATCGCGGTGGCTGAGCTCGGTGGGCGGCGTCGTGGTCAAGTCAGCTGCCGGTCCCGCTCGGCGCGACCGCGATCCGGACCGGCTGGACCGGTCCGCGACGAGGTCAGACCGCCGCCGTGGTGCGCCCGTAGAGCACTAGAGCCCAGGTGAGGTGCCCTGCGAATGCTCCAGAACAACCCGGCCCGTCCCTGGACGGTGGCCTCGCCGGCCGCCGCGACCGGGGTGTCCCGGGCCGCCCTGACCCGCCGCTTCACCGCACTGGTCGGCGCGCCTCCCATGCCGTTCCTCGCCGGCTGGCGGCCGGCCCCGGCCGCCGACCTGCTCCGTGAGTCCGACGCCACCATCGGAGCGGTCGCCCGACTGGTCGGTTACGGCAGTTCCTTCGCGCTGAGCACCGCTTTCAAGCGCGTCCACGGCATCAGCCCACAACAGCACCGCATCGGCGCGGTGGCCGGCTGACCCGGAGCGGACGCTCACCACTCCCCGCCGCGCAGGCGATGAGTACGGCCGGTCGGCACGGTCCTATCCGACGACGGATGAATCCGGAGGAGGCCCACCTGATGACCACCATCCTCGATCTCGACCCGCCGGCCGGTCAGCTGATCCGGCTGCTCGACGGCGTGCGCGACGACCGGATGACCGCACCCACGCCGTGCGCGGAGTACACCGTGGGCGACCTGCTCGACCACCTGATGAATGTGACGGTCGTGTTCCGCGGCGCCGCCACCAAGACGGCCACGACCGGCGGCCCGTCCGGCTCCGCGGCCAGGCTGCCGGCGGACTGGCGTGCCCGGTTGCCCCGGCAGCTCGACGCGCTCGTCGTGGCGTGGCGGGACCCGGCGGCGTGGGAAGGAGTGGCCGAGGCCGGTGGGGTGGAACTGCCCGCCGAGGTCATGGGTGGCGTGGCTCTCGACGAACTCGTCCTGCACGGTTGGGACCTCGCCCGCGCCACCGGGCAGCCGTTCACCTGCGACGCGCACAGCGCCGAGGCCTGCCTCGCGTTCACCTCGGCGATGTCCGCGCCCGGGGAGGACGCGAGCCGCGAGGGGCTGTTCGGACCGGTGGTCCCGGTGCCGCCCGGGGCACCCGTGTTCGACCGGGTGCTGGGGTACAGCGGCCGCGACCCCTCCTGGACACCGGACGCCGCCCCGGCGAGGGAGCCCGGTTAGCCGCCGACGTGCCGGTGCCCCGGGCGTCCCCGGGATCGATTCGCCGGGCCGGCCCGGTCGGCTTCCCAATGATCTTGTCAAGTCGTGACCGGGGCGGCCTGGTAGGGGCGTTGGTCGCGCAGCATCGCCCAGAGCACGTTGACTCGCCGTCGGGCGAGGGCGAGGACTGCGTGGGTGTGTCGTTT
>NZ_JAAXKZ010000056.1 GCF_012911875.1 Pseudonocardia bannensis | reverse complement strand
GCACCCGCCCACCCGCGAGTCGGGGCATCTCCCCCCGCGAGTCGGGGTGCCGCCGTGCGCGAGTCGGGGTATTTCCGCCCGCGAGTCGGGGTGCCGCCGTGCGCGAGTCGTGATTGTGCCGCGCCGTGAGCAGCGGTTGCCCGCCCCCGGTGACGGCCCCGCGCTCGGCCGGTCCGGCCTCAGCCCACCAGGCCGTTCTCCCACGCCCACGCCGCGACCTCGACCCGGTTCCGGGCGGCCAGCTTGGTGTGCACGTTCGCCAGGTGCGTCTTGACCGTCGACAGCGACACGAACAACTCCGCGGCGATCTCCGCATTGGTGCGCCCGCGGGCCACCGCCCGCACCACGTCGAGCTCCCGGGGCGACAGCGGGTCGGCCGGGGCCGCCGCCCGCCGGGCCGGCCGTGCCAGGTGCTCGAGCAGCCGCACGGTGACCGAGGGCGAGACCAGTGCATCGCCCGCGGCCGCCGCCCGCACCGCCTCCACGAGCAGCCGCGGCCCCGCGTCCTTGAGCAGGAATCCGCAAGCGCCGGCCCGCAAGGCGCCGTAGACGTACTCGTCGAGGTCGAAGGTCGTGACCACGACGATCCGCGGCGGCTGCAGATCGGCGCCGAGCTGCCGCGTCGCCTCCAGCCCGTCCAGCTCCGGCATCCGGATGTCCATCAGCACCACATCCGGGCGCAGCTCTCGTGCCAGCCGCACCGCGTCGACCCCGGTCCCGGCCTCACCGACGACGTCGAAGCCCTCGGCCGAGAGGATCAGCCGGAACCCGGTACGCACCATCTCCTGGTCGTCGGCGAGCAGCACCCGGGTGCTCACAGGAGCGCCCCGAGCGGCAGCCGGGCTGCGACGGCCCAGACACCGGGTCCGACCGGCCCGGCGGTCAGCCGGCCGTCCAGCGCCGCGACCCGCTCGGCCATGCCTGCCAGGCCGAACCCGCCCGTCCCGCCCAACGGGGTGGTGGGCGGGGCGGCCCGCACGCCGTCGTTGCGTACCGACACCAACAGGTCCCCCTCGCGGATCCGGATCTCCACCTCGACCGTCGCGGCCTCGGGTGCGTGCCGGCGGACGTTGGTCAGAGCCTCCTGCACGACCCGGTACGCGGTCGCGGCGACCCCCGGCGGCAGCAGCGTGTGCTCGAACCCCGGGTCGGTGCACAGCCGCACCACCGACCGCTCCGGGTCGAACCGTTCGACGAGCACCGGGATCCCGGCCAGGTCGGAGCCGGGGGTGCGGGCCCCCTCGGCGGAGTCCTGACCCGGCTGCCCGCGCAGCACCCCGACCATCCGGCGCATCGCGGCGAGCGCGTCGGTGCCGGCGTGCTCGATGGCCGCCAGCGCGCGGTCGACCTCGTCCGGGGAGCGCCGGGCCACCACGCCGGCGGCCTGCGCCGCGACCACGATCCCGGTCACGTGGTGGGCGACGACGTCGTGCAGTTCGCGGGCCAGCTCCATCCGCTCCGCGGTCCGGACGTCCGCCAGCTGGGTGCGCCGCCGGGTGTCGGCCTCGCGTAGCGCCAGCCCGATCGCGACCGCCCCGCCCCAGCCCAGCGCGGACAGCATCGTCAGCCCGCTGTTGCTGGCGATGAGGTCACCGCGCAGGTAGGCCGAGCCGACGATGGCGACGGCGGACGCGAGGGTGAGGACGATCGCCGTCCGCAGCGGTGCCGGGCGCAGCACCGTGATCGTCATGATCGCGAGGGCGAGCTGTTCGGTGAACGACAGGGACGGCAGGCCCACGAGCGCGGAGGCCGTGGTCACCGCGATCGACGACCCGAAGACGACGGCGGCCAGCCGGAGCAGATCGACGCCGCGCCGGTACCGCAGCAGCACGAGCCCGGCGACGCTCGCCCCCGCCAGCGGTGTGACCAGCCAGAACATCGGGCCGGACAGCGCGATCATGGCGTCGACGAACAGCCAGAACCCGTACGCGAGCAGCTCGGCGGCGAGCCCCAGATGCCGCGTGAGCCGGGACATCCGGTGGGGCTGGGAGAGCACGTCCGCAGCCTAGATCCGCGGGCCCGCGCCCCGCTCTCGGCCGAAAGTACGAGCGCGCGGTGAGCGGATCGGTCCTTCGCCCGAAGCGGTCGCGCCCTCCTCGCGGAGATCGTCATCGGCATGACGAACGTGGTCGGAACGGCGCTCGGCACCGGCGCCTGGATCGTCGGGGTGCTGCTGATCGTGATGGCGGCCCTGCCCTGGCTGGAGTTGCTGACCGTGAACCCGCGCGGCCACCGGAGCCCGGCGGGTTCCCGGTGACCGTGGAAGCGATGGCGGAGCCGCCACCGGCGCGGGCCGACGAGCCGCCGGTCCTGGTCGGCCGTGGGGTGACCAAGAGGTTCGGCGCGACCACCGTGCTCGCGGCCGCCGACCTGGTGGTGCACCGCGGCGAGGCGGTCGCCGTGACGGGGCCGTCCGGATCGGGCAAGTCGACGCTGCTGCACTGCCTGGCCGGGATCCTGGCCCCGGACGCGGGCGAGGTCCGGCTGACCGGCGAGCGCATCGACGGATGGTCGGAGGCCCGCCGCACGGCGCTGCGCCGCGAGCGGCTCGGCTTCGTGTTCCAGTTCGGCCAGCTGCTGCCGGAACTGCCGGCGGTGGAGAACGTGGCGCTGCCGCTGATGCTCGGCGGGGTGTCCCGGCGCGAGGCGGTGGGCCGGGCCGCGCAGTGGTTCGCCCCGCTCGGCCTGACCGGGCTGGAGCAACGCAGGCCCGGCCAGCTCTCCGGCGGGCAGGAGCAGCGGGTGGCGATCGCCCGCGCGCTGGTCACCGGCCCGGACGTCGTCTTCGCCGACGAGCCGACCGGCGCGCTGGACTCCGAGACCGGCCTGCGGACCATCGAGCTCCTCACCGGGCTGGCCGCGCGGACGCGGGCCGGGCTGGTCGTGGTCACCCACGACGCCGAGGTCGCGGCCCGCTGCCACCGCACGGTCGTGATCCGCGACGGCCGCACGATCGCCGGGGTGCGGGCGTGATCGCGCTCAGCATGCGGCTGCTCCGGCTCGGCGGCCGGCGGGCGTGGTCGGCTGCCGGCCTCGTCGGCGCCGGCGTCGCCGTCGCGACGACGTTGCTCGCCGTCGCCCTCGGCGCGTTGCACGGTCTGGACGCGCGCGAGTCCCGGACCGGCTGGCGCACACCCGCGGCGGCGTCACCGGAGGAGACGCCGATGGCCCTGCTGCGGGCGCGCACGGACCAGGTCGCGGGCCGGGCGCTGGAGCAGATCGACCTCGTCGATCCGCGGCCGGACGCCGCGCCTCCGCCGGGCCTGCCGCGGATGCCGCTGGTCGGCGAGCTGTGGGTATCGCCCGCGCTGGCCGACCTGCTGCGCACGCTGCCCGCCGGTGAGCTGGCCGACCGTTATCCCACGGCGACACCGGCAGGTGTCCTCGGTGAGGCGGGGCTGACCCGACCGGACGAGCTCGTGGCCGTGGTCGGCCGCCCCGCCGGGGACCCGGTGCTCACCGCACCCGGACCGTCCGACGTCGTGCCGGTCGGGAGCTTCGACCGCACGGAGGCGGACACCACCGTGGCCGGCATCTACCGGCAGCTCACCTACGTCGCGGTGGCGCTGATGGTCGTTCCGATCGCGAGCCTGCTCGGTGCCTCGGCCCGGCTGACCGCCGCGCGCCGGGTGGAGCGGCTTGCCACGTTGCGGCTGCTCGGCGCGTCGACCCGGCAGGTCACGGTGACCGCGGTGGCCGAGGTGACGGCGGTGGCGACCGTGGCGGCCGTCGTCGGGGTCGCAGCGCAGTGGCTGCTCGCCCCCGCGCTCGCCCACATCTCGATCGCGGGCGGCGGCTGGTTCGCCGCCGACCTGCGCCCGTCCCCGCTCGTGTCGGTGGCGATCGTCGCCGGGGTGGCGGTGCTGGCCACCGGCGCCGCCATCGGCGGGCTGCGTCAGGTCGTCGTCAGCCCGCTCGGGGTGGCGCGCCGGCAGCAGCCGCAGCACGCCCGGCTCATCCGGCTGCTCGGCCTCGTCGGCGGCCTCGCGGTCTTCTGGATCGCCATCGTGGCGAGCCAGGGCGGTCCGGCGGCGGTGGCCGGACTCATCTTCGGGGTCGGCGTGCTGGCCCTGTTCGGCTCCGTCTCGCTGATCGGGCCGCTGATCGTCCGGGTGCTGGGCCGTTCGATGACCGGCCGGGCCCGCTCGGTGCCTGCGCTGCTCGCCGGGCGCCGGCTGCTCGACGATCCGAAGGGTGCTTTCCGCCCGCTCGCGGGGCTGACCCTGGCCGTGTTCGTCGCCGGGTTCCTGGCCCCGCTCACCACGGTGATCGCCGGCGAGGTGGGCGCCGACGACGGGGTGCTCGTGCTGCAGGCCCCGGCGGCGCAGGCCGACCGGGTGGCGGCGGCGGCGTCGGCGCGGCTGGCGACGCTCGGCGTTGCGGCCCGGATCGGTCCGGTCACCGCCGCCGGCGGTCCCGGCGGGACCGCCGAAACCGGGGTCAGCGCCGAAACCGGGGTCAGCGCCGAAACCGGGGTCAGCGCCGAAACCGGGACCACCGCTGCTTCCGGGCCCGCCTCCCCCGGCAACCCCGGCAACCCCGACGGCTCCGGCGCCCGAGGAACCGAGGACATCGTCGCGGTGCCGGTGCTGCCGGAGAACCCCGCCGACCGGGACCGCGTGCGCACGGCGCTCGCCCCGCTGACCCCCGGATCGCTCGTGCTCACCCGTGCCGAGGCCGACGACGAGGAGATCGTGCTGGTCGAGGACCTGCGTCGCGGGACGCTCGTCGTGCTCGTCGCGACCTTCCTCATCGCGGCCACGGCCACCGGCACCGCCGCGGCCGCCCGCGTGCTCGACCACCGCCGGCCGCTGCGGTTGCTGCGGTTGGCCGGTACCCCGCTCGCGATGCTGGACCGGGCCCGCTGGGCCGAGACGGTGCTGCCGCTGTTGGTGCTCGGCGGCGTCGCCCTCGCGCTGGGCCTGCTCTGCGCCTCCCCGTTCGCGTCCGCCGTCCTCGTGTTCTCGCCGTCCGGGCTGGGTCTGCTCGGCGGAGTGCTGGTCGCGGGGGTGGCCCTGGTGGCCGCCACCTCCGCCGCCAGCCGTCCGCTGTTGCGGTCGGTGACCGCCGGCCCCGGCCGTGAGGACTGACCCCATGCGCTCCCCGAAGCAAGGAGACCGACAGATGACCCGCACGATCCCGGGACGGCACAGCGCCCCGGCCGCGACGACGGTGGACCTGGTGAAGGTCTACGGCCGGGGCGACGCCGCGGTCCGCGCGCTGGACGGCGTGAGCCTGCAGATCCCGGCCGCTCGGTTCACCGCGATCATGGGGCCGTCCGGCTCCGGCAAGTCGACGCTCATGCACTGCCTCGCCGGGCTGGACACCGCCACGTCGGGCCGGGTGCTCCTGGGCGGCACCGACCTCGGCGGGCTGAGCGACGCCCGCCTGACGGCGCTGCGCCGCGACCGGATCGGCTTCGTGTTCCAGTCCTTCAACCTGCTGCCGCAGCTGACCGCGGAGCAGAACATCGACCTGCCCGCCAGGCTGGCCGGCCGCCGTCCCGACCCGGCGTGGCGGGCCGAGCTGATCGGGCTGCTCGGGCTCGGCGCCCGGCTGCGGCACCGCCCGGCGGAGCTCTCCGGCGGACAGCAGCAGCGGGTCGCGGTGGCCCGGGCGCTGCTCGGGCGCCCCGAGGTGGTGTTCGCCGACGAGCCGACGGGCAACCTCGACAGCGCGAGCGGACACGAACTGCTCGGGCTGCTGCAGGCCAGCGTGCGCGACCTCGGTCGCACGGTCGTGATGGTGACCCACGACCCGGTTGCCGCCTCGTTCGCCGACGAGGTCGTGCTGCTGCGCGACGGGCGCCTGGCCGGGACCCTGGCCGACCCGCAGCCCGAGTCGGTGCTGGCCGCGCTGGCCGGGGTCGGCGCATGATCCCGCCCGCCGCCGGCGCACTGCTCGCCGACACCCGCCGCCGGCCCGGACGGCTGCTGCTGACCGGCCTCGCCGTCACCGTCGCGATCGTCTTCGCCGCCGGCACCCTGCTGCTGGCGGACACGATGCGCGCCTACCTGACCGCCGGCAGCGTCGAGACCCCGGCGGCGGCCGCCGCCGTGGTCACCGGCCCCGCCGAACCCCGCGTGCTCGACCAGGTGTCCACGGTGGACGGAGTCGGCTCCGCGCTCGGGGTGTGGAACGGCTTCCTGCCGGTCCGCGGGCCGGGGGTGACGGGGAGCTGGCGGGTGTCGTCGGACCCGTTCGCCGGTGAGTTGAGCCGGGTTCCGGCGGTCCGGGAGGGCCGGTTGCCGGCCGCCGACGGCGAGGCGGCGATCGGCCCGTCCACGGCCGAGCGCACCGGGCTGCGGCCGGGCGCCCGGCTGACCGTGGCCGGTGACGACGGCGCGCCGGCCCGGACGCTCACCGTCACCGGCATCGCCGAGATCGGGGACAGCGGGCTGAACACCCTGGTCGCCCGACCGGGCACGGTCGCGATGCTGGGCGGGCAGCTGATGCAGATCGACGTCACCGCGGCACCCGGGACCGACACCGCGGTGCTGGCCGACCGGCTCCGTGCGAGCCTCGACGGGGCTGCCGTGCGCACCGGGGACGAGCAGCGCACGGCCGAGGCCGAGGACACCTCGGAGACCGTGACCGCGGTGGTGGCCGGGGTGTCGGTGTTCGCGGGCCTCGCTCTCGTGGCCGCAGCCGTGGTGGTGGCATCGACGTTCCGGATCGTGCTCACCCAACGGCGCACCCAGCTCGCCCTGCTGCGCTGCGTGGGCGCCCGGCGCCGCGGGCTGATCGGCGCGGTGCTGGCCGAGGCGGCGTTGTCCGGGCTCGTCGCCGGGGTGCTCGGAGCGGGTGCGGCGGTGCTGGCGGGCCACGGGCTGCTCGCGGTGCTGCGGGCAGGCGGCGTCGACGACGTGCCGGCGCTGGTCGTGAACTGGTCGGGGCTGGCCGGCTGCGTGCTGCTCGCGGTGGTCGCGACCGTCGCCGCCGCCGTGGGTCCCGCGGTCGCGGCGAGCCGGATCCCGCCGGTGGCCGCGCTCGGCGCCGCGGCCACCACCGATGCCGGCGCCCCGCGCCGCGCGCGGCGGTTCGTGCTCGCCGCGGTGCTCGCGGTCGCCGCGGCCGGACTCGCGGTGCTCGCGGTGACCGGCGGCCTTCCGGCCGGGTCCGGGCTCCCGATCGTGGTGCTGGCCGGATCCGGGATGCTCGGGTTCGCCGTGCTCGTGGTCCTCGGCCCGGTACTGGTCGGTGGCCTGGCCGCGACGCTCCGTCGCGGGATCGCGTCGGTCGGCCGGGCGCCGTGCCGGCTGGCCGTGGCCAACGCGGGCCAGGTCCCGCGACGGACCGCGGCGACGATCTCGGTGCTGACCCTCGGTGTGGGGCTCACCTCGGCGCTGCTCGTCGCGATCGCGTCGGTGCAGATCGGGGCCGAGGAGCAGATCGCCGCGGACTTCCCCGGTGAAGTCGTCGTCGTACCCGCCGAGCCGGCCCGGCTGGCCGAGCTCGCCGGACGGCTGGCGGGCGCGGCGGAGCTCACGGTCCGCGAGGGCGACGGGCAACTGATCGTCGACCCGGCCCCCGGGTCCGACGGCCCGGCGGTCCGCGCCGCTGTCGACGCGATGATCGGTGCCGACTCCGGCGCGCTCGTGACCTACGCGGCCGACATGCGCGCGGAACTCGAGTCGGCGGTCGCGACCACGCGGGCCGTCGGCCTCGGACTGGTCGGATGACGGTGGTCGTCGCGGTCGTCGGGGTGGGGGTCACGCTGATGCTCTCGATCACCGAGCGCGCTCGCGAGACCGGGCTGTTGCGCGCGGTGGGGCTGACCCGGCGCGGGGTGCGGGCGATGGTGGCCTGGGAGGCGGCGCTGGCCGGGTCGGCGGCGGCGCTGCTCGGCGCGGTGATCGGTGCCGGGTACGGGCTGCTCGGGGTCCGGGCGCTCGGCGTCGGTTTCGACTCGTGGTCGATCCCGGTGCCGACGCTGGCCGGGCTGGCCGCCGGGATCGTCGCGGTGGCGGTCCTGGCCGCCGTGGTCCCGGCGCTGCGAGCCGGCCGGGTGCCCCCGATCCGGGCCCTGCAGAACGCCTGACCCCGACCCGGGCGTGAGCGGATGACGCCGTCGGAACAGCGTCATCCGCTCACGGGGGTGTCAGGCGGCGGGCTCGAGGACGAAGACCGGGATCTCGCGGTCGGTCTTGCGCTGGTAGTCGGCGTAGTCGGGGAAGGCGGCCACGGCGCGCTCCCACCAGGCGGCCTTCTCGTCCCCGGTGAGCTCGCGGGCCACGTAGTCCTTCTTCTCCGGGCCGTCCTGCAGCTCGACGAGCGGCTCGGACTTGACGTTGTGGTACCAGACCGGGTTCTGCGGGGCGCCGCCCAGCGAGGCCACGGCCGCGTAGGAGCCGTCGTGCTCGACGCGCATGAGCGGTGACTTGCGCAGCTTCCCGGACCTGGCGCCCTTCGTCGTCAGGACGACCACCGGCAGCCCGCGCAGCGTGGTGCCCTTCGTGCCGCCCGAGCTCTCGTACTCCTCGACCTGGTCGCGGACCCACTGAGCGGGGCTGGGTTCGTACTCTCCGTGCAAAGGCATGGCTCCATACAACACCCGCCGTCCGCGTGTCGCAGACCGGTCGCTCAGGTGGGTGAGGTCGCCAGCGCCCCGGCCATTCCCAGCAGGACGCCGCCCGTCGCGCGGTCGAGGTTGCGGCGGGCCCGCACCGTCAGGGCTGCCGACCGCACGGCGGCTCCGGCTCCGATGTAGACGGTCCCGGCGAGGAACTCGGCCAGCAGGTAGACCAGGCCCAGCACGGCCACCTGCCAGGCGACCGGCCCCCGTCCGGGGTCGACGAACTGGGGCATGAAGGCGGTGAAGATGAGCATCGCCTTGGGGTTGGTGATCGCGACCAGGAACTCCTTGCGCAGCACCGTGACCAGCGGGGCGCCGGGCGGCACCGCTGCACCGTCCGGCCCGGCGACGGCCTCGGGCAACCCGGCCGCCGGGTCGTGGCGCCACGTCCGGTACAGGATCAGCCCGCCCAGCCAGGCCAGATACGCGACGCCGACCCACTTGATGACCGTCAGTGCGTATCCCGACGCGGCCAGCACCTGCGCCAGCCCGGCCGCGACCGCCGCGACCATCAGCGCGAACGCGAGCAACCGCCCGAGCAGCCCGACCAGCGACGGGCCGAGGCCGTGCGTCATCCCGTGATGCAGCCCCACGAGGTTGTTCGATCCCGGTGTCAGCGCGATCAGCACGGCCGCCCCGAAGAACACCGCGAGCCACCCCATCGGCACTCCCTGCCCGTGGTCAGCACCGGCCGTGCTCGGCCGCGCGCCCATCCGATCACGGGGGGCCGTTCCTCGGTGACGGCCGAGCGGGCGGTTGTCGGTCGCGGCGGAAAATCGGTGTCGCCGGTCGCGGTGCCCACCTAGCCTGGCCCGGTGCGCCGTCCAGGCTTCGGTTGACCCGGTCTTCCGCCCGACGCCCGCCGGCTCGCCCGGCTCGGCGTCGGCTGGTCGCTGCTCGCGGACGCGGTTCCGCTGTACCCGCTGTACGCGCTGTTCTTCACCGACACGGGCCTGTCCGGCTCCGAGGTCTCCGCGCTGTTCGCGGTCTGGTCGGTGACGGGCGTCCTCGCCGAGGTGCCGTCCGGCGCGCTGGCCGACCGCTGGTCCCGGCGGGGGGTGCTCGTGATCGCCGGGGTGCTGCAGGCCGGTGCCTACGCGCTGTGGACCGCGGCGCCCGGTTTCCCGGGTTTCGCAGGCGGTTTCGTGCTGTGGGGCCTCGGCGGTGCGCTGGTCTCGGGCGCGTTCCGGGCGCTGGTCTACGACGGGCTGGCCGCGGCCGGGGCGGCGTCGCACTACGCCCGGGTGATCGGCCGGGCGGAGGCGGCCGGGCAGCTGGCGCAGATCCCGGCCGCGGTGGCGGCCACCGTGCTGTTCCGGGCCGGGGGATACCCGCTGGTCGGCTGGGTCAGCGTGGCCTGCTGCCTCGGGGCGGCGCTGCTCGCGAGCGCGCTGCCCGAGGCCGGCCGCGAGCGGCTGCCGGGGGCCCGCCGCGTGCAGCCGGAGGCGGTCGACGGTCCCGTGCCCGGGCCGGACGCCGAGGTGGACGACGAGCCGGGCGCCGCCGCGGCCCGACCGGCCTCCCTGCGCGCCGGGCTCACCGAGGTGGCGGTGCAACCGGCCGTCCGCAGCGCGGTGCTGGCGGTGGCGGGGCTGGCCGGGCTCGGCGCACTCGAGGAGTACGTCCCCCTGCTCGTCGCCGACGCGGGCGTCCCGACCGGTCTGGTCCCGATCGTCGCGCTCGGCCTCCCGCTGGCGGGCGCAGCCGGTTCCGCCTGCGCGGCCTCCGGTGCCCGGCTGCCCTCGCTCGGCCTGGCACTCGCCCTCGGCGTGGCGTCGACGGCGCTGGTCGCGTCGGCGATCGTCGCGCACCCGGCGGCCTTGACCGGTCTCGCCGTGTTCTACGGGCTGTACCGGATGGTGCTGGTCGTCGCCGACGTCCGGCTGCAGGACCGGATCACCGGGAGCGCCCGGGCGACGATGACATCGGTGGCGTCGCTGGGCGGCGAGGTGGCGTCCATCGCGGTGTTCGCGGCGTGGGCGCTGGGCGGGGCCGTCGCGGTCGGCGGGCTCGTTCTGCTCATGGCGGGGACGCTGCCCCGGCTGCTCCGCGTGCGCGCCGCGGCGTAGCGCGCGTCCGCACGCTCGACCCGGTGCCCGGGACCTGGCACTATCGACCGCCCTGAGATCGGTTCGCCGGAACGCGTCGCCGGGCGGTGCATCGTGCAGCATCAGGAACGGGTCGAGCGGGCCGCGCAGGGCACGCGGCACGCCGAGCGGCTGGCCGCCGCCGACGTGGTCGCGGTGGCGCTGACGTGGGTGGACAACGGCGGGATCACCCGCGTGAAGGCCGTGCCGACGGCGGCGCTGCCGCGAGCCGCGGCCTGGGGGGTGGGGGCCACGCCGCTGTTCGACTTCTTCCTGCCCGACGATTCGATCACCGACGGGCGCTGGTCGGCCGGCCCGACCGGCGACCTGCGGCTGCTGCCCGACCTGGACCGGCTGGTGGTGCTGGCCGCCCAGCCCGGCTGGGCGTGGGCGCCGGTGGACCGGTGGACCCAGGAGGGCGAACCGCACCCGCAGTGCAGCCGGGCCACCGCCGGGCGGCTCGCCGGGCGGCTGGCGGGGATGGGGATCACGGTTCGGATGGCGTTCGAGATCGAGTGGGTGCTCGCCCCGGCCGAGGGGCCCGGGCCGGGGCCCGGTTTCGTGCCGGCGATGAGCGGGCCGGCCTACGGCATGGCGCGGCTCGTCGAACGGTCCGACTACGCCGCCGACCTGCTGCGAGCGCTGGCCGCCCAGGAGGTGGAGGTCCTGCAGTTCCACCCCGAGTACGCCCCCGGCCAGCTCGAGGTCTCGGTCGCGCCCGAGTCGCCGGTCGCGGCGGCCGACACCGCCGTGCTGGTGCGGACCACGATCCGGGCGGTGGCCCAGCGGCACGGGCTGCGGGTGTCGTTCGCGCCCGCCGTCGTCGCCGGCGAGGTCGGCAACGGCGGGCACGTGCACCTGTCGATCCACCGCGCCGGGCGAAATCTGATGAGCGGCGGTGACGGGCCCTGCGGGCTGGCCAAGGAGGGTGAGGGCTTCACCGCCGGGATCCTCGACCGGCTGCCCGCGCTGCTCGCCGTCGCCGCGCCGAGCGTGGCCAGCTACCTGCGGCTGGTGCCGTCGCACTGGGCCGGGGTCTACGCGTGCTGGGGGCCGGAGAACCGGGAGGCCGCGGTGCGTCTGGTGACCGGTTCGGTCGGTGAGCAGGCCGCCGCGGCGAACGTCGAGGTGAAGTGCATGGACCAGAGCGCGAACCCGTACCTGGTCGTGGCGGGGCTGCTCGCCTGCGGGCTCGCCGGGATCGAGCAGGGCGCGCGGCTGCGCGATCCGGTGTACATCGATCCGGCGCGCTGGTCGGCCGGCGAGCGGTCCACCCGCGGCGTGGTCCGGCTACCGCAGCGCCTGGAGGACGCGGTGGCCGCGTTCCGTCGCGAATCGGTGCTGGCCGAGGCCTTCGGCCCGGAGCTGGCGGATACCATCGCCGCGGTCCGCGACGCGGAGATCGCCCGGTTCGCCGGGGTCGCGCCCGGCGACGTCGTCGCCGCCTCCCGGTGGACCCACTGACCGGGGCGCCGGACCGGTTCGACTCGCCGGCGCTCATCGACCACCACTGCCACAGCGTGCTGGCGGGGCCGGCGGACGCGGCCGCCTTCGGTGCGCTGCTCACCGAGGGCGCGACGCCGTCGTGGGCCGACCCGTTCGACTCGGCGCTGGGGCTCTCGGTCCGGCGGTGGTGCGCACCGGTGCTCGACCTCCCGCCGCACGCACCCGCGTCGGACTATCTCGCCCGCCGGGCCGAGCTCGGCCCGGCCGAGGTGACCCGCCGGCTGCTGACGGCGTCCGGTACCACCGCGTTGTTCGTCGACACCGGTTTCCGCTCCTCCGAGCTGCTCGGGCTCGCCGAGCTGGGCACGGCAGCCGGGGCGCCGGCGTTCGAGGTGCTGCGGCTGGAGACGGTGGCCGAGCAGGTCGCCGCCGGGGGCGTGGGGCCCGCGCAGTACCCCGACTCGGTGGCCGCCGCGGTCGCATCCCGGGCGAGGACCGCGATCGCGTGCAAGTCGGTGCTGGCCTACCGCCACGGCTTCGACGTCGACCCGGCGCGGCCGACCGACACCGAGGTCCGCGCGGCCGCGGGGCGCTGGCTGCGGGGCCGGTCCGGCCCGCTGGACGACCCGGTGCTGCTGCGCCACGTCCTGTGGTGCGGGGTGGACACCGGGCTGCCGCTGCAACTGCACACCGGCTTCGGCGATCCCGACGAGGACCTGCACCGGGCGAACCCGATCCTGCTCACCGGATTCTGCCGGGCCACCGCCGCCACCGGCGTCGCGGTGATGCTGCTGCACTGCTACCCCTACCACCGGGAAGCGGCGTGGCTGGCCCACGTGTTCGGCCACGTCCATGTCGACGTGGGCCTCGCCGCCACCTACGTCGGGCCACGGGCCTCGGTGCTGCTCGCCGAGGTGCTGGAGATCGCCCCGTTCGGCAAGGTGCTCTACTCCTCCGACGCGTTCGGGCTGGCCGAGCTGTACCACCTCGCGGCGCTGCGGTTCCGCCGCGCGGTCCAGGACCTGCTCGACGGCTGGCGGCGCGCCGGGGAGGCGGCCGAACCCGACGTCCACCGCATCACCGCGATGATCGCCGCAGACAACGCGTACCGGGTCTACGGTCCGGGCCGGGTCTGACGACGAGCACCGCACACTCCCTGGCGCCGGCCCGGCGCGCCGGGTTACGGTCGGCGGGCAGTGCTGATCCACGCTGATCCGCGTTTGTCCACGCTGATCCGCAGCACAGAGCTGCACCACATCTGAACACGCGCGGGAGCTCGTAAGTCAGCGGGCTGAGAGGGCGGCTGGTGCCGCCGACCGCAGAACCTGTCCGGGTAATGCCGGCGTAGGGAGGAAATCCGATGACGGCTGTGTCGTCGCTGCACGACCGTTCCGTCCGCCCCACCGTCACCACCGGTGCCATCCAGGGCTCGCACAAGGCCTACCTCGACGGCCCGGACGGCATCCGCGTCCCGGTCCGCCGGGTCGAGCTGACCAACGGCGAGCACTTCGACGTCTACGACACCTCGGGCCCGTACACCGACCCCTCCGCGCACATCGACGTCCGGGCCGGTCTGCCGGCGCTGCGCGCGCCCTGGATCGCCGCCCGCGAGCCGATCGACGGCGCGGTCACCCAGGTCGCGTACGCCAAGGCCGGGATCGTCACGCCCGAGATGCGGTTCATCGCCATCCGCGAGGGCGTCGACGTCGAACTCGTGCGCCACGAGGTCGCGATCGGCCGGGCGGTGATCCCGGCCAACCGCAAGCACCCGGAGTCCGAGCCGATGATCATCGGCAAGAAGTTCCTGGTGAAGATCAACGCCAACATCGGCAACTCCGCGGTGACCTCCTCGATCGAGGAGGAGGTGGACAAGATGGTGTGGGCCACCCGCTGGGGCGCCGACAACGTCATGGACCTGTCCACCGGCAAGGACATCCACGAGACCCGGGAGTGGATCATCCGGAACTCCCCGGTCCCGGTCGGCACGGTGCCGATCTACCAGGCCCTGGAGAAGGTGAACGGGGACCCGGCCGAGCTGTCCTGGGAGATCTACCGGGACACCGTGATCGAGCAGTGCGAGCAGGGTGTCGACTACATGACCGTGCACGCGGGCGTGCTGCTGCGCTACGTGCCGCTCACCGCCAAGCGGGTCACCGGGATCGTCTCGCGCGGCGGGTCGATCATGGCCGCGTGGTGCCTCGCGCACCATCGGGAGTCGTTCCTCTACACCCATTTCCACGAGCTGTGCGACATCCTGCGCACCTACGACGTCACGTTCTCCCTCGGCGACGGACTGCGCCCCGGGTCCATCGCCGACGCCAACGACGACGCCCAGCTGTCGGAACTGCGCACCCTCGGCGAGCTGACCGAGATCGCGCGGGCCCGCGACGTGCAGGTGATGATCGAGGGCCCCGGCCACATCCCGATGCACAAGATCGCGGAGAACGTGCGCCTGGAGGAGGAGTGGTGCGGCGAGGCGCCGTTCTACACCCTCGGCCCGCTCGCCACCGACATCGCGCCGGGCTACGACCACATCACGAGCGCGATCGGTGCGGCGACGATCGCCAAGCACGGCACCGCGATGCTCTGCTACGTCACGCCCAAGGAGCACCTCGGCCTGCCCAACCGGGACGACGTGAAGACCGGGGTGATCACCTACAAGATCGCGGCGCACGCGGCCGACCTGGCCAAGGAGCACCCGCGGGCACAGGCCCGCGACGACGCGCTGAGCCAGGCCCGCTTCGAGTTCCGCTGGGCCGACCAGTTCCGGCTGTCCCTGGACCCGGACACCGCGCAGTCCTTCCACGACGAGACACTGCCTGCGGAGCCGGCCAAGACCGCACACTTCTGCTCGATGTGCGGGCCGAAGTTCTGCTCCATGAGGATCACCCAGGACGTCCGGGACTACGCGGAGGCCCACGGGTTGACCAGCGTCGAGGCGATCGAGGCGGGGATGGACGAGAAGGCGCGGGAATTCACCGACGAGGGTGGCCGGGTGTATCTACCGGTGGTGCAGGAATGAACGGCCGGCGGACGATCGGGGTCACGCCGCCGCGCGCGATGACGATCGCCGGTACCGACTCCGGCGGTGGCGCCGGCATCGCGGCCGACCTGCGCACGTTCGCCGCGTGCGGGGTGCACGGCTGCCTGGCGGTGTGCGCGGTGACCGTGCAGAACTCCGTCGGCGTCACCGGGGTGCACACGATCCCGCCGGAGACGGTCGCGGCGCAGATCGCGAGCGTCGCGGGCGACATCGGGCTGGACGCG
The DNA here is from genome assembly GCF_012911875.1 of Pseudonocardia bannensis. Lineage (GTDB taxonomy): Bacteria > Actinomycetota > Actinomycetes > Mycobacteriales > Pseudonocardiaceae > Pseudonocardia > Pseudonocardia bannensis. The sequence continues at coordinate 20,588 of NZ_JAAXKZ010000056.1, read as the reverse complement.
GCGAAGACCGGGATGCTGGCCGGTGCCGAGATCATCGAGGCGGTGGCGGCGGCGTGCGACGAGGCCGGGATCGGTGCCGCTCACCGGACCCCGCTGGTGATCGACCCGGTGGCCGCGTCGATGCACGGTGACCAACTGCTCGCCGACTCCGCGCTCGACGCGTTCCGCACGCTGCTGTTCCCGCGGGCCACGGTGGTCACGCCGAACCTCGACGAGGTGCGGTTGCTGGTGGGCGTCGACGTGCACGACCGGGCCGCGCAGTACGAAGCGGCGAAGGTGTTGCACGGCCTGGGTCCGCGCTACGTCCTCGTCAAGGGCGGGCACCTGCGCGAGGACACCGACGGCTGCGTCGACCTGCTGTACGACGGGAACTCGTTCACCGAGCTGCCCGGGCCGCGCTTCGACACCGGCAACACCCACGGCGGCGGGGACAGCATGGCGGCCGCGATCACGTCGGGCCTGGCCCGCGGGATGACGGCGCCCGAGGCCGTCGCGTTCGGCAAGCGCTACATCGTCGAGGCGGTGCGGCACTCCTACCCCCTGGGCGCCGGGCACGGGCCGGTGTCGCCGCTGTGGGCGGTCCGCGAGTGGTGGGACGAGCGAGCCGGTACCTGAGGAGAAGGGCCGGGCGGGCTCCGTCGGGAGCCCACCCGGGCCTCAGGATCCTGATCATCAGGTAAGGCTTAGCTAACTTGCAGGTCAGGGCATCGCTCGGTGGCGCGACGTCTCCTGAGGAGAGATACGCTCAGCCGTGATGAGCATCATGGGCACGCGCGTGGTCCGTGTTGAGGATCCGGTGTTCCTCACACGGGGCGCGACCTACACCGACGACCTGACAGACGAGCGGCTGACCGGTGCTCTGCACCTGACGTTGGTCCGCTCCCCACTGGCGCACGCACGGATCACCGCCATCGACGTCGAGGGCGCCCGGGAAGCCCCCGGCGTCGTCGCGGTGATCACCGGCGCCGATCTCGACCTCCCGCCGGCGCTGCTGTTCCCGGCGGCCAACAAGGCCATGGTCCGGCCCTGGCTGGCCACCGACGTGGTCCGCTTCGTCGGGGAGCCGGTCGCCGCCGTGCTCACGGAGGAGCGCTACCAGGGCCCGGACGCCGCCGACCTCGTCGCGGTCGACTACGACCCGCTGCCGGCGGTGATCGACCTGAAGGCGGCGGCCTCCGACGAGGTGCTGCTGTTCCCCGAGGCCGGCACCAACACGGCGCTGGGCTTCGGCGTCGAGGACGCCTTCGACGAGACGCTGTTCGACGGCTGCGACGTCGTCGTGACTCGCGAGATCGTCAACCAGCGCCTCGCCGCGGCCCCCCTGGAGACCCGCGCCGCCGCGGCCGTGTGGGGCGACGACGGCCGCGTGACGATCTTCTGCTCCAGCCAGAACGCCCACATCGCCCGCGACGAGATCGCCGGCTGGCTCGGCGTCGAGAAGGACACGGTTCACGTGATCCTGCCCGACGTGGGCGGCGGTTTCGGAGCCAAGATCGGCGCCGACCCCGAGTTCGCGCTCGTCGCGGCGCTGGCCAAGCGCGCCGGCCGGCCCGTCCGCTGGTCGGAGAGCCGCTCGGAGAACATGACCGGGATGGGCCAGGGCCGCGCCCAGCTGCAGACCGTCACGATCGGTGGCAGCCGGGACGGCAAGGTGCAGGCCTACCGGATCGACGTGCTGGCCGACGCCGGCGCGTACCCCCGGCTCGGCACGTACCTGCCGGCCTTCACCCGGATGATGGCGCCCGGCACCTACGACATCCCCAAGGTCGAGTCCCGGGCTCGGGTCCTGGTCACGACCACGACGTCCACCGTCGCCTACCGCGGTGCGGGCCGCCCGGAGGCGACCGCGGCGATCGAGCGGGCGATGGACCTGTTCGCCGCCGAGATCGGCATGGACCCGGCCGAGGTCCGCAAGCTCAACGTGATCGCGCCGGAGAAGTTCCCGTTCGTCACCCAGGGCGGCGTCGAGTACGACAGCGGCGAGTACGCCAAGGCGATCGAGCGGGCCCAGGAGGCGGCGGGTTACGCCGAGCTGCGGGCCGAGCAGGCCGCGCGCCGCGAGCGCGGTGACGCCCGCCAGCTCGGCATCGGCGTCTCGTCCTACGTCGAGATCACCGGCGGCGGCGCGTTCGCCGAGGACGCCGCCGTCGAGGTGCACCCGGACGGCACGGTGACCGTGCTGACCGGCACCTCGCCGCACGGCCAGGGCCACGCGACCGCGTGGGCGATGCTGGCCAGCGACCACCTGGGCATCCCGATCGAGAAGATCACCGTCAAGCACGGCGACACCGACCTCATCCCGCGGGGCAGCGGGACGATGGGGTCGCGCAGCCTGCAGACCGGCGGCGTCGCGGTGTACCAGGCCGCGGGCGAGCTGGTCGAGCTGGCCAAGCAGCGCGCCGCCGACCTGCTCGAGGCCAACGTGGACGACCTCGAGGTCGACAAGAGCAACGCGTCCATTGTGGTCAAGGGCGCCCCCGGCTCGAAGAGCGTGACGTTCGCGCAGCTCGCCGAGCAGGAGAAGCTCGCCGTGTCGACCACGTTCGACAGCAAGAAGCCGACGTTCCCGTTCGGTGCGCACGTCGCCGTCGTCGAGGTCGACGTCGAGTCCGGCAAGGTCACCGTCGAGCGGATCGTCACCGTCGACGACGCGGGCCCGGTCGTGAACCCGCTGCTGGCCGAGGGCCAGCGGCACGGCGGCATCGCGCAGGGCATCTCGCAGGCCCTGCTCGAGGAGGTCGTCTACGACGAGGACGGCAACCCGCTGACCGCGACGTTCGCCGACTACGGCTTCCCGTCCGCGGCCGAGCTGCCCAGCTTCGAGCTCGTGGACCAGGCCACCCCCACTCCGATCAACCCGTTGGGTGCCAAGGGGATCGGCGAGGCCGGAACGATCGGCGCGACGCCTGCGGTGCAGAGCGCCGTCGTCGACGCGCTGTCCCACCTCGGGGTGCGCCACATCGACATGCCGACCACCCCGCTGCGGGTGTGGGAGGCCATCCAGGCCGCTTCGAAGGGGGCCAAGTGAGCGGCAACACAGTGAAGGTAGACATCACGGTCAACGGCGAGCAGACGAGCGCGGACGTCGAGCCGCGGCTGCTGCTGGCGCACTACCTGCGCGAGAACGTCGGGCTGAAGGCCACCAACATCGGCTGCGACACGACGTCCTGCGGCGCCTGCACGGTGCTCGTGGACGGCGAGTCGGTCAAGTCCTGCACGGTGCTCGCCGTGCAGACCGACCAGCGGTCGGTCACCACGCTCGAAGGCCTGTCCCCCGAGGGCGGGGAGCTGCACCCGATGGCCAAGGCGTTCCGCGAGGAGCACGGCCTGCAGTGCGGCTTCTGCACGCCGGGCATGGTCATGGCGGCGGTGAGCCTCATCGAGGAGAACCCGAACCCGACCGAGCGTGATGTCCGGGAGGGGCTGGAGGGCAACCTCTGCCGCTGCACGGGCTACCACAACATCGTCCGGGCGGTGCTCGCCGCGGCGGGGCAGGACCCCGACGCGGAGCAGAAGCGCGAGGCCGAGAGCGACGCGTCGCGCACGGCTCCGGGCTTCTCGACCGGAGGGGCCGGCGCATGATCCCCGTCGCGTTCGACTACGAGCGGCCGGACACGGTCGACGCCGCCCTGGCACTGCTCGCCGAGCACGGCGAGGACGCCACGGTGCTGGCCGGCGGCCACTCGCTGCTGCCGGTGATGAAGCTGCGCCTCGGTGCGCCCGAGCTGGTCATCGACATCGGGCGGCTGGCCGACCTCAACTACATCCGCGTCGAGGGCGACGAGGTCGCGATCGGGGCCGGTACCCGGCACCGCGACCTCGAGGCCTCCGAGGTGCTGGCCACCGAGGTTCCGCTGCTGCCCGCCGTGGCCCGCACGGTCGGTGACCCGCAGGTCCGTCACCGCGGCACCATCGGCGGCTCGCTCGCGCACGCCGACCCGGCGTCCGACCTGCCGGCCGCGGTGCTCGCGCTGAACGGCACCGTCGTGCTGCGCAGCGCGCGCGGTGAGCGGCAGGTGCCGATCACCGGCTTCTACACCGGGGTGTTCTCCTCGGTGAAGGAGCCGGACGAGCTGATCGTCGAGGTCCGGGTGCCGCGCACCGGCGCCGCCGGCTGGGCGTACGAGAAGTTCACCCGCCGGTCCAACGACTGGGCGATCGTCGCCGTGGCCGTCGTCGACGGCCGGGTGGGCCTGGTGAACATGGGCCCGACGCCCCTTCGTGCCTCGGCCACCGAAGCGGCGCTGGCCGAGGGGGCGTCCATCGAGGACGCGGCCGCGCTGGCCGACCAGGCCACCGACCCGCCCGCGGACACCGCGGCGACCCGCGAGTACCGGCGCCACCTGGCCCGGCTGCTCACCAAGCGGGCGCTCACCACCGCCGCCGGCGTCTGACCCTCGACCCCTCCGGGTCCCCCGCGTTCCCACGAACGGCACTTTTGTTCAACAGGTTTGAACGAAAGTGCCGTTCGTGGCAAACGGGGAAGCGGCTGGGTGGGCCGGTCAGAGGGGGAGGAGCGGGGCCGGGTCGCCCAGGGCGTCGGCGATGAGCGGGGGGATCTCGCGTTTGCCGGAGCCGTCGGTCGCGATCACCACGTACACGGTGCGGCCCGCGCACGTCACCTCGGCGTCGTCACCGCCACCACGGCGCACCTGGAAGTCCAGCGCGAAGCTGGTGCGCCCGATCCGGGCGGTCGACACCGCGACGACGATCTCGTCGCCCCAGCCCACACCGGCCTTCCAGTCGATCTCGGAGCGGACCAGTTGCACGTCGTACCCGGCGTCGGTCATCACCGTGTAGGGCAGGCCGCGGTCGGCGAGGAACGCCGTCATCGCGTCGTCGAAGTACGCCAGGTACCAGGCGTTGAAGACGACGCCCTGGGCGTCCACCTCGAGGTAGCGGACGTTCACCGGGTGCGTGAAGAGATCAGCCACGGCCGCACCCTAGGCGCAGATCGCCCCGGCGCGGGGCCGGCCGGTCTCGCGCCGGCGCCGCCGGCCCGGTATCGCCGCTCCTCGCCGGCGATCCGCACCGTCAGCCGATGCGTTCGCGGATGGCCCGGTTCACCGCGCGGCCGAACGCCGTGACGACGCCCTGCACGGTGATCGGCTTGAGCCTGCTCATGGTGGCGGCCAACCGGCTGCGCTCCTCGGCGGGGCGGCCCGCGTCGCGGTAGGGCTGCAGCACCTGCCGCTGGAACAGCGCCATTAGGTCTTCGGCCAGCGCGGTGGTGTGCTTCTCGATGAGCTCGTGGGAGTCGCGCAGCAACGCCGTGGGCAGCCCGGAGTCGAGCATCTCCAGCCCGGGCCCGAGCGGTCCGTGCAACCGGATCCGCCCGGCCCCCTCGCCCTCGACGAGCCGTTCCACGGCGCCGATGGCCTCCAGCGCGTCGACGTCGTCGTCGTCGAGCACCCGTCCGGCCCGCCGGTCGAGCTCGGCTCGGTCGACCTCCTCGAGCTGTTCGGGCACCCACGGGGTCAGCAGGGCGCGCTGCAGGGCGAGCTCGCCGGCGCCCGTGGAATGCGGCACCCGTTCCAGGTAACGCTCGATCGCGGCGAGGGTGAACCCGAGTGCGGACAGCTCGCTGATCAGCTCCAACCGGGCCAGGTGGTCGGGGCCGTAGAGGCCCGTGCGGCCACGCAGCCGAGGCGGCGGGAGCAGCCCGCGTCCGGCGTAGAAGCGGATGGTGCGAACGGTGACACCACTGCGATCGGCCAACTGGTCGATGGTCAGCAGTTCCCCGTCGGGTGCAGATCGTTGCGGAGTCGGCACTGCCATGGGTGAAGGCTACGGCAGACCTTGACCTATGTGACAGTACTGCTGTAACAAAGGAGCCGAACGGCGCCATCGGCCGTCGCGGCCTGTCGCCGCAGCCGTGCCCGCAGCCGTGTTTCTTCGCCGGAGCAGACGAGAGGTTCGCATGAGCGAGATCCCCGAGGCGTACATCTACGACGCGATCCGCACGCCACGCGGCCGGGGCAAGGCCTCCGGCTCGCTGCACGAGGTCAAGCCGGTATCGCTGGTCGTCGGGCTGATCGACGAGATGCGCGCCCGGTTCCCCGAGCTCGACCCGGCCACGATCGACGACGTCGTGCTCGGCGTCGTGTCGCCGATCGGGGACCAGGGCGGCGACATCGCCAAGACCGCCGCGATCGCGGCCGGCCTGCCCGACACCGTCGCCGGAGTTCAGCTCAACCGGTTCTGCGCCTCCGGCCTGGAGGCGGTCAACACCGCCGCGCTCAAGGTGCGCTCCGGCATGGAGGAGATGGTCCTCGCCGGCGGTGTCGAGGCCATGTCGCGCGTCCCGATGGGCTCCGACGGTGGCGCCTGGGCGATGGACCCCGACACCGCGTACCAGACCGGTTTCGTGCCCCAGGGCATCGGCGCCGACCTGATCGCGACCCTCGAGGGCTTCTCCCGCGAGGACGTGGACACGTTCGCCGTCGAGTCGCAGAACCGCGCCGCGAAGGCCTGGGCCAACGGCTACTTCGCGCGCTCGGTCGTCCCGGTCAAGGACCGCAACGGCCTGACGATCCTGGACCGGGACGAGCACGTCCGTGCCGGTGCCACGCTGGAGAGCCTGGCCGGCCTGCAGCCGTCGTTCGCGATGATGGGCGAGGCCGGTGGGTTCGACGCCGTGGCGCTGCAGCGCTACCACTGGGTCGAGAAGATCGACCACGTGCACCACGCCGGCAACTCGTCCGGCATCGTCGACGGCGCGTCGCTGTGCCTGATCGGAACCGAGGCGGCCGGCAAGGCCGCGGGCATCACCCCGCGGGCCCGCATCGTCTCCACCGCGCTGTCCGGTGCCGACCCGACGATCATGCTCACCGGCCCCGCGCCGGCCAGCCGCAAGGCGCTGGCCAAGGCGGGCCTGACCGTCGACGACATCGACCTGTTCGAGATCAACGAGGCGTTCGCCGCGGTCGCGCTGCGCTTCATGCGCGACCTCGACCTCGACCACGAGAAGGTCAACGTCAACGGTGGCGCGATCGCCATGGGCCACCCGCTGGGCGCCACCGGCGCGATGATCCTCGGCACCCTGGTCGACGAGCTCGAGCGTCGCGACCTGCGCTACGGCCTCGCCACGCTGTGCGTCGGCGGCGGGATGGGCATCGCCACCGTCGTCGAGCGTGTCTGACGCGGCTCCCCGGACCACACGAGAGGAACTGGAAACACAGTGAGCGAGCAGAAGGCCGTCCGCTGGGAGCGCGGGGACGACAGGATCGCGATCGTCACCCTCGACGACCCGGGCCGCAGCGCCAACACGATGAACGACCGCTACGTCGCCGCGATGGGCGAGGTCGTCGATGCTCTGGTGGCGGAGAAGGACAACCTCACCGGCGTCATCGTCACCTCGGCGAAGAAGACCTTCTTCGCCGGCGGTGACCTGGACTCGATGTCCAAGGCGACCCCGGCCGACGCGCCGGCGATCATGGAGAACGTCACCACGGTCAAGGCCCAGCTGCGCAAGCTGGAGACCCTCGGCAGGCCGGTCGTCGCGGCGATGAACGGCACCGCGCTCGGCGGTGGCCTGGAGATCGGCCTGGCCTGCCACCACCGGATCGGCCTCGACGCCAAGGGGGTGATCTACGGCCTGCCCGAGGTCACCCTGGGCCTGCTTCCCGGTGGCGGCGGCGTCGTCCGGATCACCCGCATGCTCGGCATCGCCGACGGGTTCATGAAGGTGCTCGCGCAGGGCCAGCGGCACAAGCCGGCCAAGGCGCTGGAGATCGGCATCATCGACGAGCTGGCCACCAGCGTCGACGAGATGATGGACAAGGCCCGGGCCTGGATCGCGGCCAACCCCGAGGCCGCGCAGCCGTGGGACAAGAAGGGCTACAAGATCCCCGGCGGCACCCCGTCGAACCCGAAGCTCGCGTCGATCCTGCCGGCGTTCCCGGCCAACCTGCGCAAGCAGCTCAAGGGCGCCCCGATGCCCGCGCCGCGCAGCATCCTGGCCGCGGCGGTCGAGGGCACCCAGGTCGACTTCGAGACCGCGCAGCGCATCGAGAGCCGCTACTTCACCGAGCTGGTCACCGGCCAGGTCTCGAAGAACATGACCAAGGCGTTCTTCTTCGACCTGCAGCACATCAACGGCGGTGGCTCGCGGCCCGACGGTCACGAGAAGTGGCAGCCGACCAAGGTCGCCGTGCTCGGCGCCGGGATGATGGGTGCGGGCATCGCCTACACCTGCGCGCTGTCGGGCTGGGAGGTCGTGCTCAAGGACGTCTCGATCGAGGCGGCGCAGAAGGGCAAGGCGTACTCCGAGGGCCTGGTGGCCAAGGGTGTCCAGCGGGGCAAGACCACGCAGGAGAAGGGCGATGCGCTGCTCGCCCGCATCACCCCGACCGCTGACTACGCCGACCTCGCCGGCTGCGACATCGTCATCGAGGCCGTGTTCGAGAGCGTGAAGCTGAAGCAGGAGGTCTTCGCCGAGGCCGCGAAGGTCATCAAGCCCGACGCGCTGCTGTGCTCGAACACCTCGACGCTGCCGATCACCGAGCTCGCCGCGGGCGTCGACCGGCCGGCCGACTTCATCGGCCTGCACTTCTTCTCCCCGGTCGACAAGATGCCGCTGGTCGAGATCATCCGCGGTGAGCAGACCTCGGACGCCACGCTGGCCAAGGCGTTCGACGTGACGCTCGGGATGAAGAAGACCCCGATCGTGGTCAACGACAGCCGCGGCTTCTTCACCAGCCGGGTCATCGGCACCTTCATCAACGAGGGCATCGCGATGCTCGCCGAGGGCATCGACCCGCAGACGATCGAGCAGGCGTCCTCGCAGGCCGGCTACCCGGCACCGGTGCTGCAGCTGATGGACGAGCTGACGCTGACCCTGCCGCGCAAGATCCGCGAGGAGACCAAGGCGGCCGTCGTGGCCGCGGGCGGCACCTGGCCGACGCACCCGTCGGAGGCCGTGGTCGACCGGATGCTCGACGAGTTCGACCGCAAGGGCAGGAGCTCGGGCGCGGGCTTCTACGAGTACGTCGACGGCAAGCGGACCCGGCTCTGGCCGGGGCTGCGGGAGCACTTCGGCGCGACCAACCACGACGTCGACCTGCACGAGCTGTCCGAGCGCATGCTGATCATCGAGGCGCTCGAGACCGTCAGGTGCTTCGACGAGGGCGTGCTGACCTCGGTGCCCGACGCCAACATCGGCTCGATCTTCGGCATCGGCTTCCCGGCCTGGACCGGTGGCGTGATGCAGTACATCGAGGGCTACCCGGGCGGCCCGGCCGGCTTCGTGGCCCGTGCCGACGAGCTGGCGAAGAAGTACGGCGACCGCTTCGCGGTCCCGCAGTCGCTGCGCAACCGCGCCACCACAACCGCCGCCGCGTAACCCGTACGGCGCGAAGGTGGCCCTCGCAACGTCAGGCGTTGCGGGGGCCACCTTCGCGCCGGTGGGGCGGAGGTGTCAGGCGTAGTAGTCGTTGCCTCGGGAGAACTCGACGAACACGCAGGCCTCGTCGCCGACGGTCCAGGCGTCGTGGCCGGGCGGCAGCATCATGACCTGGTTCGGTCCGAACTCCTCGGTGCTGCCGTCGTCCATCCGGACGCCCAGCCGGCCACTGAGCACGAGCGCCACGTGCGGCAACTCGCAGCTCTCGGTGCCCGCGTAGGACTTCAGGTCGCTCGACCAGCGGGCGCCCGGGTCGAACCGGACCCGGGTCACGTCGACGCCGTCGAGCTGGGCGGTCTGCTTGCTGATCAGGCCATGCACGTCGGGCTCGATCGCGTCGAGATCGGCCTTCTGCATGGCGGGGGACGCCGTGGAGGTCATGCGTTCACCTTAGGAAGAGTCGTCGGACGGCGCGGGCCGGCGTCGTCGACGGGTGCGCCCGATGCAGTCTCGGTGATCACCGGGACTGAGGTGACCGCCGGTCGGAGGCAGGTCGCCCGCGCGGGACCGTCGGCTGCAGCACCGCCTCGACCACCGCCTCGGTACGCAGGTGCGTGCCCGCCTGGTAGCCGGGGTCGCGCACCATGTCGGAGAACGCCCGCCGGCTCGGGTAGGAGACCAGCAGCACCGCGTCCCAGTCCTGTCCCTGCTCGGCGACGATCGGGTCGGCGCCGTGGCCGAAGTACAGGACCGACCCCCCGACCTTCTCCGCGAACGGGCGGAAGTGGGCGATGTACTCGTCGTAACGCTGCGCGCCGCCCTCGGCGAACCGCAGCAGGTTGAGCATGACGATCGGCTGATCGGGGCCCGCGGCGAGGAACGCCTTCATGTCGGCTCCGGTGGGGTTCACGGCCATGGCCGCCATCGTGGCCCAGATGTGAGCGCCGCCGCATCAGACCCCGCATTCCGGTGTTCATCCGGCGTTCTGGGCATCATGGACATGTGGCCGACTGGGTGTTCTCGATCGTCGACCGGCTCGGAGCGGCCGGAGTCGGCCTGCTGATTTTTCTGGAGAACGTGGTTCCGCCGATCCCGTCCGAGGCGATCCTGCCGCTGGCGGGGTTCCGGGCCCGCACCGGCGCGATCGACGCGTTCTGGGTCTGGCCCGCCGCCACCGCGGGCTCGGTGCTCGGAGCACTGGTTCTCTACGGGCTGGGTGCGTGGCTCGGGTACGAACGGCTGCACGCCCTCGCGGCGAAGCGCTGGTTCATCCTGTCCAGCCAGAAGGACCTCGAGCGCGGGCGTGCCCTGTTCGACCGGCACGGCAGCAAGCTCGTCCTGTTCGGCCGGTGCGTCCCGCTGATCCGCAGCGTGGTGTCGGTGCCGGCCGGGGTCGGCGGGATGCCCATGACCCGCTTCCTGCTGCTCACCGCGATCGGCAGCGGCATCTGGAACGCGGTGTTCATCGTGTTGGGCTGGGTCCTCGGGGAGAACTGGGACCGCGTCGAGGGCGCCCTCGGCCCGGCCGGTTACGTGGTGCTCGGGCTCGTCGTCGTGCTCGTCATCTGGCTGATCGTGCGCAAGCTGCGGTCCCGGAACTCCTATGTCGGGACGCACCGGGCGTCCTGACCGGCGCATCCGGCGTCGGGTCGGCGGCTCGCCGCATCCCGCGCGTCATCCGGTGCCGCGGCCGGCCGCCGTCGCCGCGGCGACGACGGCGCTGAGATCCCCGGTGCGCTCGAGCACCTGACGCTGGCGCGTGGCGCCGGTGCCGCGGCGCAGCACCGCGTCGAGCAGGCCGCGCACGGTCTCGAGCTCGCCGGCGTCCTCCAGCGCGGGCGCGACGTGTGCCATCAACCTGTTCAGCACGTCCGCCGCCGCAGCGGGCCGCCACGTCGTCGGGTCGAGCAGTTCCCCGTCGAGTCCGGACCGCCCGGCCCGCCACGACGCCAGTCTCAGCACCTCGGTGCGCACCGGGTCCGGTGCGCAGCCAGCCCGCCGGCCGCGCACCGCGGTCTCGACCAATGCCCGGGCCAGGGCCGCGATCAGCACGGCGTCGTCGGGGTCCAGGCAGACGTCGGCGACGCGGATCTCCAGCGTCGGATGGTGCCGGGACAGCCGGGCGTCGAAGTAGATCATCCCTTCGTCGAGCACGGTGTCCGAGCCGAGAATCGCCGCGACCGTGCCGCGGTAGCCGGCCGGCGAGCCGAACAGCTCGTACGGTCCCGCTGACGGCCAGCGCGTCCACAGCTGGCTGCGGAAGCTCGCATACCCCGAGTCGGCACCCTGCCAGAACGGCGAGTTGACGCTCAGCGCGAGCAGCGGCGCCAGCCACGGCCGGATCCGGTCGGCCGCGGCGACGCCCTCCTCCGCGGAGTCGATCGCGACGTGCACGTGGCAGCCGCAGGTCATCACCTCGTCGACGGTGAGCCCGAACCGCTGTGCCATCTTCCGGTACCGCGGCGAGGGTGAGACCGTCGGCTCCACGGCCAACGGCGAGGTGGCCAGCGCGACCAGGTCGACGCCCACGGCGCTCGCCGCCGCGGCCGCCACGGCCCGGGTGCCGCGCAGCTCGCGCCCGAGTTCGTCGAGGCCGACGCAGGGCCGGGTGCCGGTCTCCAACTGCTCGCGGTGCAGCTCCGCGGTGAGTTCGGAGTCGTCCTCCGCAGCTTGCAGCACGGCACCCCCGACGGCCCGCGGCCGTCCACTGACCGGATCGACGAGCAGGAACTCTTCCTCGACACCCACCGTGCGTACCGCCATGGCGGCAGTATCACGGTCGCACCCGGGCCGCGCTGCCGTAGCGTTGGTTGCTGATGAGCGTTGGGCCGGATAATCCTTTCGCGTCGACGCTGAAGCTATGAGGTGGTCACGTGCCGACCGACCAGGACTGGGCCGAGGACAAGCAGCTGTTCGTGGAGGGGGAGGTCGACCGGTTCGACGGGCTCTCCGCCGCTCCAGGCCCCTTGGCCGCCGAATTCGTCGCGCTGTCCGCCGCGCTGCTGGACGCGACCACGGTGCAGGACGTGCTGCGGCGAGTGGTCCGGGCGGGGCGCGCCGTGGTGGAGGGCGCCGACCTGGTCAGCGTCACGATGCGTGCCTCCGGCGGGGGCTTCCACACCCCGGTGGAGACCGACGAGCTGGCGACCCGGCTCGACGAGCTGCAGTACCGCTTCGACGAGGGACCCTGCATCGAGGCGGCGCGGGCGACGAACCGGGGCGTGACCGCCAGCGCCGATCTCGGGGCCGGGCGGGAGTACCCGCGGTTCGGCCCGGCGGCGGCCGGGATGGGCATGCACAGCGTGCTGGCCGTGGGCCTGTTCCCGCACGGCGACCCGCCGCGGATGGGAGCGCTCAACTTCTACTCCTTCCAGCGGAACGGGCTGGACGAGACCGACCGCGACATCGCGCTGGTATTGGCCGCGCACGCGTCGACAGCGCTGGCGGCCACCCAGGCCTGCACCGCCACCGACCTCGAGGCCGCACAGCTGCGCGAGGCGCTGCGCAGCCGCGATGTGATCGGGCAGGCCAAGGGGATCCTGATGGAGCGCCGGGGGATCACCGCGGCCGAGGCGTTCGAGGTGCTGCGTTCGGCGTCGCAGTCGCTCAACATCAAGCTGGCGCGGGTGGCCGAGACGCTGGTGAGCCGCCGCGCCGACCTCTGACAACCTGCCGGGAGAGTGAACCGGATCGTCCGGGGTAATGATCCGGCCATGAACATCGACCTGGGCGGCCGGACGGCGCTGGTGAGCGGCTCCACCCAGGGCATCGGCTACGCGATCGCGGCCGAGCTCGCCGGAGCGGGCGCGGGCGTCGTGCTCAACGGGCGCGATCCCGCCCGGGTCGACGACGCCGTCGCGCAGTTGCGGGCCGAGTTGGCCGAGGCCGACGTCGGCGGGATCGCCGCGGACGTCGCCGACGAGGCGGACACCGCCGGGCTGCTCGCCGAACTGCCGCGGGTGGACATCCTGGTCAACAACGTCGGGATCTTCGGCAGGCGCCCGGTCCTCGCGATCGACGATGCCGAGTGGCGCCGGTTCTTCGAGGTCAACGTGCTCTCCGGCGTCCGCCTGACCCGTGAGTACCTGCCCGGGATGATCGCGCGCGGGTGGGGCCGGGTGCAGTTCATCGCCAGCGAGGCGGCGGTCGCCACCCCGCTGGAGATGGTCCACTACGGCGTCACCAAGACCGCGCTGCTGGGTGTCAGCCGCGGTTACGCGAAGGAGGCCGCCGGATCCGGCGTCACCGTGAACACGGTACTGGCCGGGCCCACCCACACCGAGGGTGTCGAGGCCTTCGTCCGCCAGATGGTCGGCGACGACCTGCCGTGGGACGAGGCGCAGCGCCGGTTCATGGCCGAGCACCGTCCGCAGTCCCTGCTGGGGCGGCTCATCGAACCCCGTGAGATCGCCCGGATGGTGGCCTATCTCAGCTCCGACCTGGCGTCGGCGACGACCGGTGGGGCGCTCCGCGCCGAGGGCGGCTACATCGACGCGATCGTGCCCTGACGCCGCGTGGTCGGCGGGCCGGTCGCCCGAGACCTGGCCCCGCCGATCTTCGGGCGGACACACGGCCGCCGCGTCTGGCAGGGTGTGGCAGCGGCTGTGGGTGGCCGGAGGAGGCGGGATGATCCGCAACGTGGTGGTCGGACGGGTGCGCGACGGGGTGGCCCCGGCGCAGGTCGAGCAGGCCCTGCGCGACCTGCGCGTCGACGGCGTCGAGTTCGACCTGCTGGCCGGTACCGACCTCGGGCTGAGGGAGGGCAGCGCCGACTACGTGATCACGGTCGACCTGGCGGACGAACAGGCCTACCGGATCTACGATGCCGACCCCGAGCACAACCGGATCCACGCCGAGCTGTTCGCCCCGATCAGCGAACGGATCGAGCGGGTGCAGTTCCGGCTCCCCGGTCAGCGATCATGACCGGTCTGCTCCTCGCCGACGCACGTGCGGCAGTGATCGCCGCGGCGCTGCGGATGACCGCGGACGGGCTCGTGGTCGGAACCTCGGGCAACGTCTCCGTGCGCCACGGCGACCTGATCGCGGTGACCCCGTCGGGCGTGGACTACGACCGCCTCGGCCCGGCCGACGTCCCCGTGGTGGATCTGTCCGGGGCGGTCGTCGACGGCGCGCTCGCGCCCACGTCCGAGCTGCCGATGCACCTCACCGCCTACCGGGACCACGAGGCCGGTGCGGTGGTGCACACCCATTCCGTGCACGCGACCGCGCTGTCGCTGCTGGCCGACGAGGTGCCGGCGGTGCACTACCAGCTCGCCGACTTCGGCGGCGTGGTCCGGGTGGCCGACTACGCGAGGTTCGGCACGGCCGAACTGGCGGCGAACATGTCGGCGGCGCTGACCGGCCGTACCGGGGTGATCCTGCGCAACCACGGCACCCTCACCCTCGCTGCCACGCTCGCGAAGGCCTACAACCGGGCGGCTCAGCTGGAATGGCTGTGCCAGGTGTGGCTGACCGCCCGCACCGCGGGCGAACCGCGGCTGCTGCCGGCCGCGGAGATCGAAGGCTGCGTCGCGGCGTTCGCTGGTTACGGGCAGGAGCCGGGCATCGCCGCGCGCCCCGCGGGCGGGTAGCCCCGTCAGTACTCGTAGGGGTCGGTGGGCTCGGCGACCACCTGCACGTCGAGGACGGCCAGGCTGGGGGTGAACCGGTTCGCCTGCGTCGCGCTGCCCGGCTGGACGGTCCCGCGCACCCGCAGCCAGGTGTCCGGCTCCAGGTCCCCGACGTCGCCCACCAGGCGGATCGTGTACGGGCGGGCGTCGGCGGCGCAGCAGGCGATGGTCATCCGGGCGAGCACCGTTGCCGCACCACGGCGGACGACGAAGCCGGTGACGGTGACCTCGCGCCCGTCGAGCGAACCGGACTCGTCCCACGCCGCCCGGTTCACCACCTCGCCGACGCCGAGTTCCAGCGGGCCGGGGGGCAGCGGGGGGTAGAGGTCCGTGTTGCGGACCACCGCGCCGCCCCCGCCCGACCGGGCCACGGCGTCGGCGCCCAGTGCGGGCGGGGCGACCAGCGCGATCACCAGGACCGGGAGCATCAGCAGCCACGGGCTCCGGGTGCGCCCGTGATCGTGATCGTGGTCGACGGGCCCGGTGCGGCCACGCAGGTCCCGCGCCAGCGCGACGGCGGCGAGCAGCACCATCACCGCGCCCGCAGCCAGCAGCCACCAGCGGTGTGACGGCCTGACGTAGCGCAGGTAGGTGTCGTCGGCGGCGATCCGGATGAGCGCACCGCCGAGCAGCACCAGCAGCATGTGCTGGGTGTCACGCCGCATCAGCGCACCCCGCCGAACACCAGCAGCCCGGCCCCGACCGCGCACAGCATGGCGACCACGAAGGTCGCCGGGGCGAACCGCAACGCGAACGCGCGGCCGAACGTGCCCGCCTGCAGTGCGATGAGCTTGACGTCCACCGCCGGGCCGACGACGAGGAACACCAGCCGCGGCAGCAGCGGCAGGGTCGACAGCGACGCGGCGACGAACGCGTCGGCCTCGCTGCACAGCGCCAGCACGACGGCGAGCAGCGCCATGACCAGGACCGCGAGCACGAGCTGCGCGCCCAGGGCGTCCAGCCAGGCCGCCGGGACCAGCACCGACAGCGCCGCGGCGGCGAGGGCACCGAGCACGAGGAACCCGCCCGCGGACACCAGGTCGTGGCGCGCCGTCTCGGCGAGTACCGCCCATCGGCCCGCGCCGGTGGGCGTCGGCGCCCGCAGCCGGACCCGGTCACCGATCCACTCCGCCCGTCCGGCCCGCTGCCACAGCCAACCCATCACGCAGGCGGTGGCGAGCGAGCCGAGGAACCGCGCGCCGACCATCCCCGGCTCACCCGGGAACGCCACCGCCGTCGCCACCAGGACGACCGGGTTCACAGCGGGCGCGGCCAGCAGGAAGGTGAGCGCCGCGGCGTCGGGCACGCCCTGGCCGATCAGCCGCCGGGCGACCGGCACCGACGCGCACTCGCAGCCGGGCAGCACGAGGCCCGCGGCCCCGGCCACGGGTACCGCCGCGGCCGGGCGGGCGGGCAGCACCCGGCGCAGGGCCGCCGGGGAGAGGAAGGCCGCGATCACGCCGGACAGCACCACGCCGAGCACGAGGAAGGGCAGCGCCTGGACGCACACCGCGACGAACACGGTGGCCGCGGTGCGCAGCACGGGCGCGCTCAGCGCGTCGACGATCACCGGCCGGGCCACGATCGCCGCGATCAGCACGGCACAGAAGACGTGCAGCGATGTGACGTGAGAGCGCACCGCGGTGATCACGGCGGCACATGCTGCCAGCCGGGGAGAGTTCCCGGGGCCGAACGGTGGATCAGGCCTCGTCGCTGTTGTCGACGATCACGTCCGCGCGCCCGCGCGTGTGGTCGGCGGCGTGGAAGGCGTCCTCCTGCGCGGCCCACCCGTCCCGGTGCAGGGCGTAGTCCGGCCAGTCCGCCCGCGCGCGCAGCCGCCGCTCGCGCTCGCCGGGTGGCACGTCGACCCAGATCGCGGTGCTCGTGTACGGGCGAAGCGCCGCGGCTCCGGACCCGCAGCCCTCCAGGATCACGACCGGCGCCGGCGGCTGCTCCCGCCACTCGTCACGGACGCCGCGCACCCAGTCGTACCGGTGCCAGCGCGCCGCCCGTCCGGCCGCGAGCGGGACGGCGATCCACTCCACCGCGAGTGGGACGGCCGCGGCAAGGCCGTCCCATCCCGGGTAGAGCTCCTCGAGCGTGATGACCGGTGCGTCCAGGGCGCCGGCGAGCCGACCGGCGAGTTCGGTCTTGCCCGACCCGGAGTACCCGTCGATCGTGACCAACCGGACGCCTCCGGGCGGCCGGGGGCGCGCCCGCACCTCGGCGGCCAGCTCGGCGATGCGCCGGTCGTCCACGGGACATCTCCTCCGGGTGCGTTCGTTCCGAGTTCGACGTGGGACTGGTCCGAGTCGTGATCGAACCAGCCACCCGTCGGACCCGCGGCTGCGCCCGGCCTCGCCGCCGGCTGTGGCCGCGTGGTCCGCCGTCGTTGCCGTGGTCGCGGCATGATCGACGGATGGGACGCCGGCGCCGGGTTCGTCCCGGCTGCCGGTTCCCGGCCGCTGATCATGCGTCGAGGAGCTCGCCCTCCTCGACATCGGGGTCGCCTCCGGCCGTGCGGCTCCGGGCGCGCCGGCCGAGCAGCCCGTCGACCGCGAGGAAGGCGAGCAGGCTGATCCCGAACAGTGGCGCGAACCAGCCGACCACGACCGCCGCCAGCACGGCGACGAACCCGACGGGCTGGCTGGCCCGGCGGAACTGCCCGCGCGGCACCGCCCGGCCGCCTCGGCCCCGTGTGGGCCGGCGCCGCCACCACATCCGGTAGCCGAGCACGATCGTCGTGATCAGCCCGAGCCCGAACGCCACGAGCAGGAGCTGGTTCACCCAGCCGAACAGCACCCCCATGTGCGCGTCGATCCCCCAGCGGGCCAGCTTGGCCATCACCGGGTAGTCGGCGAAGCGCACCTGGTCGACGACGGCGCCGCTGCCGGCGTCGATCGCGACCGCGTCCACCTGCGTCGGCCAGCTGCGCTGGATCTCGGTGACGGTCCACGCCGCGCCGGGCTCGGCCGGCAGCGCGATCTCGACGCTCCGGGCGTCGATGCCGGCCGCGCGGGCGATGGCGAGCACCGAGTCGACTCCGCCGACCGCCGCGCCCCCGCTCCCGGCCTGGGCGGGCGCACCGCCGCTGTGGTCCCCGTGCCCGCCCCCGCCACCGGAGTCCAGCGCCGGGGTGCTCCAACCGAGCGACGCCCGCAGCTCGCTGATGGTGGCTCCGGCGTAGGTCGACCAGGTCAGCCCGGTGGCGGACAGGAACAACATCCCCACCAGCAGCCAGGTGCCGAGTGCACCGTGCCGGGTCAGGGTTCGGCGCCGGCCCGTCGCGCCGGGTTCGGGGCGGAATAGATCGCGGAGGCCGGCGCGACCCGCCGCCCGACGGGTGCGCAGGCGCGCGATCCACAGCGCGAGCCCGCCGAGCGCCACGACCCACAACCAGGACGCGGCGAGCTCGCTGTACAGGCGGCCGGGTTCGCCGAGCAGCAGGTTGCGGTGCAACTGGTCGATCGTCATGCGCAGCGGCAGCACGCCGCTGGTCCCGTAGCTGACCAGTGATCCCGTCACCTGGCCGGTCCCGGGGTCGACGAACACCGTGCGGCGCTCGGACTCGTCGAGCCCCGGGTCGCTGAACAGCACGCGGGTCGTCGCACCGGGTTCGGGTGCGGGCCGGACGGCGTCGAGCGTCCCTCCCGGCTCGGTGGCCACGGCGGCGTGGACCTGGTCGGCCAACGAACGCTGCTGGGCTGTCACCGGCACCCGCAGCTGGTCGGCGTAGATCCAGGACTCGAGTTGCGGGGTGAGGACGTAGAGCACCCCGGTGGCCGTGGCCACCAGCACGAACGGGCCGACCAGCAGGCCGGCGTAGAAGTGCAGGCGCAGCACGAGACCGCGCCAGCCGGTCGTGCCACGGGGGCCGTGATCGCCGGGTGGGCTGCAGGTGGGGTCGGATGTCGTGGTCATGGGGGCTCCGGTTTCGGTGTCGCCGAGATCGGCACGGGCCGGCCGGGCACGGCGCGTTCGACGGGCGCGCGCGATACCCGGCCGGGTCGGCCCGGCCGGTGATGGGGATGGTCAGCAGACCGCCGGAGGTCCCCTGTGGACGATCGTGTGCCGTAGCAGGGTGGTCTGGGTGCCAGGGGTCGAGGCGAGGGCGGGCCGACGACGGGCCGGGCCGCGGACCGCCCGCGGGCCCGTGCCGAGCAGCGCTGCGACGAGCCCGAGCAGGAGCGCTACGGCGCGACGGGACATCGCGATGGCGCGCCGCTCTCCACAGCGCAGCCACCCACCCGCCACGGCCGCGGCGAGCAGGTGCGCGAGCACCATCAGGTCCGGGCCGAGGACACCGTGGCCGGTGTGCGGGGCCGGCGCCGGGGCGGCCAGCGCGAACAGCGTGTGGCTGCCGAGCTGCGCGGTGAGCTGGGCGGCGGCGAGACGTTCCCAGCCGCGTTCGTCGCGGGTCAGCCACCAGGCGGGCCCCGCCATCGCGGCGACGGCGAGCAGTAGCCCGATCAGCGGGGGAGCGGCACCCGCGGAGAGGAGATGCCCGGCGGCCGCGGTGACCAGCGCTGTACCGATCGCCGCCACCGCCCGGGCGGGACGGCTCTGCGGGATCGCCGGGTGGCGTCCACGCAGCACGGGTGTGGTCGTCCGCGGCGCGGAACAGTGGGGCCGCACGAGGGCCGGTTCAGTGGGCGGGGCAGCTCGCGGCCGGGACGTGCTGCGGACAAGGGGCCACGGGAACGGTTGGCGGAACGAAGCACGCGGCTACGCCGGTTACCACCATGGGTTGGACCATACGTGGGAGCGGGGGAGCCCTCAAGGATCGCCCATCGGTGTTCGCCGTGACGCCGGGCGATCGGATGGGCACCGAGGAGTGATCGTCCGGGTCGCGTCTCGCCCGTGGCAGGGCAGATGCGGTGCCGAGCCGCCTCGGCCTGAGAGTGGGAACGAGTCGATGTGATTTCACCCCGTGGGGACGAGGGTTCGTGAGGGGATTCTCTGTCTCATTCACCCTCGTCCGGTCCTCGGGCAGCCATCTCGTTCACCATTTCCGTCGCTCCGGGCGCCGATGAGTCGACGGTCAGAGCCGACGCCGTCGCGGTGGGACCGGCCGGGCCTGAGTCGTCAGGGGGTGCGTATGACCGTCGACTCCGGCATCCCGGGACTCACGCTCGAGCCCGGCGGCCATGTGTGCGGTGTGTTCCGGGCGCCGGAGGAGCGTGACGGGGCCATGGCGGCGTTCTTCCGGGCCGGCCTGCTGGCCGGTGATCGGTCCGTGGTGGTGGTCGACGCGGCCGACGCGGGCGCGGTGCTGAGCCGAGTCGGTTCCCCCTCGGAGATCGCGGACTGGCGGCGAACGGGCCTGCTCGACGTCCGCAGTTCAGCTGTGCCCTCCCGCAGCCGCAAGGATCCGACCCCCGACGGGATGCCCGGTGTGTGGGGAGAGATCGTCGATCCGGCTTGGCCGGCCGGCATCCGCCTGGGCGCGGAGGCGAGCTGTTGGCTGCCCCGGGCAGGACCCGACAGCCTGATCCGCTACGAGAACGAGGTGGCCCGGTACATCCCCGAGCAACTCGTCGTGCTCTGCCTCTACGACCTCAACCGGTTCGGAGCAGGTGTGCTGATCGACGCGATCCGGATGCATCCCCAGGTGA
>NZ_JAAXKZ010000055.1 GCF_012911875.1 Pseudonocardia bannensis | reverse complement strand
CCGGCAGCACCAGCGCCGGGAGCAGCGCCAACACCACGCAGCCCGCACCGGCCACGGCCATCCCGGCCAGCATGCTGGGCGGGCTCTCCCGGGCCGCCGCGGCCGCCGCGGAGCGGGGCCGGGCCAGGAACCCGATCCCGAAGGCCTTGACGAACGTCGCCACCGCCAGCCCGGCGGTCAGCGCCACCGTGGCCACCGCGAGCGGCATCACGATTGCCGTGGACACCCCGCCCGCGGACAGGCCATGGACGAGAGCCTGCAGCAGCAGCCACTCACTGACGAACGCGGTGCCCGGAGGCAGCGCCGACCCGGCGAGCGCGCCGAGCCCGAACGCCGCGGTCGTGGCCGGCATCCCGGTGCGCAGCCCGCCCAGGGCGTCGAGGTCCCGGCTGCCGGTGGCGTGCAGCACCGAGCCCGCCGCCAGGAACAGCAGCGTCTTGAACGCCGCGTGGTTGATCACGTGCAGCAGCGCGGCGGTCAGCGCCAAACCGGCCAGGACCATGTTCCCGGCCGCGGCGAAGAGCCCGCCGGTGCCGACCCCGATCAGGACCAGCCCCATGTTCTCGGTGGTCGAGTAGCCCAGCAGCCGCTTGAGATCCGTACCGATCGCAGCCTGCAGGATCCCGTAGACCGCCGAGGCCGCGCCCAGCACCAGCACCAGCAGCCACCACCAGCGGGGCCCTCCGCCCAACAGGTCGAACCCGACCCGCACGATCCCGTACACGCCCATGGTGACCATCGCCGCCGACATCAGCGCCGACACGTGGCTGGGCGCCTCCGGGTGGGCCCGCGGCAGCCAGGCGTGCAGCGGCACGATCCCGGCCTTGGAGGCGAACCCCGTCAGGGTCAGCACGAACACCAGCCCCGCCGTGCCCGGCGAGAGCTGCCCGGCGACCGCGCGCAACGCCGGGAACGAGTCGTTCCCGGCGCGGGCGGCCAGCACCACCAGCCCGATCAGGATCGCCACGAACCCCAGGTGCGTCATCACCGCATACCAGCGGGCCGCCGAGGCCACCTCGTCGCGCCGATGGTGCTCGGCGAGCACCAGCAGCAGCGACGCCACCGCCATCAGCTCCCAGCACACCAAGAAGGTGCCCACGCTGCCCGCCGCCGGCACCAGCAGCATCGCCACCACGAACAGTGGCAGCACCGCCTGCACCCCGCGGCCGTCCAGGCCGTGGCGCGCATACCCGACCCCGTAGATCCCCACCGCCACCGCGACAGCACCGACGACGGCCAGGAACACCCCGCCCAGCGCGTCCACCGTGAGCACCACACCCGCCAGCGGCAGCAGCCCCGGCAGCGCGACCGACCACCCCTGCCCGGCCAGTGCCGCCGTCCCGGCCACCACGCCCGCCACACCGCACAGCGCGATCCCCCCGCCTACCGCTGCCGGGCGCGTCGCCCGCGGAACCAGCAGCGCCGCGACCACACTGAGCGCGCCCACGGCCACCACGAGGGTGAGGCCCGCCTGTACCAGGCTCATCGACCGGTCACGGTGCGCAGCGCCTCGACGATCGCCTCGGGCCGCGGCGGGCAGCCCGCCACCTCCAGATCCACCGGGACCACATCCCGCACCGCGCCCGCCACCCCGTACGCGCCGGCGAACACCCCGCAGTTGCGGGCACAGTCCCCGACCGCGACGACCAGCTTCGGCGCGGGCACCGCGTCGTAGGTGCGCCGCAGCGGCTCCTGCATGTTCCGCGTCACCGGGCCCGTCACCAGCAACGCATCGGCGTGCCGGGGCGAGGCGACCAACCGGGCCCCGTACCGCTCGGCGTCATACACCGGCCCGAACGCCGACCCGAGCTCCACCTCGCACCCGTTGCACGAACCGGCGTCGACGTGGCGGAGCTGCACCGAACCGCCCAGCTCCGCCGCCACCGCCGGCCGATCACCGTCGGGCCGGGGCGGCGGCGGCTCGGCCACCGGCCCGACGCCGCGAATCTTGCGCCACAGACCCAGCACCACCTACGAACCGCCTTCGATCACAGGGAAGCGGCCATCCCGCCTGGGAGAAGGGCGGGCGGGACGGCCGCAGCTCAGCGTCGCCGTGCCGGCGACGTGGCGACCCGGTCACCGGGACCCTGCAGGTCCTCCAGCAACTCGACCTGACCGGTCAACACCGACGTCAAGATCTTCCGCGCTACCGCCAGCAACTCCGCGACCTCGGGGCTGGTCAGCGAGTAGTACACCGTCGAGCCCTCCTTGCGGGTCACCACCAGCCCGGCCCGGCGCAGCACCGCCAACTGCTGCGACAGGTTCGCCGGCTCGATTCCCACCTCCGGCAGCAGTTCCGCCACCGCATGCTCACGTTCGACCAGCAGCTCCAGCACCCGAATCCGGGCCGGATGCGCCAGCGTCTTGAAGAACTCCGCCTTCAGCTGATACAGGGGTCTGCTCACGTCCACTGCCCCCTTCGGTCACCGCATGGCCCGCCGCAGCACTCGTCCCGGCGACTGGTCGACACCGTCAGGAATGCCGTCACGTACCGACTCCTCGCTGGCAAGGCTTCACGCGTACTTGAAGAACCATGGAACAGCCCGGCCACCGGCCGCGTGAACCAATGATTGCGAATCTTAGCAACTCTTCAACACATGCAGGCGGCGACCCCCCGATTGGGCTGACGAAGTGGCGGGTTCAACCTCGGACAACAGCCCGTATCCGGCGTCAGCAAGGGGACGAAACGGACATGGTCGGGACTGTCTGATCTTCGGCTCTGGCTCAGAAGAGGTGGTCGGCCCGGCGTGTCCCGTTCGGGTGATGGTGTAGGTCTGTGATCGTCACTGCCCGTGCGTTCGTGATCTTGCCGCTGTTCTGTTCCCCGAGCTGTCTGCGGTAGTCATCGACGAAGTCGATGACACCGGCGCCGTTGTGCGGCTGCGCGCCCGGACCACCGTCCCTGACGGGGTCTGCCCACGCTGTGGCCACGCCTCACGACGAACACGCCTGGCATGTGCGTTGCCTGGCTGATCTCCCCGTGGCCGGCCGCAGCGTCGTCATCGAACTGCGGGTCCGACGCCTGGCGTGCGACAACGCGGACTGCCCGCAGCTGAGCTTCCGCGAGCAGGTGCCCGCGCTGGCCGCACGGTATGCCCGACGCACGCAACGGCTGACCGCAACGCTCACCCAGTTGGCGATCACCCTTGCCGGTCGAGCCGGTGCTGCCGCGCTGGCCGGACCGGGGATCGCCACCTCCCGCTCGACGATGTTGCGGGTACTCATGGCGCTGCCGATCCCACCGGCGCCGACTCCACGAGTGCTCGCTGTGGACGACGTCGCACTGCGGCGCAGACACCGCTACGCCACGGTCGTGATCGACGCCGTCACCCACCGCCGGGTCGACGTGCTGCCCGACCGCAAGGCCGCCATCCTGGCCCAGTGGCTGCGCGAGCACTCCGGCGTCGAGATCGTCTGCCGAGACGGCTCCGCCTCCTATCCCGAAGCGATCCGCCAGGGCGCACCGGCCGCAGTCCAAGGTGCTGCGTCTGCAGCAGGCGCCGACCCGCGTCTTTCACGAGGGCCGCCTGGTCGCCACGACGGACGTGCGTCAGAGCCTCGTTGGATCCGGCGGGGCCTTCCCCACCCCAGACCAGGCCGCCGGCCGCTGACCACGATCCCTGAGCCGCCGTGAAGGAGAACCTCGGCCACGCCCGGCGCGGCCCGGCACCCGGAGGTCTGTCGACCGGAGCTTCCAGCCTGCGGCGGGCCGGCTCCTCGGCCGGGCTTCTCGGCCCCGATGACCAGGCTGACCGAGATCCGGAAGGCCGAGCAGCGCGCGTTCCCGCAGCGGGATCTGTCGGGTTGGACTACGTCTCTCCGTGGGCGGACGGGATCCACGTCGACATCCGCTCGGACGAGCACCGTCGCCACGCCCTCGACGCCGTCGCCGCGTTCCAGAACGCGTACGGGGCGGAGCTCACCCTCATCGTCAAGGAGGTGCGCGGGCACTGCTTCGCGCTGGACCGAGCTCCCACCGTCATCCCGCAGCGCGCAACCCTGACCGACCGCGGCGGGGTGGCCGGCACCCTGGTCCTGCCCGGCGGCCGTGGGCGACGCTGTCAGCGACAGCGCCGCCCACGGGACCGTGCCCGGTCCTCGAGATGGTGGCCGCGCCCCCCACCGAGGCCGCCGAAGAGGCCATCCACATCACAACATCACGTGTCCCGAACCGGCCATGAGCTGCGGAAGCTGCGCCGCCACCACTCCTGCTGCAGGTCGATGAAACAGCGGTGTCGGGCGCGGCGTCACGCTCACGGTCCCTGCTGGCCGGCCGATTGGATCAGCTCCCAGACGACGGATGGCTTGAGTGGGGTCTTCGTGACCCGCACGCCGAGGTGCTCGATCGCGTCCGCCACGGCGTTGGCGACGGCGCTGTGGCCGCCGATGGCCCCGCCCTCGCCCATTCCCTTGACCCCGAGCGGGTTCAGCGGCGATGGGCTGTGCAGGTGCCCCACCTCGATCTCCGGGACGTCGAGGCTTCCAGGAAGGATGTAGTCCATGAAGGACGCCGACTGCGGCTGTCCCTGCGCGTCGTAGACGAGTTCCTCCATCAGCGCGCCGCCGAGACCCTGCGCGACACCGCCCGCGATCTGCCCCTCGGCCACCATCGGATTGATGATTACGCCGGCGTCGTTGACGACGACGTACCGAGAGATCTCGACCAACCCCGTGTTGCGGTCGACCTCGACTTCGGCGATATGGACACCGAAGGAGTACGGCGCCGCGTGGTTTTCGAAGTACTGCACCGACTCCAGGTCCGGCTCCATGCCCGGCGGGCGGCTGCCGCCCGGCGCGGCCGCCGCGGCGATCTCGGTGAGACTCAGCCTGGATTGCGGGCTGCCCTTGACCTGGGCGTGGCCCTCCTCGAGCTCCAGGTCGTTGACGTTGGCCTCCAGCAGGTGCGCCGCGAGTTCCATCGCCTTCTCGCGCACCTTCGTCGCCGCCATCAGCACGGAAGTCCCGGACATCACGGCGTTGCGGCTGGCGAACGTGCCGACGCCGAAGCCGATCCGGCCGGTGTCGCCGAAGACGACCTTGATCGACTCGTGGTCGACCTGGAGTTCATCCGCGACGATCTGGGCGAGCATGGTCGCCGTGCCCTGGCCCTGCGGCGCCGCACCCGAGTTCACGGTCACCTGGCCCGAGGGATCGACCCTGACGCTGGCGCCCTCGAACGGCCCGGTGCCCGCCAGCTGGTGGTAGACGCAGATTCCGAGCCCGATCAGCCGGCCGTCCGCGCGCGCGGTGCGCTGCTTCTCGGCGAAACCGTCGTAGTCGACCATCTTCAGCGCCTCGTCGAGCGCGGCAGGGAAGTCGCCGCTGTCGAGAACCACCGCCGCCTCGACCGAGGCCATGCCCGTGTCGTAGGGCATCTGCTCGGGCTTGATCAGGTTGCGACGGCGCAGTTCGGCGCGGTCGATGTCCAACTCCCGCGCGGCGATGTCCATCAGGCGTTCCCGGGCGAACGCCGACTCGGGAGCCCCGGCGCCGCGATAAGGCGATGCCGGGCTCTTGTTGGTCGCCGCGCAGATGACCTCGACGTGCACATTCGGGATGTCGTAGACCCCGGCGATGCTGGTGCCGGCCAACGAGGAGTTGATCACAGCGAGGGTGCGCTGGTAGGCGCCGATGTCGGTGATCAGCGTGGCGCGCAGGCCGGTGATGCGCCGGTCGGCGTCGAACGCGAACTCCAGGTCGTGGGTCTGCTCGCGGGAGTGCACGAGCGTCAGGAAGTGCTCGTTCCGGTCCTCGATCCACTTCACCGGCCGGTCGAGCCTGCTCGCGGCCAACGGGACCAGGACGTCCTCGGGATAGACCTCGGCCTTCGTGCCGAAGCCGCCCCCCACGTCCGGAGTGATCACCCGTACCGACCGCTCGGGCATGCCCAGGATGCCGGCCACGATCCCGCGCAGGATGTGCGGCCACTGGTTGGACGCCCAGATCGTCAGCTCACCCGTGACGGCGTCGCGGGTTGCCGCCACGCCACGGGTCTCGAGCGGGATTCCGGTGTAGCGCTGCATGTCCAGGCGGTCCTTGACCACCCGATCCGCCTTCTCGAACGCCGAGTCGACATCGCCGACCGAGTAGACGAGGCGAGCGCCCACGTTGTCCGGCGCGGCTGCGTGCAGCACGGGCGCGCCGGGCTCGATCGCCGCGGCGGAGTCGACCACGGCGTCGAGCACCTCGTACTCGACCTCGATCAGCTCCAGCGCGTCTTCGGCGACGTGCCGGCTCTCCGCGACCACGACCGCGACGCCCTCACCGACGTACCGGACGGCGTCGCGGGCGAGCGCGTACTGCGGCGTGTCGCGGGACGTTTCCACCGGGAACAGCACGGGGATCGCGGCTGGGTCCGGCCCCAGGTCGGCTGCCGAGAACGCATCGACGACACCGCGGAGCTCGCGCGCAGGGCCGACGTCGACCGACAGCACGCGGGCGTGCGCATGCGGGCTGCGCAGGACCGCCATGTGCAGGACCCCGGGGAGGTCGATGTCGTCGACGAACGCTCCCTCGCCGCGCAGCAGGCGGGGGTCCTCGACCCTCTTGATGCGAGCGCCCACCATCTTCACACCCATGTCAGCGCTCCCACTCCTGGTCGGCCGCCTGGACCGATCGCACGATGTTCTGGTAGCCGGTGCACCGGCAGACGTTGCCCGATAGCGCTTCGCGGATCTCGCCGCTCGTGGGGTTCTTCTTCTCCTGCAGGAAGTCGTATGTCGTCAGCAGGATCCCCGGGGTACAGAACCCGCACTGCAGGCCGTGGTTCTCCCAGAACGCCTGCTGGACGGGGTGCAGCTCGTCGTCCTCGCCGGCGATGCCCTCAACGGTCATCAGGACCTTGCCGTTGGCCTGGACCGCGAGCATCAGGCATGCCCGAACTGGCTCGTCGTCCACCAGGACGGTGCACGCCCCACACACGCCGTGCTCGCAACCGACGTGCGAGCCGGTGAGGCGGAGGTCCTCCCGCACGAAGTCGACCAGCGACTTGCGGACGGAAACGGTGCGCTCGAAACGCTCGCCGTTCACCGTCACGGTGATCGATCTTTCGGTCGTCGAGTCCGCGCCAGCGACGACCGCTGTTTCGTCTACTTTCCTGCTCATGGTGCCTCCACGTCTGATTACAGTGTGACCGGATGGAATGTGGTCACGCCGTCGGGACTCAGGCCAGTCAGGCCAGGGCTCGGCGTACGGACTCGTCGAGGGCACGGGGAACGAGGTGCCGGGCGAGCTGCCGGCGGTAGTCCGCCGAACCGTGGAGGTCGGACGGGGGCGTGAGCTCGGCCACGAACTCCTCGGTGAGTTCCCCGATCAGCTGCGAGGTCGGCTGCTCGCCGACGAGCCCGTCGATCACGGCGGACGCGCGGACCGGCTCGCCGCCGACGCCGGCGACGGCGAGCCCACCCTGGATCACTCGCCCGTCGTCACCGAGAGCGATCGCTGCGGCGACGGCGACCTGGGCGAAGTCGCCGTGCCGCCGGCTGACCTCGAGGAACGCTGATCCGCTTCTGGCCGGCCACGCGGGGATCCGGATCTCGGTCAGGATCTCGTTGGGCGCGAGCGCCGTGGTGAAGAAGCCCTCGAAGAACGTGTCCGCGGTGACCTCGCGCTCGCCGTCCTTGCCGCGCAGCACCATGCGCCCGCCGAGGGCGCTGACCGCCGCGGGGAGCTCGGCGGCGGGATCGGCGTGGGCGAGGCTCCCGCCGACGGTGCCGCGGTTGCGGATGTGCACGTGCCCGACATTGTGCAGCGCCTCGGGCAGCAGCGCCCACGCGCCGTCGGCGAGTTCGGACTGCTCGAGGCTGCGATGGCGGGTCAGCGCACCGATGACGAGTACGCCGTCGTCGCGACGGACGTAGTCCAGCTCGGTCACGTTGTTGATGTCGACCAGCTGGCTCGGTCTGGCCAGCCGGAAGTTCAGCATGGGTACGAGACTCTGGCCGCCGGCCAGCAGCTTCGCCTCGTCGCCGAACTCGTTGAGCAGCCCGATCGCTTCCTGGACGGTCGTCGGGTCGTAGTAGTCGTACGGTGCCGGCTTCACACTCAGAACCTCCATGTGCGTCTCGCCCGAAGGCGTTCGCTGTGCTGGTCTGCGGATAGTTCCCGGTCAAGAGACGATCATCGAGCGCCAGGCCCGCCTGGCCAGCGCGGCGGTTCCCGCCCGGTCGGTCAGCGCGCTCGCCGCGGCCGCGGAGCGCCGCCTGACCTCCGAGGGGTTCACCAGCACCGGTGCGCCGCCGCGCACCACCAGCCGGCCATCGACGTACACGCGGTCCACCTCGTCCCCGCGTGCGCTGTAGACCAGCGCCGACACCGGCTGATGCAGCGGGGTGAGGCACAGGCTCGACAGCCCGGCCACGACGACGTCGGCCCGCTTTCCCGGTTCGAGCGAGCCGATCACGTCCTGCATGCCCAGCGCCGCGGCCCCGTCGATGGTCGCCATTTCCAGGGCCTTCTCTGCCGTCATGATCTCGGCATCGCGCAACGCGCCCTTGTGGATCAACGCGGCGAACTTCATCGCCTGCAGCATCGAGTGGTTCGAGCTCGACGCCGGCCCGTCGGAGGCCAGGCCGACGGTGATACCGCGGCGCTGCATCCGCGGGATCGGGGCGATCCCCGAGCCCAGGTAGAGATTGCTGCACGGATTGTGCGAGACCTTCGCGTCGTGCGCGGCGAGCAGGTCGATGTCGTGCTCGTCGCACTGCACGCAGTGCACCGCGAGAAGGTCGGGGCCCAGCAGCCCGGTCGCGGCGGCGAAGGGAACATCGCGCATCCCGAATCGGCGCTGCGACTCGGTGACGTCGAACGGCGACTCGGCGAGGTGCATGGTGACCAGCGCCGCGGTCGCATCGGCGAGCGCCCGGGTCTCGCGGAGCGTCGCCGCGTCGACCGTCCAGCTCATGCACGGCGCGAGGCCGACCCGCACGCGCGAGCCGGGTCGGTTCCAGCGGTCGATCAGCCGCTGGGCGTCGGCGAGCGCGACGTCCAGCGTCTGCACCAGCTCGGTCGGCACGCCCACGTCGGTCCCGGCCGTGACGTAGCCGCGGGCCATGACGGCCCGGATGCCCACCTCGTCCATCGCCGCGGCCACCGCGTCGCCGAGGCCGGGCCGCGGGTGCACGTACATGAAGTCGACCAGCGTCGTGGTCCCGGTGGTCAACGCCTCGGCGCAGCCGTGCAGCGCCGCGGCGTAGCAGTCCTCCTCGGTGAGCTCCACCGCGGAGGGGCCGGTCATGGCCGTGAACCAGTCCGCGAGCACCCGGTCGTCGCCGAGTCCCTTCAGCAAGGTCTGGAACAGGTGGGTGTGGGTGTTCACGAAGCCGGGCAGGACGATCCGGTCGACGCAGTCCACGAGCTCCGCCGTCGGGTAGTCCGCGCGCAGCTGCGTTGCGGGCCCGACGGCGAGCAGGTGCCCGGAGGCCGGCGAGAACGCCACCGCGCCGTCCTCGATCACCCGGCGGTGTAGGTCCATCGTCACCACTGTGCCGCCGGACAGCAGGGTCACCGGGGCCGTCACGAGCGGCTCCACGGGCGGGCGACGGGGAGCGATCTCATCGACGAGCCTCCGACGTGGTTGGGGCCGCGTGTCCGAAGCGTTGGAGGTTGTCGCGACTGTCCGCGCAGACGTCCTATGCTTATTCGTCCGCCTGGACTTCTCCGGTTCAGCGTGTTGCCACCCTAGCGGCCCACGGCGAGACGTTGCGTTAACTGATGCTGACACAAGATTCGTCCACGTTTCGTCAATTCTTTACATCTCTGCGCGTTGGGTGCGCCCACACGGCGGTCTGGGTGCGACGCACGACAGGAGGGACCAACCGCTGCAGCGGATCGCCGCACCGACGAATCGGGCCGGCGCGGTCGGGGTCATCACGAACAATCCGCCCGACCGCTCCGGCCGGGAGCTCGGAGCCCGCCCGTGCGTCTCCCGTCTGTCACCAACATGACGGCTGAGTACGGCTAGGCGTGGCGGAAGGGGGTCGCGGCATCGGCCGTCAAGACGTCGGCGTGCTTGCGGATCACGGTCATGTTGCGGTCCGCGAGGTGATCGAAGGGCTGCGGCACCGAGGACCCGGGAGTCATCGACGACAGAGCCGTGTCGGGGTCGAGCCGGGCCGAGATCCAGCACTCGTGCGATGCGGCTCTTGCGACGACGTGGGCCGTCGGCGTCACGATCATCGAGTTGCCGAAGTAGATGACCCCCGCCGGGTCCACCCCGGTGGCGTTGGTCCCGATGAGGAATACGTGGTTGTCGTAGGCCCGTGCCCGGTTGGTCAGCTCCCACAGGTCCGCCGAGCGCAGCAGGGCGGAGGGCCGGCAGATGATCTCCGCCCCACGGATCGTGGTGATGCGGGAGAGCTCGGGATAGTCGCCGTCGAAGCAGATGATCACACCGATGCGGCCGAGCTCGGTCTCGACCACCAGCACGTCCTCGCCGGCGGTGACCCAGCCGCCGCGATCGGCTCGCTCCCCGCCAAAGGGGTGCGTCTTGCGATAGACGCCCAACAGCATGCCGTTGGGCCCGAGTACGACCGCGGAGTTGTACACCTCGCCGCGACGCGGTCCGCGCTCGTAGGTGCCCAGCACCAGGTGCACCCCCAGCTCGGAGGCGACCGCGGTGTAGGGGTCGAGCACGGGCCCCGGCAGCTCGCTGACCAGATCCCACAGCTCATCGGCGCCGACCCCGGGAGTGAACCCGGTGCTCACCGACTCGGGCAGCACCACGAGCTGCGCTCCGGTGGCGGCAACGCACTCGCGCACCAGCTGGATGGCATGGGCCCCGTTCGCCGCCACGGTCTCCGCCGACAGCGGACCCGGCGCCGGGGCCAGCTGCACCGCCGCCGCGGTGATCGCCTTCACCGGCGCGCCAATCGGCTCACGAGTGCCCCGACGAGGACGCCGGCCAGTCCGATCACGGCACCGACGGCCACGCCTTGCCGGAAGGCGGCCCCGTCCGGTGCGGCACCGGCCGCGGCGGGGGCGTACCCGGTCGGCGGTGCGCTCGCGGGCTGACCGGCCGCGGGAGCTGCCGGCGCCGGCGTCGGCCTTCTGCGGCTCGGGGCGGGAGCCTTGCCGGTGAGGACGTCGTTCACGGAGCGGAAGAACTCGTCGGCCATCTTCTTGGCCACCCCGGCCAGCATCCGCTGCCCGACACCGGCGATCGCGCCACCGACCGCGGCATCGGCGGCGTAGCTGAGCTGGGTGGAGCCGTGGTCGATCTCCTTGAGGGTCACGTCCACCTCGGCCTTGACGGTGCCGGGGCCGCCGGAGCCGGACGCGCGCAGGACGAACGAGTCGGGGCGCTGCTGGTCGGTCAGGGCTACCTCACCGAGGTAGGTGCCCTTGACGGAGGCCACGCCCGCGGTGACCGTCATCGTGTAGCGGTTGGTGCCGTTGGCCTCGAGCCGCTCGCAACCGGGGATGGTGCGCTCCAGGACTGTGGGGTCGGTGAGCGCAGCCCAGACCTCGCTGATTGGTGCCTGCAACGTGACCTCACCGCTGACTTTCACGAGATCGACTTCCTCTCTGGCTGGGCCGGTGCGGCCGCATCGGCCGGGGTGCGCCGGTGCCGCAGGCGCAGGTGGAACAACTCGCTCGGAGAGATGGGCATGGCCCGGACGGGGAAGCCCTCGGCGTCCTCGATCGCGGAGGCGATCGCCGCGGAACCGGGGATGACCCCGGCCTCGCCGGCACCCTTGATGCCGAGCGGGTTCAGTGGAGACGGGGTTTCCAGGTGGTCGATCTCGATGCGGTCGGGCAGCTCGGTGACGTAGGGCATGAGGAAGTCCATGAACGAGGCGTTCTGCAGCTGGCCGTCCTCGTCGTAGGCCATCCGCTCGTAGAGGGCGCCACCGATGCCCTGGGCGACACCGCCGTGGATCTGACCCTCGACGATGATCGGGTTGATGATGTTGCCGCAGTCGTGGACCACGCAGTAGCGCAGCACGGTGATCTCCGCGGTCACCGGATCGGTCTCCACGATCGCCGCGTGCATGCCGTTGGCGAAGGTGGCCTGCATCGGAGAGTAGTAGTCGTTCCCCTCGATCCCGGGCTGTTCACCGTGCGGCACGGGTGGCTGGCTGGAGTCGCCCACGGTGAACTGGGTGGCGAGCTTCGACTGCTCGTCGAAGGCGTAGCGCAGCGGGTTGGACAGCACGGCCAAGGTGCCGAGGGAGATCTCCGCGCCGGGGGCGCCGGTCACCCGGACCACCCCGTCGGTGATCTCGAGGTCGGCCGGATCGGCTTCCAGCGCTTCGGCTGCCAGCTTGAGTACCTTCGCCCTGGCCTTGCGCGCAGCCAGTGCGATGGCGGACCCGCTCACCACAGCGGCACGGGATGCGAAGGTGCCCACCGCGAACGGGGAGCGGTCGGTGTCCCCGGTGACCACGTCGATGTCGTCCATCGACACGCCCAGCTCGTCGGCCACGATCTGGGCGAACACGGTTCGGTGGCCCTGACCCTGCGAGGTGAGGCCGGTGGACACCTTGATCCTGCCCGAGGTCTCGATCTCGACGGTGCCGCCTTCGTAGGGGCCGATGCCGGTTCCCTCCACGTAACAGGCCAGGCCGATGCCGACCCGCCGCCCCGCGGCGCGGGCGGCGTCGCGGTATGCGGTGAAGTTGTCCCAGCCCACCAGCGCCTTGAGTGTGGCCAGCGACTGCGGGAAGTCGCCCGAGTCGTAGATCAGCGGACGGCCGTCCTGGAACGTGAGTTGGTGGTCGTAGGGCATGTCGTCGGGGGTGATGAAGTTGCGCGAGCGGACCTCGGTCCGGTCGATGCCCAGCTTCTGGGCGATCGCGTCCATGGTGCGTTCCATGGCGAACGCGGCCTGGGGGCGGCCGGCGCCCCGATAGGGCGTGACGACCACGGTGTTGGTGTAGAGGCTGTCGAACTCCACCCGGTAGGCATCCGGCTTGTACGGGCCGAGTAGCTGGGTCGAGGTGATGATGGGCACGATGAGCCCGTACGGGGTGTATGCGCCGTGGTCGTGCCAGAAGCGGACGGACAGCCCGAGCAGTCGGCCCTCGTCGTCGAAGCCCACCCGCACGTGCTGCAGTTGACCGCGTTCGTGGGCGGAGGAGACGAAGTGCTCGCGCCGATCCTCGGTGAACTTCACCGGCCGCTGCAGCCGCCGGGCGGCCCAGGACACCAGGATCTCCTCCGGCCACGGGTGCATGATCTTGACCCCGAAGCCGCCACCGACGTCCGGGGTGGTCACCGTGACGTCGGAGAGGTCCAGGCCTAGCTTGGCGGCCACCGCGGCGCGCACCCCGGTGGAGCTCTGGGTGGAGCTCCAGATCCGCAGCCGACCGAAGTCGGGGTCCCAGCGGGCGAGTACGCCACGGCCCTCCAGGGGCATCGCCGCCGAGCGTTCGATGGACAGGTCGAGCTCCAGCACGTGCGGCGCCGCGGCGATGGCCGCTTCGGCGTCGCCCACCTGCTGCACGACGTTCGCTGCCACGTTCCCGGGCACGTCCTCGTGGACGAGGTGGGTGGCGGCGCGGGCGTTCTGGATTCCCACGACCACGGGCAGCGGCTCGTAATCGACGACGATGCGCTCGACGATGTCTTCGGCGGCGTACCGGTCGACGGCGACCACCATCGCGACGGCCTCGCCGGCGTAGTTCACCTCGTCCTTGGCCAGGACGTACTGCGTTCGGCCGTGGGACAGGGCGGGGTGCGGGATGAGCAGCGGGAGCGGGTCGGCCATCGGACCGTCGAGGTCCTCGTAGGTGTAGATGGCGATCAACCCGTCGACCTCGAGCGCGCCGGTGACGTCGATGTCGAGGATCTTGGCGTGGGCGTGGGGGGAGCGC
Organism: Pseudonocardia bannensis; assembly: GCF_012911875.1. Classification (GTDB taxonomy): domain Bacteria; phylum Actinomycetota; class Actinomycetes; order Mycobacteriales; family Pseudonocardiaceae; genus Pseudonocardia; species Pseudonocardia bannensis. Next base: position 22,427 of record NZ_JAAXKZ010000055.1, on the reverse strand, counting down.
ACCACGGCCAGCGTGAGCGCATCTGCGCCGAGATCGTCGAGGTAGGCGCCTGCGCCGGACACCAGCCGTTCGTCCTCGACCCGGGCGACCCGCGCACCGAACTTCCTCGGGATCATGATGCATCCGCCCGCCGGTCGTGGTCAGCCGCGGCGAGCTCGGCGGCCCTGAGCACCGAAGCGACGATGTTCTGGTAGCCGGTGCAACGGCACAGGTTGCCGGCCACCATGTCCCTGGCCTGTTCCCGGGACGGGGTGGGGTTGTCCCGCAGGCCGGCGGTGATCGTGGTGAGGAAGCCGGGGGTGCAGAAGCCACATTGCAGGCCGTGGCAGTCGCGGAAGGCCTGCTGGACCGCGGACAGGCGCCCGTCCGGCCGGGTGAGCCCCTCCACGGTGGTGACCGCGTGGCCGTGGGCCGAGACGGCCAGCACCAGGCAGCTCCGCACCGGTTCGCCGTCCAGCAGCACTGTGCAAGCGCCGCACACGCCGTGCTCGCACCCCACGTGGGTGCCGGTCAGCTGCAGGTCATGACGCAGGCAGTCCGACAGCAGCCGCCGAGCGGGCACCACGACGTTGCGGGGGGCGCCGTTGACCGTGAGCCGGATGTCGTGCAGTTGCTCACTCATACCGTTCTCTCCAGGTCGGCGGCGGCGCGAGCAGCCTCGCGAACTGCGCGCAGGGTGAGTGCGCCGGCGAGATGACTGCGGTAGGCGGCGGTCGCGTGGATGTCCGGTTGGGGATCGATCCGAGCCTGCACGTACGCCGATAGCTCCTCGATGGCGGTGTCGTCGAACGAGCGTCCATGCACGACCTCGGCCAGGTCGAGGACAAGTGGCGTCGGCGAAATGGAAAGGAAGGCGGCGCGGGCTCCGCACACGCGCAGATCGGCATCGAGTTCGACCACAGCCCCGACCCCGCACACCGCGTAGTCGCCGTGACGCCGGGAGATCTCGGTGAAGGAACTGCCCGAGCCGGGGGTGCGCGCCGGGAAGAACGCCTCCACCGCGAGCTCACCGGGTCGCACGGCTGATTCCAGCGGACCGAGGAAGAAGTCCTCGGCCGGCACCGTCCGCTCCCCCGCGGACCCGGCCACACGGACCGAGCCGCCCAGGAGGCTCAGCACCGCGGTCATCTCACCCGAGGGGTCTGCGTGCACGATGCTGCCTACCGTGGTGCCGCGATTGCGGATGGTCGCGTGCGCAACGAGACGGACGGCTTGGCGCAGCAGCGGCTGCACCCTGGCCGCGTCGTCGCTGCGCTCGAGCGCGCTGTGGCGGGACAGCGCACCGACGCGTACCCCGTCCGGTGTGACCCGCAGGTAGTCCAATTCGGTCACCGCGTTGATGTCCACCAGGTTGCGCGGGGCGGCCAGTCGCATGTTGAGCAGCGGCAGCAAGCTCTGGCCACCGGCCAGTACGTTGCCGTCCTCGCCCAACTCGGCGAGCACGTTCACCGCCTCCCGCGTGGAGGTCGGTCGGGAGTAGTCGAATGCAGGGGGCTTCACGGGCGCAAACGTCCTCCTGGCTCGGTGAGCGCCGGATAGGTGTTCGCCGAAGTCGGCGAGCGGTCCGTGCTGTCGTCTGTCGTCACGCTGCCCGTGCTTTCACCGGACGGACATACGGTCCGGGTCATCACCTGGAACGTAGGGCGGCGGCGGATGCCCAGCACTGTGTAATGTCGCCGAAGTCGCGTGTGGATGTCTGGCAACAGCCGAGGACGGCGCGCGGTCGGGGTAGTGGCGTCGTTCCATGTTCTACAGCCCGCGCATCGCTATCACCTGCAGGGCCAGCGAGATATCGAGCCGCAGCGTCGGGTCGGTCGCGAACGGGCCGAGCATCCGTTCGAGCTTCCCGATCCGGTAGCGGAGCGTGTTGTAGTGGAAGTGCAGGGAGCGGGCGGTCTCAGCAACGTTGAAGTTGTTGTCCAGCAGGGCCTGCAACGTCACCCGCAGATCGAGGATCTCCGGCCCGTCACCGGCGAGCTCGCCGAGAACCTCCGTGGCGAAGGATCGCAACTCGGCCGGGTCGGGCACGAGGGACAGCAGGCGATGCACCCCGAGCCCGCCGAAATGGGTGACCGAGCCTGCGCCGTGGATCCGCCGCCCGATCGCCACTGACTTGCGCGCCTGCTGGTAGGCGGTGGTCAGGGCCTCGGGGGCGGTGGCCGCGTCGGGGACGACCCGGCTGACCCCGACGCAGAACGACCGGCGACCACCCCCGCGGTCCCTGGCGACATCGGCGACGATGCCGGCGACGGTGGCCTCCACCTCGGCGGTGGTTCCGGACACCGGGATCAGAGCGATGATCTCCTGGCTGAAGCCGACCACCGGGGCCCTGCTGTCACGGCTGCGCATCACCTGCTGCCACGCCGCGGCGAGCCGGTCCTGGTAGGACCGCACCGGCAGGGTGGTGTGCGGGCCGGATCCGGTGTCGTCGTCGGGCTCGAGCTCGGCCACCGCCACGACGAGCGGCCGATTGATGTCCCAGCCGAGCGCGGCGCAGTGCGCGGCCACCTGCTGCGGCTCGCCGGCGCGTCCGGTCAGGGCATCCCGGAGGAAGTCGCCCCGGTACTTGCTCTCCACCGCCGCCACGGCCAGCTGTCGGGTGATCAGTAGGGCGACCACCGTGGCGACCCGTTCCAGGGCGTGCACACCGACGTCGGACAGCTGCCCGGTGATGCTGTGGGCGACGATGCGCCCATGGTTGACCCCGCCACCATGCACCGGAACCACGGCCAACTCACCCGAGCTGGGTTCCTGCTGGTGCACGATGCCGGTGGAGAACTCCTCGGTTCGAAAGCGGCCGGTCCCGTCGAACACCGGCAGGGCCATGAGAGCCGCTCGACGCGCCGCGTCGCCCCCCGACGCCTGCAGCCGTCCGTCGGGCGTGGTGATGAGGACGGCGACGTCCAGCAGCCGCGCTACCTCGTCGGTGACCTCGGCCAGGTCGCCGCCGGCGAGCAGGACGGCCTCCAGGCTGCGCTGTAGGTCATGAGCCCTCGCCAGGGTCCTGGCCTGGTGGTCCAGCAGCGCGGCGAAGACGTCCGCGAGCACGTCGTCGAAGGCGATGTCCGGCGGCAGGCTCAACAGCGGGAACCCGAGCCGGTCCGAGGCCTCGAGGGCCGCGGCCGGAACGTCCAGGAGGTAGCGGCCGGATTTGACGGCGAGCGCGCAGACCCCGCGTTCGTGGAACTCTGCGACCAGCTGGGCCATCGGGTCTGCCTCCACCCGGACGGGCCCGTTCAGGCCGGCCCTCGCCGGTTGGACGGAATCGGCGTGCAGCAGGGGAAACCCGGTGGTCAGCAGCAACTCGTGCGGTTTGACCCAGGGCAGGATGTCCGGAACCTCTATGACGTTGAGCCGGCTGACCGTGCGCAGCAGACCCGAAGCGCCGCTGAGCACGGTCGATCCCTGCAGGCTGTCGACCTTGAGTACGTCTTGCAGCGGTAGGCCGTAGCCAGCCCCCTTCGGCACATTGTTGATGCTGGACCACCCACTTATTGGCAACTTTTCCTATCTTCAGGGGATAGTGCCCTAGTTACCGTCGGCAGACCAGAACGTGACCGGCCGCCACGGCTGTCCCGAGAGGTGATGCCGTGTCGACCTCGGCCAAGACCGCGAAACACCGCCACACCGATCACCCTGACGTCCTGCCAGCCGGGGTCGCCCAGGGTGTCCGGGACCTGCTCGAGGACACGCCACGGGTTGCACACATCCTCGGAACCTTCCCCACCGCCGTCTACCTGTCGGTGCGCGAGAGTGCCGGTGGCGCCGCCCGGACCCGGGTGTTCGCCCTGCTGACAGCAGATGCGATCCGCCTTCCGTGCGGGCTGGTGCTGGGTGTGCCCAGCTCGAGGATCTGTCTGCCCGACCTGGTGAACGCGGGCCCGGTCGTCCTCGGCGGGGGCGCGCTGCGGCTGGGTCCCCACACCGTGACCGGTGCCCGGACGCTGCGCACCAGGATGGTCGTCGACGGCGCTCCGCTGGCCGGACAGATCGCTGAGGCGGGAGCGCGGCTGCGCGCCATCGAGCGCGCGAGGTCCGGCCTGCCGGGGCTGGACCTGCCGGGACTGCTGGCCCCCGCGCTGCGGGGCCGCCGCGAGGCGCAGCGGGTGAGCCGCGAACTGGTCGGACGCGGGCCCGGGCTGACCCCGGCCGGCGACGACGTGCTGGCCGGGTTTCTCGTCGCGGCGACCGCGTTCCGGTTGGACACGGACATGCTTCTCGACGCGGTGCTGGACCGCGCCATCGGGCGCACCCCCGACCTGTCTGCGCAGCTGCTGCGCCACGCCGGCGCCGGCGAAGGACTCCCCCAGGTCCAGACCCTGCTCACCGTCCTCACCGCGGCCCGACCGATCGGGCCGGCCCTGGACGCGGTGCTGCGCATCGGCCACAGCTCCGGGTACGCCCTGGCCAGCGGGGTGCACGCGGCCGCGGCACTGGCGCACAACGCGGCCCGACACCGCCGCACGGTGCGCCCTTCACCATCCACCGGGAGGAGAGGTAGTTGAGCATCGATCACGTCGAGGTGCGCTCTGGCGCCTACGCGGATTCCGTCACCCTCATGCGGGTGAGCCGCCGGGTGGGTCGGCTGGAGGGGGTCGGCGCCGCCCTGGTCGCCATGGCCAGCGAGCTGAACCTCGAGCTCCTCGCCGGCATGGGGTTCGCGCCGCCACGCCACGCGGGAATCAACGACCTCCTCGTCGCCATCCGAGCCCAGGACGAGGACGCGCTGCAGGCCGCCCTGGCCACCACCGCCGAAGCCCTCACCGCGCGGCCCGCCGCGAGTGCCTCAGCCGGTGATGTGCCCGCGCCCCGCACGGTGGGCGCCGCGTCGCGTTCCGTCGGTGGGGGTGCGTTGGTGCTGCTGTCGCTGCCCGGTCAGTACGTGTTCGCGGAGGCGGTGGACGCGGTGGAGTCCGGCCGGGACGTGATGGTGTTCAGCGACAACATGCCGCTGGCACAGGAGGTCCGGCTCAAGGAGATCGCCGCGGAGCACGGCCGGCTGGTGATGGGCCCGGACTGTGGTACCGCCGTCGTCCGGGGTACCGGACTGGGCTTCGCGAACGCGGTCGACCCAGGACCGGTGGGCATCGTGGCGGCCTCGGGTACCGGGGCACAACAGGTGCTGACGTTGCTCGACGCCGCTGGTGTCGGGGTCAGCGCGCTGCTGGGCGTCGGCGGCCGGGATCTGTCCACCGCTGTTGCGGGACGATCCACCGTGACGGCACTCGACGCGCTGGATGCCGACCCCGACACCGAGTTGATCATGGTGGTGTCCAAGCCGCCGGCAGCCGAGATCGCCGCGGCGGTCCGCGCCCATGCGGCGACGCTGCGCACCCCGGTGCAGTTTGCGCTGCTGGGCCGTGGCCGGCCGGACCTCACCGCTGCCGTGGAGGCGGCGCTCAACGCGCTCGGCCGCGCGGTACCCCGCTGGCCGTCGTGGGGAACCGGGGACACCCCTGCCGCCAGGCCCGGAGCGCTGCGCGGGCTCTACACGGGCGGCACGCTCTGCGACGAGGCCATGGTCATCGCGTCCGAGGCTCTGGGCGCCATCCGCTCCAACATCCCGCTGGAGCCCGAGTGGGCGTTGCCCGACTCGCTGCGCGCCCCCGGCCATCTGATGATCGACTTCGGGGACGACGCACTGACCGTGGGGCGGCCGCACCCGATGATCGATCCCTCGCAGCGGCTGGCCCGCATCGCCGATGAGGCGGTCGACCCCGAGTGCGGTGTGCTGCTGCTGGACGTCGTGCTCGGCCACGCCGCGCACGACGACCCGGCCGCCGAATTGGCCCCCGCGGTGCGCGCCGGCCGGGAGACCGCGCGGGCCCGCGGCGCCGAGCTGCCCGTGGTCATCAGCCTCGTGGGCTCCGAACGAGACCCACAGGGCACCAGCAGGCAGGCAGAGACCCTGCGCGACGCAGGGGCCGAGGTGTTCGCCTCCAACGCCCAAGCCGTGCGCCACGCCGTCTCGTTGCTCACCCCCGGAGGTACCCGATGACCGACCTGCTTCGTCACGACCCCCAGATCATCGCCGCGGGCGTGGGCCTGTTCGCCGAGGCGGTGAGCGCGCAGGCCGTACCCGTCACCACAGTGGACTGGCGCCCGCCGATGGCGGGCACAGAACAGGACCTGGCCAGGGTGATCGCCGACCCGCGCCGGGCCGCGGCCAACGCCGAGGCGATCCGTCGCATGCTCGCCGTACGGGCGAACCTCGTCGACGTCGTCCCCGCCGGTGAGCTGCTCGGCCTGCAGCCCGGTCGGTTCCTGCATGCCGGGCCGCCGCTGCGGTGGGAGCACGCGTCCGGCCCCATGCGAGGGGCGCTGATGGGCGCGGCCGCGCTGGAAGGGCTGGTCGATCGGCCGCAGGACGCCGAGCGGCTGTTCGCCTCGGGCGCGGGGGTGAGCTTGGAACCGTGCCACCACCACGGTGCGGTCGGACCGATGGCCGGCGTCGTGTCCCCATCGATGTGGATGTTCGTGCTCGAGGACCCTGCGACCGGGGCACGCACCTGCTGCTCGCTGAACGAGGGACTGGGCAAGGTCCTGCGCTACGGCGCCTACGCGCCCGAGGTCCTCGAGCGGCTGCGCTGGATGTCCGGGTCGCTGGGGCCCTTGCTGCAGGCGGCGGTGCGGGCCCACGGACCGCTGGACATCACCGCGATCATCGCCCAGATGTTGCAGATGGGCGACGAGGGGCACAACCGCAACCGCGCCGGCACGCTGATGCTGTTGCGCGAGCTGATGCCAGAGATGATCACTTCCGGCGCCGACGCCGAGGAGGTCGCCGTCGCCGCCCGGTTCATCGGGGGAAACGACCACTTCTTCCTCAACCTGGTCATGCCCGCATGCAAGCTCACCCTGGACGCGGCGCGGAACATCCCCGGCTCGACCCTCGTCGTGGCGATGGCTCGCAACGGAACCGAGTTCGGTATCCAGGTCTCCGGCACCGGTGACCAGTGGTTCACCGGGCCGGCGCAGGTGGCCGAGGGCCTGTTCCTCGGCGGCTACGGCCCCGAGGACGCGAACCCCGACATCGGCGACTCCGCGATCACCGAGACGGCCGGTCTCGGCGGCTTCGCGATGGCCGCCGCACCGGCAATCGTCCGGTTCGTCGGCGGCACCGCACTCGACGCGCTGGCGGCCACCCAGCGGATGTACGAGATCACCCTGGAGGAACACAACCAGTTCACGGTGCCGATCCTGGACTTCCGCGGCACGCCGCTCGGTATCGACGTCACCAAGGTGGTGCGCACCGGGATCCTGCCTCAGATCAACACCGGGATGGCGGGCAAGGTGGCCGGTGTCGGGCAGGTGGGCGCCGGATTGGTGACTCCGCCGGCGGTCGTCTTCCCGGCGGCGCTCGCCGCCCTGGCGAGCGCAGCCCCCGCCCTGTAGGCCGCGGAAGCCGAGCCCGGTGCGGCGTGCGGGACCGGCCGCCACCGCGGCGGTCGGGCCCGCGCCCGCTCAGCATGCGACCGCACCGCACGGAGACGGCCCTGGGCGCAGCCCCACCCGGCAGGTGGAGCGCCCAGGGCCGTCGAGCCCGGTGCAACGGTTAGTTCACGGCGACGATCGCGGCTACGGGACCTCCCCCGTCGGGCCCCTGGTGCGCGGCCGAGACCGACACGAACGCCGCGGGGTCACCGGTCACCGAGCCAGCCACACCGCCGACGCAAGCCTTGATCTGCCGGTGCCAGTGCACGTCGGAGTCGTCCAGCATGGCGTTGCGGCGCCCACGTACCGAACCGTCCTGGCTGGCCTCGCACTTGAGGAAGACGTTGACCAGCCGACCGTCGAGGTCGCCGGGGTGCGGGCGCTCGGGCAGGTCGAGCCCGGCATCTTTGATGGCGCGCCAGATGCCGTCGGCGTCGAGCGCATCGGCCATCACGCTGTGCCCGATGCGGTACCGCCCACCGACGCCGCGCACGTTGCCGACGACCACGACCTGCGCCCGGTCCAGCTCCACACCCGAGGAGCAGGAGGCGACGCTGGAGAACAGCTCCCGGTTGTGCATGACGTCGGCGTCGGTCGGCATCTCGATCTCGCCGAGGGCCACGGCGATGCCCAGCGCGGTACATCCGTTGGACAGATCCATCGACTCGTGGGTGTGCTCGGTCCACACCGTCTTGCCGCGGCTCTTGGCGTCGCGGATCGTGTGGATGGTGAGCAGCGGGGTCTTGGTCTGCACGTAGTGCACGTCGGCGACGTCGGTGATGCCGGCCCGTTCCATGGCGACCTTCACCGCGTCGGCAACCTTCCTGATCATCGCGCTGCGTCCGATGTCCTCCGGCTGCAGGGTCTCGCTCATCGCGAAGCCCACCGACAGCCGCGGTTCGTCGGTCTGCACGGCCTGCTCCGCCGGGATGGTGGCGAAGATCGTGGCATGCGGGCTCAGCACCCCGTCGGTGCCGCCGGACCACACGATCGGGATGGCCGCGACCTCCTCCACGCTGCGGGTGCCCTTGGCCACCAGCACCTCGCGGAACGCCCGGTCGGCGATGATGCGAGTGTAGTCGTTCACGCCGCCGTTGCCCTCGGTCTTGCCGATGACGGCGACGACCCGGTCCGCCTCGAGCACACCGTCGTCGATGAGCTGCTCCAGCCCGGAGGCGTCGCTGACACTGAGGATGGGGACCTTGCGGACCTCGATGGGCTGCGGCACAGGATTTCCTTTCTCAGGGGTGCTCGGGTTTGTCATTGCGCTCGGACGACGGTGCCGGCCGATCGCTGCACCGCGTCCGTGATCCGGGCCAGTGAGGTGATCACAGAACGGGCGTCGCACTGGGCGCCGCGCTCGACGAAGGAGCAGGCGGCCTCGACCTTGGGGCCCATCGAGCCGCTGGTGAACTGTCCGGCGGCGGCGTGGTCGCGCATCTCGGCGAGGGTGACCATGCCGAGGGCGCGGGCCTGCGGGGTGCGGTAGTCCAGGACGGCGTGCTCGACATCGGTGGCGATCACCAGGACGTCGGCCTCGACCATCGTGGCGAGCAGCGCGGCCGAGGCGTCCTTGTCGATGACGGCTTCCACGCCGCGCAGCATCCCGTCGGCGTCGCGGGCAACCGGGATGCCCCCGCCCCCGCTGGCGACCACGACGAAGCCGTGCTCGCTCAGCGTCCGGGCGGCGGGGGCATCCAGGATCTCCAGCGGTCGCGGGGAGGCCACGACCCGCCGCCACCCGCGCTCCCCGCGGTCCTCCCAGGTCTGACCGTGCTCGATGAGTCGGCGGACGTCCGCCTCCGGGAGGTAGCGGCCCACGGGCTTGGTGGGTCGGGCGAAGGCGGGGTCGTCGCGGTCGACCAGGGTACGGCTCACGATCGCAGCCACCGGGCGCTGCACCCCGCGAATGGCGAGCGCCTGCTCCAATGCGTCTACCAGGACGAACCCGATGGTGGCCTGGGTCTGTGCCCCGCACCAGTCCAGCGGAACAGGTGGCACGACGTCGACGGCGAGCTCGTTCTTCACCAGCAGGTTTCCCACCTGGGGCCCGTTTCCATGGGTCACCATGACCTCGGCCCCCTGGGCGACCAGTTCGGCGATGTGCTCCGCTGCGACGGCCACCGCGGCGAGTTGGTCCTGCGGGTTCGCCGAGCCGTCGGCCGCTGTCATCGCGTTGCCCCCGAGGGCGACCACCACTCGCATGTCTGGACCGTACGGAGGCGCGAGAGCCTCGCGCATGAGTGATATCTGCCCAACTGTCCTGTCGGTTTAGGCCAGAAGTTGCCTAGGTCGAGATACCCGTCGCCGCGATGGCTCGGGCGCTGCGCCGCTCAAGTCCGATGCGGCGGTAGCGCTGCAGGCGTCGCGCCGTGCGCTGCCCGGGGTCCTCGGCCATCAGCTGCGCCAGCTCCCGCTGCACCGCGCGGCCCACCCGTCGGCAGAACGCCACCGGTTCGTCCGCAGCGTCGCAACGCTCCCCGATGACCACGTCGACGAGCCCGGTCGCGGCGAGATCCGTCGAGCGGATCCCTTGCGCAGCGGCCATCTCCGGGGCGTGGGAGACGTCGCGGTGCACGATCGCGCTGGCCCCCTCCGGCGGGAGCGGCGAGAGCCAGCCGTGCTGCGCCGCCAGCACGCGGTCTGCGGGCAGCAGCGCGAGCGCTGCACCACCGGTTCCCTGGCCGAGCAGCAGCGACACCGTCGGCGCCTGCAGGGTGACCAGCTCGGCCAGGCAGCGTGCGATCTCCCCGGCCAGTCCGCCCTCCTCCGCCTGCTGGGACAACGCAGCCCCGGCCGTGTCGATGACCGTGACCAGCGGCAGCCCAAGTTCGGCGGCCAGACGCATGCCGCGACGGGCCGCGCGGAGCGCGGCGGGTCCCAACGAGTGCTCGGCGCTCTGCCCGCGCCGGTCCTGGCCGAGCAGCACGCACGGCACATCGTCGAAGCGGGCCAATGCCAGGACCACCCCCGGATCGACCTCGCCTTGGCCGGTGCCGGTGAGCGGCACCACGTCGGTGGCGGCGATCTGCAGGAGTTGCCACACGCCCGGCCGCTCGGTGCGGCGCGAGGCCAGCACCGAGTCCCACGCCGGCACGTCTTGCACCGCGACCTCGTCCGGTGCCGGTCTCGGCGCGGCGGCCGGACGGTACGAGCGGGCGGTCATGATGCTCAATGCCCGATCAGCGATCTCGGCCAGCTGTTCTGGTGGGAGTACCGCGTCGACGAGGCCGTGGGCGCGCAGGTTCTCCGCGGTTTGCACGCCCTCGGGGAAGGGCGCGTCGTACAGCGCCGCGTACACCCGGGGCCCGAGGAAGCCGATGAGCGCTCTCGGCTCCGCGAGGGTGAGATGGCCGAGCGAGCCCCAGGAGGCGAACGCGCCGCCGGTGGTGGGGCTGCGGAGGTAAACCAGATAGGGCAGGTGCGCGGCCTTGTGTGCGGCGATGGCCGCGGCGATCTTCACCATCTGCAGGAAGGCCACGGTGCCCTCCTGCATGCGGGTGCCCCCCGACGCCGGCGCGGCCAGTATCGGAAGGCCCTCCCGGGTGGCCCGCTCGACCGCCTGGACCAAGCGCTCGCCGGCGGCCACCCCGATGGACCCGGCGAGGAAACCGAACTCGCAGGCCAAGACGGCGACCCGCCGGCCGCGCAGCTGCCCCTCACCGGTGATCACGGACTCGTCCAGCCCCGTCCTCTCCCGAGCGCGCCGCAGCTCAGCGGCGTACTCGGGGCCTGGGCAGACATCCACAGGAGTGGTGTCCCACGAGGAGAAGGTGCCATCGTCCAGCACCTGTTCCAGCAGCGTGCTCGCGCTCATCCGGCTCATCGGTCCTGCCCGTGCCCCAGCCAACGACGGATAGCGTCCCCGTCGGCCCCGAGAACGGGCGGCGCGCGATGTGCCGTGCGGGTGGTTTCGTGGCCGTCCGGGGAGAAGAATCGCAGCGGCGGGCCGGGCAGCGTGAGCCGGCCCAGAGTCTGATGCTCCACCTCCACCAGCAGGCCCTGGCTCCTCGTCTGGTCCCACTCATAGACCTCCCCGATGCTGCGCACCCTTCCGGCGGGGATGCCCGCGGCGGCGAGCTTGGCCAGGAGCGTCTCGGGGTCCAGCTCGGCGAACGCGGCCTCCACGGTTTTGATCACCCGGAGACGGTTGTCCACCCGCTCCGGGTTGGTGGCCATGCCAGGCTCCGCAGGGTCGAGGTGGAACGCGGCGCAGAACGCGTGCCACAGCCTCTCGCTGCCCACCGAGATCTGCACTGCGCCGTCACGGCAGCGGAACAGCCCGTAGGGACAGATGGACGGGTGGTGGTTGCCCTGGGCGGTGCCCATCTCACCTGCGGCCGTCCATCTGGTGCCTTGAAATGCGTGCACGCCGACGATGCTCGCGAGCAGCGAGGTGCGCACCACCTGACCGCGACCGGTCTTGTGGCGCTCATACAGTGCGGCGAGCACCCCGTAGGCACCGTACATTCCGGCGAGCAGGTCCCCGATGGGTACGCCAACCCGCTGCGGGTCCTGCGGGCTCGATCCGGTGAGCGACATGATCCCGGCCTCGCCCTGGGCGATCTGGTCGTAGCCGGCCCGCCCGCCCTCGGGTCCATCGTGGCCGAAGCCGGTGATGGACAGGATCACCAGGCGCGGGTTGAGCTCGGCCAGCCGCTCAGTGCTGAAGCCCAGCCGATCCAACACCCCCGTGCGGAAGTTCTCCAGCAGCACATCGGACCTGCGGACCAGCTCCTCGAGCGCGGCCCGGCCGTCATCGGACTTCAAATCCAGCACGATGGACCGCTTGTTGCGGTTCGCGGACAAGAAGTACGTCGACTCCCGGCCCCCGTCCTCGCCAATCAGGAACGGAGGGCCCCACCCGCGCGTGTCATCCCCGGTTCCAGGCGTCTCCACCTTGACAACGGTGGCACCGAGATCGCCCAGCATCATGCTGGCGTGCGGGCCCGCCAAAGCCCTGCTCAGGTCCACCACATGAACTCCGCGGAGGGGGCCCTGTTTTTCGTCGCCCAGAACCATCGCTCAACCGTAAATGACCATGGCGCGGTGACGTTCAGCAACTTCTGCCCAAAACTGGAGCCGAACATCGTGTGAGCGAGCAGGGCAAGAATTGGCGAGGGAACTCTCGTGTGTTGTCGGGCGTGTTCGGCCGGTCAGCGTTCGGAAAGCTCGCGGGTGGTGCAGTCCGTGAGGGCGCGGCGGACTTCACGCCGCCGGGGTTGGCCAGTTCGACGGAGCTGAGGTCGACTGCGCGGCCTGCGGGTGGCCCGGCCGCGTGCCTGGCCCGGGAGGCGATCGACACCGACGCAGCAGTTTGATCCGCACTCTCGGGGTTGACGCAGAAGTAGGCTTCAGATGTGAAGTACGCCACTACGCTTCTCGCGATGTTCGAGCCGACCCTTGCCCAGGGGGTACTCGCCATACTCGCGGCATCAGTACTGGCATTGCCGCCCGGCTGGCTGTTGGTCCGAGCGAGCAACACCTGGAACGGTCGGGCGGTCGTCGGCGCCGGCGTCGTCTCGATCGCGTATCTGGCGCTCGTGGCGGGTACTGCCGGCGCGTACCTGCAGGCCCTGAATAGTTAAGGCCGCCTGGTGAGGACTTCACACTGGCGCGGCAACAACCGCTGCGAAGGCAGCGGCCCGGCTTATCGGCCTCCGCCACGGCAGCAAGTAGCTGCTCGATTGCCTGCCAAGCTCTCGCGGCTGTTCTTTTGATCCGTTCTCAAGTGAGACCTGTGAACCGCCGACTTGTATGGGCTGCACGGGACGCGCGGGGGTAGATGATCTAGCGTCCCGCTGGGACACCGACCGACTTTGACTCGTGAATCGCCTGCCGCCCGCGGGCTGGCTCTGCCGGGGTTTGTCGTGTCGGTCGGTGTCCCGGGCCGTGGTCTGACTCGACAGAGGTGTGCTCCCCGACGGTGCTGGAAGTCGGCATGTCGTCCGCGGCCCCGCTCCCTGTCGTGCTGGACCCGGAGGTCGTCATGATCATCATCGGTATCGATCCGCACAAGCGGGCCCACACCGCGAGCACATTGGATCCGGACACTCACCGGGTGCTGGCGTCGGTGCAGATCGACGCGTCGTTGGCGGGTACCGGCAGCTGCTGCGGTGGGCGTCCTGGTTCGAGAGCCGGCGATGGGCGGTCGGGAACGCCCGCAGCCTCGGCCGGCACCTGGCGCAGTGGCTGGTCGTGCGCGGGGAGCAGGTCGAGGACGTGCCGTGCACCGCCACCGCCCGGGTGCGCGAGTCGTCCCGCGGTGGTCGACGCAAGAACGACGTGATCGACGCGGCCGCCGCCGCCGGCGTGGCCGTCCTGGGCGGCGATGGCCAGCCGGTCGCGGTCGAGGACCTCTCGACCGCGCTGGCGGTGCTGGATGAGGGCTGCGCGAACCTGGTCGCGCACCGCACGCGGCGGTCAATCAGCTGCACGCGATGCTGCGCAACCCGGTGCCCGGTGGCGCGAACACCGACCTGACCGCCGCGCAGGCCGCTCGGGTCCTGGCCGGGGTGCGCCCGGTGCGCCCGGTGGGCGCGGTGGAGCGCACCCGCAAGCACCTGGCCGGCGAACTCATCGGCGAGATCTGCGAGGTCGACACCCGACTGAAGAAGCTCACCGCGCTGATGGCCGAGACCGTCGCCGAGCACAGCAGTCGGCTGCCCGAGGTGGACGGCATCGGCCCGATCGTGGTGGCCCGGTTGCTCGGACGGACCGGACGAGCGAGCCGGTTTCCGACCTCGTCGGCGTTCGCGAACTACCCCGGCGTCGCCCCGCTCGAGGTGGCCGGCGGCGACCGCGCTCGCCACCGGCTTCCCCGCGGCGGGGACCGGCAATCGAACCTCGCGCTGCACATGGAGCAACAACCCACAAGAGCGACTGAACAAGGAAATCCGCCGCCGCACCGACGTCGTCGGGATCTTTCCCGGTCGCGACTCCCTGATCCGCCTCGTCGGCGCGGTCCTCGCCGAACAGAGCGACGAATGGACCGAAGTCCGCCGCTACATGGGCCTGGAAACTGCTCACCAAGTCCCGGATCCGGATCGTGACCACCGAACCCGAACCCCCCGAAGGTGAGTCGCCGGCGACAACAGAGGCCCTGACCGCCTAAAGTCCAAACAAGATCACGCGGGAGCGATCTTGTACACCACCTCCGCTGACGTGGTCCTCGGCCACGGCGATGCCATGCAGTCGGGGATCCGGGCGGGATCACCAGCGTCGGCAACTCGGCGTCGAGGCGGTCCAGGGGCTACCTCGACGTGCAGTTTCCGCGCGGTGTCCGGGAGAACGAGGCGCAGCGTGCGGGCGATGACGTGCAGTGTCGGCCCTCGGACGCGGGACCAGGGCTGCAGGCTGCTACCTACCTCGAGTGCGGGGGCGCGACCACGACATCGTCAACCCGCCTCGACACCCGACGCGACCTGGTCGACGCCCGGCACCACCGCATGCCTTCGGGATCTGTGCGTGTTACGGCCGTATCAGCATCTTCAGGAACCCCGGCTCCCGGTCGGCGAACGCGGCGGCTGCCTGCGGCAACCCGGCAAGGTCTACCTCGTGGGTGAGCAGGCTCGTGGGGTCGATGACGCCGAGGGCCATCAACTGCATGGCCTTCCATTGCCCCATCTTGGCGTTGGCGAACCCGTTGAGACGGATCTGCAGGTTCTTGAAGTACATGTCGAACAGCGAGACCGGGTGCGTCTGCTCCAGGTAGACGCCGCCACCGCTGATCACGGCGCCGGGGCGGGTGATCGCCACGGCCAGATTGAACGCGTCGCCTCGACCGGCGAACTCGATCACCTTGTCCACGCCACGGCCGGACGTCGCCGCGGCGACGGCGCTGTCCACTTCGTCGGAATCGACGTTGATCGGTTGCGCGCCGAGCTCTTTCGCCCTGTCGAGGCGCCCGGCGACCCGGTCGAACGCCAGGATCTCCCGGCCGCTCCGCAGTCCGGCCAGCTGAAGGGCCAGCAGCCCGGTTGGTCCGCACCCGATGACCGCGACGACGTCGGTCGGCTCGATCTCGGCCGCGTCAACTGCGGTCACGGCGGCCGGCAGGTTGCAGGACAGGAAGAGGGCCGCCTCGTCGCCGATCTCGGCGGGCACCTGCTCGAGGTGGCCGTCGGCCAGTGGGACCCGCACGTACTCGGCCTGGCTGCCGCCGAGGTCGCCGAAGGCCACCCCGAACCCGAAGATGGCCTTGCCCGACGTCTCGCAATGCGCCGTCTGGCCCGTTCGGCAACAGAAGCAGGTGCCGCAGCTGACGGAATAGGGGAAGGTGACGCGGTCACCCATGGCGAAGCGGCCCACCCCCGCGCCGACCTCGATGACCTCCGCGCAGATTTCGTGCCCGAGCGTCGTGCGCCCCGGGGTGACCATGTGCTCGACCTCCCCGTTGAACAGGTAGAGATCCGAGCCGCACATCGACGCTGTGCGGGTCTTCACGATCACGTCCCGCGGGTCCTGGATACGCGGGTCCTGGACGTCGTCGATCCGGACGTCCCCCGGGCCGTGGTACACGGCTGCTCGCATTGATGCTCACCTTTCCGCCGCATCATCCGAAGCGGTCATAGTGGACTCGGGTCAGCTCGACGTCGCGCTCGCGCAGATGGGCCAGTACGGCATCGACCATCGGCGGCGGCCCGGCGAGGTAGTGGTCCCCGGCGTCCGCCGCCTGCAGGTGCTCTGCGAGTGCGGCGGTCACGAGGCCGGACGCGCCCGGCCACGCGGTGTCCGGACATGCCAGGGCGCCGTGCAACCGGCCGTGGGGCAGCCCAGCCACCAACGTCTCGAGCTCGTTCCAGCAGACCAGCTCGGCTCGGGAGTTGGCCCCGTAGAAGATCTGGACCGGCCGGGGGTCCGCCGCGCCGTGAAGCTGCAGGAGCAACGCCAGGACGGGCGAGATCCCGGTACCGCCGGCGATCAGCACCACCGGGCGGCTCCCCGGACGCAGCCACATGTCGCCGTAGGGCAGCTCCAGCTCGACGCAGCCGCCCAGCGGCAGGCCGTGCAGCCGCTCGCTGCCGAGCCGCCCCGGGTAGCGCTTCGTCACGAACTCGACGAGGGGCGACCCGGGTCGGTTGGACATCGAGTAGCAGCGGCGCACCCCGTCGCCGAGGTGCAGGATCGCGTACTGGCCCGCCCGGAAGTCGGCCGGACGCTCTAGGCGAAAGGAGAATCGGCGGATGTCTGGGCCGAGCTCCTCGCGGCCGATCAGCTCACCGGTGTGGTCCGTGGTCGGGCGCTCCGCACTCGGCACGGAGCCGACGGTGAGCGGCTTGATGACCAGGTCCGACCGCGGGGTCGTCTGGCAGGTCAGGATGCGCTGCCGCCGCGCGTCCCGGACGGTGACGGCGGGGGCGCCGGCGAAGAGCAGGTCCACCTCGCCCTCGACCAGGGTGACCTTGCACGTCGAGCAACTGCCCCAGCCGCACTCGAAGGGGAGCCAGACCCCGGCGCGCCGGGCCGCGACGAGAATCCGCTCCCTCTCGCGCACCTCGAAGGTCGGGCCGCCCGGCGCGATGGTGACCGCAAATCCCGTCATGGCCGGCCGGCTACAGCCCGCATGTCGCCCGCACCTCGGCCAGCTGGGAGCGGACCGCGTCGACGACCCCTGTGGCCGGCATCGAGACCGGGGCCGTCCCGAACAGCGGCGCCAGTCCCTCCGTGGCGGCCTGGGCCCGCGGGACCCAGGTGTCGAGCCAGCCGGTCAGCACCCCACTCAGTTCCTGGTCGCGGCGCAGCGCGTAGTCGACCAGCGCCGCCGACCACTTCCGGCTGCGCCGCGCATCATGCTGGAACTCGGCGAACAGCAGGGACAGGAACGCGTCCCCGTTGCGACTCGCGAGCTCGCCGAGCTGCCAGTCGATCAGGCTGTCCAGCGCCGGCTTCACAGCCAGGTTCAGCGCGGTGAACGCCTCACCCCAGTCGTAGGCGATCAGCAGCTGCTCCACGGTCTCGCGCAGCGGCTGCCATTCGGCACCTCCGACCCAGGCGTCGCGGGCTGCGGCCGTGGTGGCGAGGTCGTCGCCGTGGGCGTTACCGAGCACCTTCGTCCAGTACGCGATGCGCTGGATCCGGCGCATCTCGTCGGCCGCCTGGAACGAGGCCGGGTTGGTGATGAACGACGAGGGAGCCATCTGGCCGACGTACAAACTGATCATCTGCAGTCCGTGCAGCGGGAACCGCAGCGGCACGAACAACTGCCGCAGGGTGTCCACCCACCCGGCGTCCAGCCCGGCGGCCGCCTCGGTGGCCTCGTGCTGGTCGACCAGGCCGTCGAGATAGAGCTCCCGCTCGTGCTGCAGCGAGACGTAGTCCTTGTAGGTCAGCTTGAACGGGTCGCGGAAGCCTTCCCAGTCGTCCACCTGGAACGGCGAGTTCTCCCGGTGCCGCAGGTACCACGTGTTGAGCGGCATCTCCGGATCGAGCTCGAACGGTGCTGGATCCCGGCGGAAGTGGTAGTGGAACTTCGCGGTGACGGCCTCGTACGGAGTCACCTTGCGGCGTACATCCCCCAGCAGGCTCCAGGTCTTCGCCCGGCGGCGCTCGCTCGTGGTCATCTCAGTCCTCCCGATCCAGGTACCAGACGACCTCGTCGTCGGTCAGGTTCATCCGTCCGGCAAACGCGGACAGGGACGGCTCCAACTGGGCCAGCGGGAACGGGCGCCCGAGCGCCTCTTCCAGGCTGGCCTGGGTCAGCCGGCAGCGCTTCGGGACGCTGATCCGGATGTAGCCACCGCGATCGTCGATCTGGACCTGCGCGTCGGGATTGTCGATCTCAACGGCCTCGATCACCGCCTCGGCGAGATCGGCGTCGACCCCGCGCACCACCGGGCCGACCATCTTGACGTGTGTCTCGGTCATCGCCTGTCCTCTCAGGTCCCGGGGCAGCGGTTGTAGTGCCGTTCGCCGTCCTGGGGAATGCCGACCCGGATCGACGCGCCCTCGGTCTGCACCGGGTAGCTGTAGAGGCGGCAACCCGACGGGTTGATGCCACTACCCGAGCTCATGTCGAACTCCCAGTGGTGACCTCCGCACATCAGCACGTTGGTCTCCTCGTTCCACTCCCCATCGGCGAGGAGCACCTCCTGATGGGGGCAGACGCCCTGGTAGGCCCTGATCACCCCGTCGAGGAGATGGACCAGGAGCACGGGCTCACCCTCGAGTTCGAGGTCGAGGATCTCGCCCTGCCACAGGTCGTCGACCGTGGTCGCATCAACCCACCGGATCCGGTCACTCACGGGTAGACGACTTCGAGCACGTCGAGCGGGGCAACGCCTGCATCGATCACGGTGGCGTCGCCGGCGAGCACCCTTCCGTTGTGCCGGACAGCCATCGGCCGGTCGTCCTCGGGCACCCGCCGGTTCACCGCGTGGTACGCGATCTTCTCGGCGACCGCCGTCATCGGGTCCTCGGTGTCGACCGGTACCAGCACGACGACGAAGTCGCCCTCGGTGATGCCCTGTACGGGGAACGGCGCCATGATCATGCCCCCTTCTTCAGGATGGTTCCGTTCGCGAACGCCCACGAACAGTCGGTCGCGTCCTGGCCCATCTCCTCCGGGGACAGGCCCATGTACGCCAGCGCACCGGGGATCGTGGCCGGCTGGATCTGGCCGGCGAGGAACCGGTCGATGATCGACATGTGGCCCTGGAACCGGCTCGGGTTCTGTTCGAAGACCCATCGGCACGGTTTCGAGCAGAACGTGTAGCGGCGACCACCGTGGTCATGGATGAGTGGAGCCGGGCTGTCCAGATAACCCGCCGCAAAGCCGGCCGGGTTGCACAGCGGGATCTGGCACATGTTGCAGACCATCGGGA
Organism: Pseudonocardia bannensis; assembly: GCF_012911875.1. Classification (GTDB taxonomy): domain Bacteria; phylum Actinomycetota; class Actinomycetes; order Mycobacteriales; family Pseudonocardiaceae; genus Pseudonocardia; species Pseudonocardia bannensis. The sequence continues at coordinate 3,171 of NZ_JAAXKZ010000055.1, read as the reverse complement.
ACGTCTCGGGGAGAGTGAGTTCCGGCTTGCCGTTGCGCACGTTCTGGCCGATCACGTCCCAGTACTTGCCGAACGAGTCGTTCCAGCCGGGGTACTTCTCCTCCAGCCACTCCCGCTCCGCCGGCGAGACACCGCCGTCGGGGTTCCACCACACCGTGGGCCGCCAGAACCACACGCCGAGATGCAGCGCGTGGTGGTACCAGTTCGTCTCCTTCAGGAACTCCGGCCAGTACCAGGACGGCTCCAGGCCGAAGTCCCGGAACTGGTCGAGGAACTGCTTGACGATCCACTCGTCCATGAACTCCTTGAACGAGTGCGACCGGTGTTCCAGTGGTGTGTAGTAGTCCATCGACAGACCGGTCAGCAGTGCGAAGACGTGCCACGACCGCCAGAACATGTGGTCGATGAGCTTCTGGGCGTACTCCTTGTGGCCGTGCTCGATGAGGATCTTGATGGTCGGCTCGCCCTGCTGGGAGTGCCGCGCCTCGTCGGTCTGGATCGAGGAGATGAGCGAGCCGAAGTCGATGTCGCCGACCTCCATCGCGTCGGCTGCCATACCCAGGAACTGGAGGTTGGTGAACCCGGTCTCGAAGGTGAAGGTCAGCTGGATGGCGGTGGACACCGCGTCGTTCGCGGTGAACATGTCGTCGAACAGGTGGCGCGCCGCGATGGCGCCCCACTCGTTGGTGTGGAACGTCTTGTGCGCCCAGTCGGCCCGCGGTTCCCGGTCCAGCAGTCCATAGGGGAAATACGTCTGGATCTGGCCGTGCCGGATCTCGTCCAGCGTGCCGAACATGGCCATGTTGCGCCAGGCGGCGGCGCGGCCGAAGCGGCCCATCCGGGACTCGCCGATGCTGGCCAGGTACTCGCCGACGGCGATCGCCCCGTAGTGGGCGAGGATGGCGGATTTCCAGCCCGGGTCGAGTTGGGAGAACATCTTCGACCGCGCGAGGACCGAGTTCACCGAGTAGACGGCCGCGTCCTTGCCGACCTGGTTGTGCACGTATTCGCGGTAGCTGACCTTGTAGGACTCGTCCCAGCCCCACCAGTCCTCCATCGGAATGCCCTTGCCGGTGGAGAGCTCGTCCGGCCACGCCTCGGATTCGTCGACGTAGGAGACCTTCCAGTTCATGTCCCTGGCGAGGTCGTACCACTCGGAACGGGCGAGGCGGGGCATCGGCACTCCCGGGGTCGGTACCGGTCGGCCATGTCGCCGACACGGAGAGTGTCCAGCAGAGTGGCGGCTATCACGCCCGTGGCGCTACGCCTGCGTAGGGCCGAAAACGCCGTGGAATTGGCCCCCCTTGGGCCAGAAGCGGCCCACGGAATGACCGCCCACCAGGAATGGACGCGAATGCCGCCCGGATTGTCGACCTCCGAGGCCTAGGCCGTTTGCCGGTTCCGCTGGCACAATGTCCGGTCGGAGGTGGCCGGTGAGCGCGGTCCCGATTCCCGTCCCCGAGGGGCGCGACCCAGAGCTGGCGCTGCGCGATCAACTGTCCAGCCTGCAGGGCCTGCTCGTGCTGTCCATGCTGATGACCGGGCGCAACAACGAGGAACAGATCCTGCAACTGGCCGACAACGCGGTGCGCTCGATCGGGCGCTACCGCCTGGAGGGCGTCCACCTGCAGGACCTGGGGTGGCGGGCCACCGCACCCTCCTGCACCCGCCCTGAGGTCCGCGCCGACCTCGAGGCGCAGTGTGCGGCGATCCGCAGCGCGGGTGGGGCGGTGGCGACCGGCGACGCGGGCTGGGCCTGGGCGTTCGCGCTGCGCAGCCTCAAAGGCAACTTCGGTCATCTCATCGTCACCGGAGACTGCGAGCCCTCCGCGTCCCAGCTGTTCCTGCTGCGCGTGCTCGTGCAGCAGACCGGTGTCGCGCTGGCCAACGCCGACCTGCACGCCAGGGAGCGGGCGTCCGGGGAGGAGCTGCGCACCGCGAACACCGTGCTCGCGGATCTCGTCGGCGCGCTCGAACGCAAGACAGCCATCCACGATCGCCTCACCCGGGTGGCGCTGGCCGGTGAAGGGCCGGCGGGCATCGCGCGGGCGGTGCACGAGCTCACCGATCTCCCGGTCGCCGTCGAGGACCGGCACGGCAACCTACGGGCCTGGGCCGGCCCGGGTCGCGCAGACCACTATCCCAAGGGCCCGCCCGCCAGTCGCGAGGCGCTGCTGTCCCGGGTCCTGCGCGAGGCGCGGCCCATCCGCGACGGTGGCCGGCTGATCGCCGTCGCCAACCCCCGCGACGACGTGCTCGGGGTACTCGCACTCGTCGACCCGGCGGGCCGCGCGGGCGAGGCGGAGCTGATCGCCCTGGAGCACGGCGCGACCGTGCTGGCGATGGAGCTGGCGCGCCTGCGGAGCCTGGCCGAGACGGAACTGCGGTTGCGCCGCGACGTCGTCGAGGAACTGCTGGTCGGCACCGACGACGGCGGGGCGCTCGCTCGCGCGCAAGCCCTCGGCTACGACCTGGAACGGCCCTATCGAGTCCTGGTGGTGGAGGGAGATCGCGCCGCTCCCGACGACGGGCTCCTGCACGCGGTGCGCCGCGCGGCCCGCGACCTCGGGATCGGGTCGCTGCTGGTGCCCCGCGGCGCCGCGGTCGTCGTGCTCTCCGACGCGGAGGTCGCCTGGGAGCGGTTCCGAGCCCGGATCGTCACCGAGCTCGGCAGCGGACACTGCCGGATCGGGGTGGGCGGACGCTCCGAGCACCCGACGAACCTTCCTCGCTCCTACCGTGAGGCGCGGCTCGCCCTCAAGCTGCACCGCGCCGCTCGCGGAGGCGACCGGGCCGTCGAGTACGACGAGCTCGGTGTCTACCAGCTCCTGGCGGAGGTCGAGGACACCGCGGGCATCGAGCGCTACACCCGACGCTGGCTCGGCGCGCTGCTCGACTACGACGCCCGCAAGCGCTCCCAGCTGGTCGCCACCCTCACCCGGTTCCTGGAAACCGGCGGCGCCTACGACGCGACTGCCCAGTCGCTCGCCGTCGGCAGGAGCACGTTGAGGTACCGGCTACAGCGCATCCGCGACATCTCCGGTCACGACCTCACCGACGCCGCCACCCGCTTCGAGTTGCAGCTCGCGGCCCGGGCGTGGCACACCCTGGTTGCGCTGCGTGAGGAGCGCGGCCATCCGTCCTCCGACCCGAGGCCGCCAGCCTCCCACC
>NZ_JAAXKZ010000054.1 GCF_012911875.1 Pseudonocardia bannensis | reverse complement strand
GCTGTCGTTCACCGACGTCCGCGTGCCGGTGGCGAACCTGCTCGGCCCGGAGGAGGGTCAGGGCTTCACCCAGCTCGTGACCAACCTGCCGCAGGAGCGGCTGTCCATCGCGATCGCCGGCGTCGCGGCGGCCCGGACCGCGCTGGAGCAGACGCTGGACTACGTCAAGGACCGCAAGGCCTTCGGCCAACCCATCGGGTCCTTCCAGAACTCCCGGTTCGTGCTGGCCGAGATCGCCACCGAGATCGACATCGCCGAGCACTACGTCGACGACTGCGTGCGCGCGCTCAACGCGGGCGAGCTCACCGCCGTCGACGCGTCGAAGGCGAAGTGGTGGTGCACCGAGCTGCAGGGCAAGGTCCTGGACAAGTGCCTGCAGCTGCACGGCGGGTACGGCTACATGAACGAGTACCCGATCGCCAAGGCCTACGCCGACGCGCGGATCACCCGCATCTACGGCGGCACCACCGAGATCATGAAGGAAGTCATCGGCCGGAGCCTCGGGCTCTAGTGGTGACCGCTTCCCAACCCAGGACCCGGGCGCAGCGCACCGAGGACAGCCGCGCCCGGATCCTGGACGCGGCGGTGGGGTGCCTCACCGCCGGTGGGTACTCCGGCGCCACCACGCTGACCATCCAGGCAGCGGCGGGCGTGTCCCGGGGCCGGTTGCTGCACCACTTCCCGTCCCGCGACCGGCTGCTGGTGGCGGCCGCGCAGTACCTGGCCGTGAAGCGGGTGCAGGACACCGAGGACCGGGTGCTACACCTGCTCGGGGACGACGGGAACATCACGGAGGGCTGGGGGCGGGTCGACCGGGTCGTCGAGCTGCTCTGGGAGACCTTCCACGAGCCGCATTTCTGGGCTGCGGTCGAACTGTGGACGGCCGCCCGGGCCAATCCCGAGATCGCCGAGGCGCTGCTGCCGGAAGAGCGGCGGCTCGGCTCGGTGATCCGGGCGTCGATCGGACGGATGTTCGGCGAGCCGCACGCGTCGCATCCGCGCTTCCGTCAGCTGCGCGATCTGCTCCTGACGAGCATGCGCGGCACGGCGCTGACCTACACCTTCGATCCTCGCGACCCTGCCGGCGACCCGATGGTCGCGCAGTGGAAGGACCTGGCGCGGGTGTTGCTGGCCCCCTGAGGCCGGCCTGTCCGGCGTCGACCCCCGGCCCGCAGCCGGACGATCGGCCCGGCGGTGGTCCGGTGTACCGGCGATCGCGTCGGCCGGGCCCCGCTCCCGGCCGGTCGTGAGCGCGGGTGGGTCAGCCGCGATCCGGTGATCCGGCAGGGCCCGGCGGACCGGTCGTCCGAGAGGGCACTGTTCAACGACCGCTGTACCCGCGGCGATACGGCCACATGATCATCGTCAAACTTCCGGCGTCCGGACACCTGACCGGGCGGGGCCCGGAGGCTCCCGCCAATGGTGACTGTCCGTAAAAGTCAGCGCGCGCTCCAACTACTCACTGTAGAGCGTTACATGAACAGATAGTGACAAAATCCCCTCCCCGATGCTCCGAATGCCGCTCTTCGCCCCCTCGGAGTGCCTCTTACGGCGTAGCAAGCTAGCTTCTCCGCCGCGAGCCCGGTCACGCACAGCTACATAACGGGCGCGCAGCGATGCCCGCCCTGCGCCGTCCGGCGCTTGATCCGCGGACAACGCCGAAGAGAGGGATGTACTCGATGCAGATGAACAAGACGGCCCGCCGCGTCGCCGCTGTCGGCGCGCTGTCGATGCCGCTGGCGTTCGCCGTGTCCGGTATCGCCGGGGCGGCCGCGCTGCCGACCACCCCTGACCTGCCCGGCGCTCCCGACGCATCCGGTGCTGCGGAGCTCCCCGGCTCGGCCGACGCCCTCGCCCTGCCAGGTCCGGACGGAGTGCCGAACGCCGGGGCGCCCGGCCTGGACGGGGAGGCGTTCCAGACCGCAGACCTGGTGAGCGGATCGTTCCCGGGCGCGCAGTCGGGCTCGGCGAACGGTGAGTTCTCCGGGAGCGGGTCGACCGGATCCGGCTGGACCATGGACGGCGAGTCGGAGTTCGAGGGCGACTACGACGCGGAGGACGGAGGGTCCGCCGCGTCACTCCCCGAGCCGCCCGCGTTCGACGCGCCGGCGTTCGGTGTGCCCGCGCTGCCGCAGGCTCCGGCCTTCGACGCGTTCGGGGCCCCCGCCTTCGAGGCGCCGGGGGCTCCGGAGTTCGACGCGCCCGAGGCCCCGGAGTTCGAGGCCCCGTCGGCGGAGCAGGCCCCCTCGCTGCCCCGCGGTGTCGATCTGGCCGACGGGTTCGGCCAGGGCGGTCCCGGGATCAGCGTGGCGATCAGTTTCTCGCGCTGACCCGTCGCCCGGCTGACGCCGGGCGGGGGCACCTCTCACGGCCCGGCACGCGACCGTTCGCGTGCCGGGCCGTGCCGTTTCCGTCCTTCGGCGACGGGCGCGGCGAAGCGCCTGCGCGCAACGGCGTGGCCAGCAGGTACATCGCAAGTGTGAGCGGCGATACGCCCGTTCGGCCCCAGAGCGTGTACCCAGCGTGATCAACATGGCGCAGATGATCACTCGGGCGGACCTCTGACGTGCGCCAGCTTATGGTTAGCCTGCCCTTAGATAAGGATCGGCGATCATGGCTTCGCGTGCCGCGGGCCATCGAGAGGATGACGATGTCGTACTCCGCCCCTGCACGCCCCGGCTCCGGTCCGGATGTCCTCGACGTCCTCGGAGTGGGGTTCGGACCGTCGAACTTGGCGCTGGCCATCGCGGTCGCGGAGCACAACCGCGCCGCTGCGCCCGAGCGCCGGTTGACCGCACGGTTCCTGGAGCGCCAGCCCTGCTTCGGGTGGCACCGCGGGATGCTGCTCGAAGACGCGACGATGCAGGTGTCGTTCCTGAAGGACCTGGTCACGCAGCGGAACCCGGGCAGCCCGTTCAGCTTCCTGTCCTACCTGCACGCGCGGAACCGGCTCGTCGACTTCATCAACTACGGCAGCGTGTTCCCGACCCGCCTCGAGTTTCACGACTACCTGGAGTGGGCCGCCGCGGGTTTCGCCGGCCAGGTCGACTACGGCGCCGAGGTCGTGGAGATCGCTCCGGTGCGCGGTGACGGCCCGGCAGGCCCGGTGCGCCACCTGGAGGTGGTGACGCGGTACGCCGACGGCTCGACCGAGCGCCACCGGACCCGCAACGTCGTGCTTGCGACCGGGCTGACCCCGCACGTGCCGCGCGGGGTCCGGCTCGGTGATCGGGTGTGGCACAGCCGCGACCTGCTGGGCCGGGTCGCGCTGCTCAAGGGCACCGAGCCCAGCCGGCTCGCCGTGGTCGGCGCCGGCCAGAGCGCCGCCGAGGCCGTCGACTTCCTGCACCGGACCTTCCCGACCGCCGAGGTCTGCGCGGTCTTCACGCGCTACGGCTACAGCCCGGCCGACGACAGCTCCTTCGCCAACCGGATCTTCGACCCGGTCGCGGTCGACCACTTCTACACCGCGCCCGACGAGGTGAAGGAGCAGATCCTGGGCTACCACGCGAACACGAACTACTCGGTGGTCGACCCCGAGCTGATCGACGAGCTCTACCGGCGCCACTATCACGAGCGGGTCGCGGGCCGGGAGCGCCTGCGCTTCCTCAACGTCACGCGCGTGACCGACGTCGTCGAGATCGGGGGCCGGGTCGAGCTCGCGGTCGAGTCGATGATCGACGGCGATCGCGAGGTGCTCACCTCCGACGCCGTCGTCTACGCGACCGGCTACCGCGCTACCGACCCACTCTGGCTGCTCGGTGACCTCGCCCGGTCCTGCGCCCGCGACGCCGCGGGGCGGCTCGACATCCGGCGCGACTACCGCATCGCCACCACCGCAGACCTCACCGCCGGTATCTACGTGCAGGGCGCGACGGAGCACACGCACGGCATCTCCTCGACGCTGCTGTCGAACGTCGCGGTGCGCTCCGGGGAGATCGTCGCGTCGATCGCGGGGGGTGCCCCGGCCGCTGCGCCGGCCCCCGCCGCGCTCGCCGACGCCCCCGTCGCCCGCTGAGCGCCCCCGCCGCCGGCTCCACTCCCCGAATCCAGGAGACACCCATGTCCACCAACCCCTTCGACGACGAGAACGGCACGTTCCACGCGCTGCGCAACGACGAGGGCCAGTACTCGCTGTGGCCGACCTTCGTGCCGGTGCCCGAGGGCTGGACCGTGCAGCACGGTCCGGACACCCGGCGGTCGTGCCTGGACCACATCGAGGCGCACTGGACCGACCTGCGGCCGCGGAGCCTGGTCGAGCGGATGGAACGCGACGGGGCGGCCTGACCCCGGCTGCCCACTGATCCCCGTACCGCTGCCGTGCCGATGGAGCCGATGGTGACCACGACATCCGAGAACGACCGCCACCTGATGATCGACCGGCAGCGGGACGGGGGCTGCGGCCCGGCGTCCACCTGGCCCGTCCTGTTCGCCGAGCAGGTCCGCCGCGATCCGGACGCGGTCGCGGTCGTGCTGGCCGACGAGAGGCTGACCTACGCCCAGCTCGACGCCCGGGCGAACCGCCTCGCCCACGTCCTGCGCGCCCGCGGAGCGGGGCCGGAGCGGGTGGTCGGGCTCGCCCTGCCACGCTCGATCGACATGGTCGTCGCGCAGGTCGCGGTACTGAAGGCGGGCGCGGCGTACCTGCCGATCGACCCGGACTACCCGGTGGATCGCATCGGGTACATGCTCGCCGACGCCCGGCCTGCGGTGGTCGTCGCGACGGCCGACCTGGCCGGGGACCTCGGGGACGTGCCGTTACTGCTGCTCGACGATCCGGGCACCGACGCCGAGCTCGCCGCGGCCCCCGCATCGGACCCGGCCCCGCCGCTGCACGTCCACAACGCGGCGTACGTCATCTACACCTCGGGCTCCACCGGCCGGCCGAAGGGCGTCGTGCTCTCGCACACCGGGGTCGCGAAGCTCGTCGCGACCCAGACCGAGCGGTTCGGCATCGGCGCGGACAGCCGGATCCTGCAGTTCGCCTCACCGAGCTTCGACGTGGCGTTCTGGGACCTGTGCCTCGCGTTGCTGTCCGGCGGGCGGCTGGTGGTCGTGCCCGCTGAGTTGCGGGTGCCCGGGCCGGAACTGGCCGACTACGCGCACGCGCACGCCGTCACGTTCATGATCCTGCCGCCGACCCTGCTCGCGGCGATGCCGCCGGACGTGACGCTGCCGCCCGCCACCCTGCTGGCCGGCACCGAGCGGGTGTCGCGTGAGCTCGTGGCGCGGTGGGGGCGGGGGCGCCGGATGTTCAACGCCTACGGCCCCACCGAGGCGACCGTGAACTCCACCCTCGGGGAGAGCCACCCCGACCGGCTGCGCGGGACCTCGGTCCCGATCGGCGTGCCCGATCCGATGACCACCGCGCACGTGCTCGACGACCGGTTGCGCCCGGTCCCGCCCGGCGAGCCCGGCGAGCTCTACCTGGGCGGGCCGGGTCTGGCCCGCGGCTACCTCGGGCGTCCGGACCTCACCGCCGAGCGGTTCGTCGCCGACCCGTTCGGCGCACCGGGGGAACGGCTGTACCGCACCGGCGACGTCGTCCGCCGCGACGCCGACGGGACGCTGGACTTCCTGGGCCGGGTCGACGACCAGGTCAAGATCCGCGGATACCGGGTGGAACCCGGCGAGATCGAGGCGGTGCTCGCCGCGCATCCGGCCGTCGCGCAGGCCACGGTGCAGGTGCGCGAGGACCGGCCCGGCGACCGGAGGCTGGTGGCCTATGTGGTGCCACGGACCGGTGGTACCGCCGCGGAGGAGCAGGTCGCGGTGTGGAAGGACCTGCACGAACTGCTGTACGCCGCGTCCGACGAGAGCTCCGCGGCATTCGAGGACGGCTTCGCGGGCTGGAACTCGACCTACGACGGGTCGCCCATCCCGCGCGCGGACATGCGGGCCTGGCGTGAGGCGACGGTGGCCCGGATCCGGGCGCTGGCGCCGCGGCGGGTGCTGGAGATCGGCGTCGGCAGCGGTCTGCTGCTCACCGAGCTCGCCCCGGACTGCGAGCTCTACCGTGGCGTCGACCTGTCCGAGGAGGCGATCGCCGCGCTGCGCCGGCGGGTGGACGCGGATCCGGCGCTGGCCGGCAGGGTCGTGCTGGACGCCCGGCCCGCCCATGAGCTCGCCGACGCCGACGACGCAGATCTCACGGCAGGGTCCTTCGACACCGTCGTGATCAACTCGGTGGCACAGTACTTCCCGAGCGCCGCGTACCTGATCGATGTGCTGCGCCGCGCCGCCGCGCTGCTGGCACCCGGTGGTGCGGTCTTCGTCGGCGACGTCCGGCACCGCGGTCTGCTGCGGATGTTCCGCGCCGGGATCGAGGTCGGCCGGCGCCAACCGGGGGGCGACCCGGCGGCGTTGCGCCGGGCCGTCGACGCCGCCGTGGCGTGGGAGGGTGAGCTGCTCTGCGATCCGGACTTCTTCGCGGTCCTGCCGACTGTGATCCCGGGCCTGGCGGGCGTGGACCTGGAGGTCAAGCGGGCGGTCGCGCACGACGAGCTGAGCCGCTACCGGTACGACGTCGTGCTGCGGAGGGCCGGTGGCCGGGAGGGGGAGCCGGCACCGCTCGTTCCCGGCGAGCTGGTCTGGGCCGACGGTTCCACGGAACCGCCGGCCGGGGCGGGCGCTGTCGGTGAACTCGCCGACCTGGCCGCGCACCTGCGAGATCACCGCCCGGCCGCGCTGCGTGTCACCGGCATCCCCAACGCCCGGCTGACCCCGGACCTGGCGGCCCTGCTGGTCGTCGACGGCGGCTCCGCGGTTCCGAGTCCTGGCGTCGACCCCGAGGACCTGCACGAACTCGGCGCCGAGCTCGGCTACCGCACCGCCGTCACGTGGACCGCCGGCGACGCCGACGGACGGCTCGACGTGCTGTTCACCGCGCCGGACGCCGCCACCGGGCCGGCATACCGGCCGGAATCCGGCCCCGGGACGGAGGTGACGGCGCTCGCCAACGTGCCCGCCCCGTTCCGCGACGTGAACACCCTGGTCGCGAACCTGCGCGAGCACCTGCGTGACCGGCTGCCCGACTACCTGGTCCCGTCGGGGATCGTCGCGCTCCCCGCGCTGCCGGTGATGGCCAACGGCAAGCTCGACCGCGCGGCGCTGCCGGCGCCGGACCTGGCCGCCCAGGTCACCGGCCATCGGCCCCGCACCCCCCGCGAGGAACTGCTCTGCGCGCTGTTCGCCGAGGTGCTCGGCGTCCCCGGGATCGGTGTCGACGACGACTTCTTCGCCCTCGGCGGTGACAGCATCGTCTCCATCAGGCTGGTGGTCCGGGCGCGTGCGGCGGGCCTGCTCGTCACCCCGCGGCAGGTCTTCACCCACCGAACGGTCGCCGAGCTCGCGCCCGTCGCCACCGTCCGCCCGGACGTGCCGGTCGAGGACGTCACCGGTCCGCTCGCCGAGCTGGACGCGGTGGCGCGCGCGGAGCTGGCCGGGATCGGCGAGATCGCCGACGTGTGGCCGGTGTCCGCCCTGCAGGAGGGCTTCTTCTTCCACGCCGCGCTGGACGAGGCGGCGCGGGACGTCTACACGATCCAGGAGGTCTTCGACCTCGTCGCCCCGGAGCACGGTGTCGACGGGACGGCGCTGCGTGCCGCGATCCAGGACCTGCTCGATCGCCACCCCCAGCTGCGCGCGGGGTTCGCCCAGCGTGCCGACGGCCGGGTGGTGCAGGCCGTGGCCGCGCACGCCGAACTGCCCTGGGGGGAGGTGGACCTGTCGGGTCTGCCGGCCGACGAGCAGGACCGCCGCGCCGCCGCCGTGATCGACGCGGACCGGGCCCGCCGGTTCGACCTGGCCCGGCCCCCGCTGCTGCGCGCCACCCTGATCCGGCTCGGCACCGGGCGGGCCCGGCTCGTCGTCACCTTCCAGCACATCGTGATCGACGGTTGGTCGGTCGTCGTGCTCGTCCGCGACCTGCTCGCGGGGTACGCGGCCCGGGCCGGCGGCGCCCCCGTTCGGGCCGGACACCGCGGCGGTGAGGCGATGGTCCGGCACCGCGCGTGGTTCGCCCGGCTCGCCGATCGCGACACCGAGGCCGCCCGCGCGGCCTGGGCCGCCGAGCTGGCCGGGCTCGACGAGCCCACCCGGCTGCTGCCCGCGATCGTGCCCGGCCCGCCGCCCGGCGGCGACGCGGCGACGCGGCACAGTCGGCTCGGGTTCACCCTCGACGAGCAGGCCACCGCCGCACTGACCGCCGGGGCCCGGGCCCACGGCCTGACCCTGGGCACCGTGCTGAACGGTGCGTGGGGCCTGCTGCTGGGCCAGCTCACCGGGCGGCGCGACGTGGTGTTCGGCAGCACGGTCTCCGGCCGCGACGCCGACGTCGACGGCCTCGAGTCGGCCGTCGGGTTGTTCATCAATACCCTCCCGGTCCGGTTGCGCTGGCAGCCGGGCGAGACGCTGGCCGCGACGCTGCGCCGGTTGCAGGAAGCCCAGACCGGGCTGCTCGACCACCAGCAGATCGGGCTCGGGGAGGTGCAACGCCTGGCCGGGCTGCCCGAGCTGTTCGACACGCTCGTCGTGGTCGAGAACTACCCGCGCGACCAGACGCCGGGCGCGGGGCTGCAGGTCGAGGGGGTGGAGGTCCTCGACGCCGTGCACTACCCGGTCGCGCTGGTCGCCGGCACCGGGGCGCAGCTCGACCTCGTGCTGAAGTACGACCCCGCGCGCGTCCCGGCGGACGCCGCGGCGCTGCTGGTCGACCAGCTCCGACGGGTGCTCGACGCACTGGCCGACGGCCTGGACGCGGTGGTCGCGTCGATCCCGCTGCGGGACGCCGGCCCTGCTCACGGCCGCGCCGGCCGTCCCGTGGCGGACTCCGCCGACGACCCTGCCGACGACCCCGCGCACGACGTCCCCGCCACGACGCTGACCGAGCTGATCGCCGCGCAGACGGCCCGCACCCCCGACGCGACGGCCGTCGTCGCCGAGGATGCGACGCTGAGCTACGCCGAGCTGAGCCGCCGGGCCGGCGTACTGGCCGCGCGGCTGCGGGCGGCCGGGGCCGGCCCGGGCCGGGTCGTCGGGGTCGCGGTGCCGCGCTCGGCGGAGCTCATGGTGGCCCTGCTGGGCGTGCTGAGGTCCGGCGCCGCCTACCTGCCGCTCGACCTGGAGTACCCCGCCGAACGGCTCGAGTTCATGCTCGCCGACGCGGGCGTCGACGTCGTGGTGACGACGGGCGCCGCCGCGGACCGGGTCCCCCGGGTGGCCGGGGTGGCGGCGTTGCTGATGGAGGCCACCGGGGACAGCGATGCCGCCGGTGGCGAACCGGTCGGAGCCTCGCCCGCCGGCCCCGCAGGCATCACCGGCACCGCCGGCACCACCACCGGCGGCACCGACGTCGACGAGGCTGTGTACCTGATCTACACCTCGGGTTCGACCGGCCGCCCGAAGGGCGTGGTCGTGACCCACCGCGCGATCGTCAACCGGCTCGCCTGGATGCAGCACGAGTACGGCCTCGGTGCGGACGACCGGGTGCTGCAGAAGACCCCGGCCGGCTTCGACGTGTCGGTCTGGGAGTTCTTCTGGGCGTTGTGCACGGGCGCGGCCGTCGTGTTCGCCCGGCCGGGCGGGCACCGGGACCCGGGATACCTGGCCGGAGTGGTCCGGGACGAGCGGGTCACGACGATGCACTTCGTGCCGTCGATGCTGGAGGCGTTCCTCGCCACCGACGAGGTGACCGCCGACCCGTCGTGGGCCGGGACCCTGCGCCGGGTGTTCTCCAGCGGGGAGGCGCTGCCCGTCGGCTCCGCCGCGCGCTGGTCGGAGCTCACCGGGGTGCCGCTGCACAACCTCTACGGGCCCACCGAGGCCGCCGTCGACGTCACCTACTTCGCGTGTTCCGAGGACGGGGCCGACGACGGCGCGTCCGTCCCCATCGGACGGCCGGTGTGGAACACCCGGGTGCACGTGCTCGACCCGTGCCTGCGCCCGGTCGCCGACGGCATGGCCGGTGAGCTCTACCTCGCCGGCGTCCAGCTCGCCCGCGGCTACCACGCCCGGGCGGGGCTGACCGCCGACCGGTTCGTCGCTGACCCGTTTGGTGCACCGGGGGAGCGGATGTACCGCACCGGCGACGTCGTGCGCCGCCGTCCCGACGGGGCGCTGGAGTACCTGGGCCGGTCCGACTTCCAGGTCAAGATCCGCGGCAACCGCATCGAGCTGGGCGAGATCGAAGCCGCGCTGGTGGGCCTGCCGGAGGTCGCGCGGGCCGCGGTGATCGCCCGTCGCGACCGCGCCGGGCAGGCGCTGGTGGGGTACGTGGTGCCCGCGGCCGGCGCCGCGCCCGACCCCGATCGGCTGCGGGCGGCACTCGCCGTGGCGCTGCCCGAACCCATGGTTCCCACGGCGTTCGTCGTGCTCGACGACCTGCCGCTCACCCCCAGCGGCAAGCTCGACCGCGCCGCATTGCCCGCCCCGGCCGCCCCGGCGCCGAGCGGGCCGGCCCGCGAGCCGCGCACCGCCGTGGAACGGGTGCTGTGCACGGTGTTCGCCGAGGTGTTGGGCCGGGAGCACTGCGGTCCCGACGACGACTTCTTCGCCCTCGGTGGGGACAGCATCTCCTCGATCAGCGTGTCGAGCCGGGCCCGGCGGGCCGGGCTGCGGGTCGGCCCGCAGGACGTGTTCACCGGCCGGACCCCGGCCGGGATCGCGGCCCTTGCGGAGACGGCGGCGGCCGAGGCTCCGGTCGGCGGCGAGCTGACCGGCGTCACGGAGGCGGACCTCGCCCAGGTCCGCCGGGTCAGCCCGGTGCCCGTCGCGGAGGTCTGGCCGCTGTCCCCGTTGCAGGACGGCCTGTTCTTCCACGCCGGCCTCGACGGTGCCGACGCCGACGTCTACACGATCCAGGAGGCCATCGACCTCGATCACCGGCTCGATGCCGACCGGCTGCGCGCCGCCTGCGCGACGGTGCTCGCACGCAACGCCGCTGTGCGCGCCGGGTTCACCAGCGAGGGCCTCGGCGGGCCGGTGCAGTTCGTCGCGGCCCAGCTCCAACCGCCGGTGACCGAGGTGGACCTGTCCGGGGCCCCGGCCGCGGAGCGCGAGGCGCGCCTCGCCGCGCTGATGGCCGAGGACCGCGCGACCCGCTTCGACCTTGCCCGGCCCCCGCTGTTCCGGCTGCTGCTGGTGCGCCTCGGCGACCGCGACCGGCTGGTGATCAACCGCCACCTGCTGCTGTGGGACGGCTGGTCGGCGTGGCTGTTCGTCGAGCAGTTGTTCGCGGCCTACCACGGTGAGGCTGCTGCGGAGCCGGGTTCCTACCGCGACTACCTGGCGTGGCTCGCCGCGCAGGACGCCGCCGCGGCCACCGCGGCCTGGCGCACGGCACTGTCCGGTGTGGACACCCCGACCCTGGTGGCTCCCGCGGCGGCCCGGGCGGCCACGGCCACACCGCCGCGCACCCTCGACGTCGAGCTCACGGCGGCTACCGCCGATCGGTTGCGCGCGCTCACCCGCGAGCACGGCCTGACCGCGAACACCGTGCTGAGCACGGTCTGGGGGCTGGTCCTCGGCGCCTCGACCGGGCGCTCCGACGTCGTCTTCGGCACGGCGGTGGCCGGGCGCCCCGCCGCCGTCGCCGACGTCGAGAGCACTATCGGCCTCTTCCTGAACACGGTTCCGGCCCGGATGGCGTTCGTCGCGGACGAGCCGGTGGTGGATCTGCTGCACCGGGTGCAGGCCGAGCGGCTCGCGCTGCTGGAGCACGAGTCGATGGGGCTGGGCGAGATCCAGCGCGCGGCCGGGCACCGGCAACTGTTCGACACGTTGTTCGTCTACCGGCCCGAGGGCGGTGAGCAGCGGGTCGCCGAGCTCGGGGCCCGCTACGGGATCACCGCGATGACCAATGTGGACGCCACGCACTACCCGCTGAACCTCGTCGTGACCCCCGGTCACCGGATCCGGCTGACGCTGTCCCACGCCCCCGACGTCGTCGGTGCGGAGGCAGCGCAGGCCTACCTGGACCGGTTCACCCTGCTGCTCGACCAGCTGCTCGCCGACCCGCGGACCGCCACCGCCCGGCTCGACCCGCTGCTCCCGGCGGAGACGGCGGCGATCAGGACGAGCCGCGGCGGGGCGGCGCGGCCGATCGGCACCGAGACCATCGCCGACCTGCTCGCGGAGCGCGCCGCCCGCATCCCCGGCGACACCGCCCTGATCGCCGGGACCGAGCGGCTGACCTACGCCGAGCTCGATGCCGCCGTCGACCGCACCGCCCGGCTGCTGCTCGCCCGGGGCGCCGGCCCGGAGACGGTGGTGGCGCTGGGGCTGCCGCGGTCGGCGGAGACGGTGATCGCGCTGTTCGCGGTGCTGCGCACGGGCGCGGCGTACCTGCCGCTGGAGCTCGACCACCCGGCCGAACGGCTCGTCTCCACCCTGCGCGACGCGGCGCCGGTCTGCCTGCTCACCGTCGCGCGGGTCGCCGACTCGCTCGCCGGTGCCGGGGTGCCGGCCGTCGTGCTGGACGACCCCGCGGTGGCGGCCGAGCGCGCGGCGCTCCCGGGCGGGCCGCTGTCCGACGCCGAGCTGGGCCCGTTCGCGCGGACGAACCCGCACCGTCTCGAGTTCCCGGCGTACGTCATCTACACCTCGGGCTCGACGGGCCGGCCCAAGGGCGTCGTGACCCCGTACCGGGGGCTCACGAACATGCAGCTCAACCACCGGGAGGAGATCTTCGGACCGGCGATCGCGGCCGCCGGGGGCCGGCGGCTGCGCATCGCGCACACCGTGTCGTTCGCCTTCGACATGTCCTGGGAGGAGCTGCTCTGGCTCGTCGAGGGCCACGAGGTGCACGTGTGTGACGAGGACCTGCGCCGCGACGCCGAGGCGCTGGTCGCCTACTGCGACGCGCACGAGATCGACGTCGTCAACGTGACCCCGACCTACGCCGCGGCGCTGTTCGAGGTCGGCCTGCTCGACGAGGGGGAGGGGCGGCACCGGCCGCCGCTCGTGCTGCTCGGTGGTGAGGCCGTGTCCGACACCGTCTGGACGACGCTGCGCGACACCTCCGGGACCGTCGGCTACAACCTCTACGGCCCGACCGAGTACACCATCAACACCCTCGGCGCGGGGACGGCTGACAGCGCCACCCCGACGGTGGGCCGGCCGATCCTCAACACCCGTGCCCACGTGCTCGACGGCTGGCTGCGCCCGGTGCCCGACGGGGTGCCCGGCGAGCTCTACATCGCCGGCGCCGGGCTGGCCCGCGGCTACCTCGGCCGGTTCGCGCTGACGGCCGAGCGGTTCGTCGCCGACCCGCACGAGCCCGGCGGGCGGATGTACCGCACCGGTGACCTCGTGCGCCGCCGCCCGGACGGCGCGCTGGACTTCCTCGGCCGCACCGACGAGCAGGTCAAGATCCGCGGCTACCGGGTCGAACCGGGGGAGGTCGCGGCCGCGCTCACCGACCACCCCGGTGTCGCGCAGGCCGCGGTGATCGCCGACCGGTTCGGCCCCGGGGGGATCGCGCGGCTGGTCGGCTACGTGGTCGGGGAACCCGGCACCGAGGCGAACTCGCTGCGCGAGCACCTGCGCGAGCGGTTGCCCGACTACATGGTCCCGGCGGCGATCGTCGCGCTCGACGCGTTGCCGCTGACCGTCAACGGCAAGCTCGACACCGCCGCCCTGCCCCGCCCCGACATCACCCCGGCCGGGGGCGGCCGGGAGCCCCGCGGGCGCCACGAGCAGGTGCTGTGCGAGCTGTTCGCGCAGGTCCTGGGACTGGAGCGGGTCGGCGTCGAGGACGACTTCTTCGATCTCGGTGGGCACTCGCTGCTCGCCACCCGGCTGCTCAGCCGGGCCCGGACGGCGCTGTCGGCCGAGCTGACCCTGCGCGATCTGTTCGAGGCGCCGACAGTCGCGGAACTGGCGACGCGGGCGGCGGGGGCCCGGGCCGGAGCCCGGCCCGAGCTCGTCGCGGCGCGACGTCCGGAGCGGCTCCCGCTGTCGGCGGCCCAGCAGCGGCTCTGGCTGGTCCAGCAGCTGGAGGCCGGCTCGGCCGCGTACAACTTCCCGATCGTGCTGCGGCTGCGCGGGGAGCTGGACGCGGGCGCGCTGGAGGCGGCGCTGCACGACGTGGTCGCCCGCCACGAGGCGCTGCGCACGGTGTTCGCCGAGGAGGAGGGCACCGGGCTCCCGGTGCAGCGGATCCTGCCGGCGGCCCGGGTGCCCTTCGCCCGGGTGGACGCGGCCGCGGACGAGGTCGGCGGGCTGGTCCGCGCCGAACTGGACCGGCCGTTCGACCTGGCCGCCGAGCTGCCGTTGCGGGCCACGCTCATCGCGGTGCACCCCGCCGAGCACGTGCTCGTCCTGCTGCTGCACCACATCACGACCGACGAATGGTCCGACCGGCCGTTCCTGCGCGACCTCGCCGCCGCGTACCGGGCCCGCCACGACGGCACGGCCCCGCAGTTCGCCCCGCTCGCCGTCCAGTACGCCGACTACGCGCTGTGGCACGCCGAGATGCTCGGCGACCGCGACGATCCGGCGAGCGTGGCCGCCCGCCAGCTCGACTTCTGGCACGCGACGCTGGACGGCGCGCCCGACGAGCTGGTTCTGCCCACTGACCGGTCCCGCCCGGCGCGCCCCACGTTCCGCGGCGGCACCGTCGACGTCGCGCTCGACCCGGACACCTGCGACGGGCTGCGCGGCGTCGCCCGGGACACCGGCGCGAGCATGTTCATGGTGCTGCACGCGGCCGTCGCGGCCCTGCTCCAGCGGCTCGGCGCCGGCACCGACATACCGCTCGGTGCGCCGATCGCGGGCCGCACCGACGAACGGCTCGACGATCTCGTCGGGTTCTTCGTCAACACCCTGGTGCTGCGCACCGACGTGTCCGGCGCGCCGGGGTTCACCGAGCTCGTCGCGCGGGTCCGCGAGACCGACCTGGCCGCGTTCGCCCACGCGGACGTGCCGTTCGAGGCCGTGGTGGAGCGAGTGAACCCGCCCCGGGCACTGGCCCGCAACCCGCTGTTCCAGGTCATGGTCGGCTACCACGCCCGCAGCGGTGACCTGCTCGACCTGCCCGGGCTGGACGTCCGCGAGGAGCCGATCGGCACCACGACGGCCAAGTTCGACCTGGTCTTCAGCTTCGCGGAGCAACTGGAGTCCGGACGGATCACGCTGCACCTCGAGTACGCCGCAGACCTGTTCGACCGCGGCACCGCCCGGCGGCTCGGCGACCGGTTCGCCGCTCTCGCCCACGCGCTCGCCGACGACCCGGGCATGCGTCTCGACGACGTCGACATCTTCATCGACGACGAGCGACCGCTCGTGCTCGACGTGTTCACCGCGACGGGGCGGGCCGTCGACGAGGAGACGTTGATCGACTCGTTCGAGCGGTGGGCACGGACGACGCCCGACGCCGTCGCGGTCGTCGACGGGCCCCGGTCGGTGCGCTACGGCGAGCTCGACGCCCTGGCCGAGGCCGCGGCGGACCTCCTCGCGGCGCACGGCGTCGGCGCCGAGGACGTGGTCGGGGTCGCCATGCCGCGTTCGGCCGACATGGTCGCCACGGTGCTGGGCGTACTCAAGCTCGGTGCCGCGTGGCTGCCACTGGACCTCAACCACCCGACCGACCGGATCGCCTACATGCTCGGGGACTCCGGGGCGCGGACGCTGGTCGCGACGCCTGCCGAGGCGCGCCGGATCCCGGAGATGGACGGGCTGTCCCGGGTCCTGGTCCCCGACGCCGGCCTGACGCCCGCGCAGCGTCGCGTCCGGCCCCGGCCGTCGGGCCTCGATCACGCCGCCTACGTCATCTACACCTCCGGCTCCACCGGCCGGCCCAAGGGCGTCGTCGTCCCGCACGAGGGCATCGCCAGCCTGGCCGCGACCGCCGTCGACCGGATGGGCGTCGAGGCGGACAGCCGCATCCTGCAGTTCGCGTCGGTCGGCTTCGACGTCGCCGCGTTCGAGCTGACGATGTCGCTCACCCTCGGCGCCCGGCTGGTGATCCTTCCCGACGACAGCCGGGTCGCCGGGCCCGCGCTGACCGGCTTCCTGCACGAGCAGGGGATCACGCACGCGATCCTGCCGCCGTCGCTGGTCGCGGCCCTGCCGCCGGACTGCGTGATCCCGGACGGCACGACCGTGCTCGTGGGCACCGAGACGGTGCCGCCGGACCTGATCGGGCGCTGGGCGCAGCGGCTGGACCTGTTCGCCGCCTACGGGCTGACGGAGGCCACGGTGAACTCGACGCTGTGGCGCGCCGAGCCGGGCTGGCGGGCCGCCGTCCCGATCGGCCGACCGGACCCGAACACCACCGCGTACGTCCTCGACGAGCGGCTGCGCCCGGTGCCACCGGGCGTCGTCGGTGATCTGTACGTCGCCGGCCGGGGCCTGGCCCGCGGCTACCTCGGCCGCACCGCCCTGACCGCGGAACGCTTCGTCGCGTCGCCCTTCGGCCCGCCCGGGGCACGGATGTACCGCACCGGGGACCGGGCCCGCTGGCGCCGCGACGGCAATCTCGACTTCCTGGGCCGTGTCGACGACCAGGTCAAGATCCGTGGCTTCCGGATCGAGCTCGGTGAGGTCGCGGCGGCGCTGACCAGCCACGACGCGGTGAGCCAGGCCGTCGTCGTGGCCGACCGGGACGGCGACCTGATCCGGCTCGTCGGGTACGTCGTGCCCGGGCACGGACCGGTCGATCCGGCGGCGCTGCGCGCCCACGTGGCCGAGCGGCTGCCCGAGTACATGGTCCCGGCCATCGTCGTCGCGCTCGACGGCCCGGTGCCGCTGACGCCGAACGGCAAGCTCGACCGGCGTGCGCTGCCGGCCCCGGACTGGTCGGTGCTCGTCGGCTCGGCCCGCCCGCAGACACCGGAGCAGCAGCGGCTCGCGGAACTGTTCGCCGAGGTCCTGCACCTTCCCCAGGTCGGCATCCACGACAGCTTCTTCGACCTCGGCGGCCACTCGATGGCCTCGATGCGGCTGATCGGGAAGGTGCGCGCGACGCTGCACGCCGACTTGACCATCCGCGACGTCTTCGACGCCCCGACCGTCGCCGCGCTCGCGCGGTTGATCGGCGGGCGTGCCGGGTCGGGCGGGCGGCCGGCCCTGGTCCCGACCGATCCGCCCGGGGAGACCGAACCGCTCGCCCCGGTCCAGCGCTGGCGGTGGGCGCGGCACCGGGTGTCGGCACGGCCCGATCACGCACTCGTCCTGCGTCCCGACCGGCCCTACGACGCCGACGCCCTCGCCGCGGCGCTCGCCGACGTGGCGCGCCGGCACGAGCCGCTGCGCACGGTGTTCGCCGACTCCGACGGCGGGCCCCGGCGGCGGATCCGCGAAACCGGCCCGGTCCTCGACCGGACGCACGAACCCGATCTGGACTCGGCCCTGCAGGTCCTCGCCGCCGCTCCGTTCGATCTGACCGTCGAACCCCCGCTGCGGGCGCACCTGCTGACCGGGCCGGCGGGGGAGCAGGCACTGCTGCTGGTGCTGCACTACCTCGGTGTCGACGAGTGGTCGGTCGTCCCACTGCTGCGCGATCTCGGCCACGCCTACGCGGCCCGCTGCACGGGGCGGGCCCCGGAGTGGGAGCCGCTGCCGGTGAGCTACACCGACTACGCGCGGT
This sequence comes from Pseudonocardia bannensis, assembly GCF_012911875.1. GTDB lineage: Bacteria > Actinomycetota > Actinomycetes > Mycobacteriales > Pseudonocardiaceae > Pseudonocardia > Pseudonocardia bannensis. Next base: position 19,948 of record NZ_JAAXKZ010000054.1, on the reverse strand, counting down.
GGGCCCGGGAACTGCCCGGGGACTCCGACCACTGGCGGACCGCGCTGCGCGGGGTGCCGACGACCCTCGATCTCGGCACACCCGCCCCGGAGGACGACGACCGCGCGGCCACGGTGGCGTTCGTCCTCGATCCGGCGCTGCGCCGCGGGATCGACGAGCTCGCCGGTCGCACCCGGACCAGCATGTTCATGGTGATGCAGGCCGCGCTGGCCACCGTGCTGAGCTCGAGCGGCGCCGGCTCGGACCTCCCGATCGCCTCGTTCGTGGCGGGCCGGACGGAGGCCGGGCTCGTCGACCTCGTCGGATGCTTCGCGGGCGTGCTCGTGCTGCGCACCGACACCGCGGGGGACCCCGGGTTCGAGGAGTTGCTGGCCCGGGTGCGGGAGACGAACCTCGGAGCGCTGGAGCACCAGGACGGGGCCTTCGCCGACGTCGCCGAGGCCACCGGGATGCACCGCCCCCCGGTGCTGCTGGTGCACCACGAGGAGGCCGGGCCGGCGATCGGGCAGGGCGTACTCGGGCGTCTCGACGCCGTCGGGGTCGGGGGCGCGACCGCGGACCTGACCGTCAGCTTCTACGAGTCGCCGGGCCGGGGCGTCGACGCCGCACCGGTCCACGTCGAGCTGACCCATCGGCTGGCGCGCTTCGACAGTGACACCGCCGCCCACCTGGTGGAGCGGCTGCTGCAGGTCCTGCGGGACGCGACCGCCTGATCTGGTGCTCCACCCCGGCCGGCCGTTCGCGGTCCGGCCGGGGTGCCGGCGTGGATCCACACACCGATTCGGACGATCCGCCCTGCGGTGATCGCGTTCGGGCCGGAGCCATCGCCCTGCGGCGATGTCGTGCGGGGTGGAAGCAGCCGATCGTGCTCCGGTGGCCGGTTTAGCTGCCGGCGCCACCGGGCATGAACTCTTGGCTCATTCCAGAGAACGCGGGAGGGTGGCTCCCATCATGGCTTTCGTCCCCGTCGACCCGGACGGTGCCGCGACGCAGTCGTTGCGCGCGGCGGGCCTGCGCGTGACCAGGCCCCGCCGTGCCGTCCTGGCGTGGCTGGCCGAGCACCCCCACGCCACCGCCGACGAGGTGGGTGCCGGCGTGCGGGAGCAGCTCGGTTCGGTGTCCACCCAGGCCGTCTACGACGTCCTCGCCGCGTGCGCCGAGGCCGGTTTGCTGCGACGGATCGAACCCGCCGGACATCCGGCCCGGTTCGAGCGTCGCGTCGGCGACAACCACCACCACCTCGTGTGCCGCCGCTGCGGGCGTACCGAGGACGTCGACTGCCCGGTCGGGGTACGGCCGTGCCTCACGCCGGGCGACGACCGCGGCTTCGCGGTCGACGAGGCCGAGGTGGTGTTCTGGGGTCTGTGCCCCACGTGCACGACCGCGCAGGGATCTCACGACAACGAGGAGGCACGACTGTGACGTCAACGCAGCCCGAACCGACGACGACGGACGCGGGAATCCCGGTCGAGAGCGACGAGCACTCACTCACCGTCGGCCCGGACGGGCCGATCCTGCTGCAGGATCACTACCTCATCGAGCAGATGGCGCAGTTCAATCGCGAGCGTGTGCCCGAGCGCCAGCCGCACGCCAAGGGCGGCGGCGCCTTCGGCCGGTTCGAGGTGACGAACGACGTCAGCGCCTACACCAAGGCGGCAGTGTTCCAACCGGGCACCACCACCGAGACGTTGATCCGCTTCTCCACGGTGGCCGGCGAGCGCGGAAGCCCCGACACGTGGCGCGACCCCCGCGGTTTCGCGCTCAAGTTCTATACGACCGAGGGTGTCTACGACATGGTCGGCAACAACACCCCGGTGTTCTTCGTCCGCGATCCCATGAAGTTCCAGCATTTCATCCGCTCGCAGAAGCGGCGCGCGAGCAACAACCTGCGCGACCATGACATGCAATGGGACTTCTGGACCCTGTCGCCGGAATCGGCGCACCAGGTCACCTGGCTGATGGGTGATCGCGGGATCCCGCGCACCTGGCGGCACATGAACGGCTACTCCAGCCACACCTACCTGTGGGTCAACGCGGCCGGTGAGAAGTTCTGGGTGAAGTACCACTTCAAGACCGACCAGGGCATCGAGTTCTTCAGCCAGCACGAGGCCGACCAGATGGCCGCGGCGGACACCGACTACCACACCCGTGACCTGTACGAGGCGATCGAGCGGGGCGAGCACCCGAGCTGGACGCTGAAGATGCAGATCATGCCGTTCGAGGACGCCAAGACCTACCGGTTCAACCCGTTCGACCTGACAAAGGTCTGGCCGCACGGGGACTACCCGCTCATCGAGGTCGGCCGGCTGACGCTGGACCGCAACCCGACCGACTACCACACCGAGATCGAGCAGGCGGCCTTCGAGCCGAACAACCTCGTACCGGGCATCGGCCCGAGCCCGGACAAGATGCTACTGGCCCGGCTGTTCTCCTACGCCGACGCCCACCGCTACCGCATCGGCGCGAACTACAAGCAACTGCCGGTGAACGCGTCGAAGTCGCCCGTGCACAGCTACAGCAAGGACGGCGCGATGCGGTACCACAAGGTGTCGGACCCCGTGTACGCGCCGAACTCCTACGGTGGCCCGGCCGCCGACACCGCGCGCTACGGCGAGCCCGCGGGCTGGCACACCGACGGTGACATGGTGCGCTCGGCTTACACGTTGCGTTCCGACGACGACGACTGGGGCCAGGCCGGCACGATGGTCCGCGAGGTGCTCGACGACGCCGAGCGGGAGCGCCTGGTCGACAACATCGTGGGCCACCTGCTCAACGGCGTGAGCGAACCGATCCTGCAGCGCGCCTTCGAGTACTGGCGCAACGTGGACAAGAGCCTGGGCGACAAGGTCGAGGCAGGCGTCCGCGCCAAGCAGGGGGAGAAGGACCCGAAGGCGGCCGAGCAGGCCAACCCGGCCCGGGAGAGCATGCAGGCCAAGGCCTGAGTCGCGGCGGAGTGACGGCGAGGGGCGGGGCCGGCCACCGGTCCCGCCCCTCGCCGCATCGGTGCCGACGTCAGCCGGCGCTGCCGCCCAGCACCGACGCCAGCTGCGGGGTGACGATGTCGATCGCGTACGGCAGGCTCAGCGGGCTGCCGAAGCCGATCGCGCCGCTGAACTCGGTGCTGTAGTCGCCGAGGTAGACGACCCGGTTCTCCTTGACCGCGGTCAGATTCTGGAAGACCTGGTTGCCCGCAAGGGCCTCCTTCGGCACACCGACCACGACGACCACGTCCTTGTCGAGCTCGGAGAGCCGCTCGTCGCTCAGCGTCTCGGTCGTCGGGCCGGCCTCGAGGCCGAGCCCGTCGAACACCTGGGCCCGCAGGTCGTCGGTGCCCAGCTTGTAGGTCGTGCCCTCGACGACGAAGTCCAGGGCCACGGACTTGCCCTCGAACGACGGGTTGGCCGCCCGGGCGTCGGCGAACTTCTTCTCGGTGGCCGCGATGACCTCCTCGGCCTTCTCCGCGCGCCCGAGAGCCTTGCCGGTGATCCGGGTCTGCTCCTGCCAGGTGGCGGCCGTGGTGCCCTCGGCCAGCGCCGGGATGGTCGGCGCGATCTTGGAGAGCGTGTCGAAGGTGCTGCGGTCCATGAACGAGTAGACGCCCATGATCAGGTCGGGCTTCAGGGCGGCGACCTTCTCGAAGTTGATCTCGTTGCCGCCGACGACCTCGGGCTTGGCGCCGCCGAGGGCGTCCTGGGCCCAGGGGCGCGTCTCCTCGGGGAACTCGCCGATGAAGTCGCGCACCCCGACCGGGACGACCCCGAGCGAGAGCACGAAGTCGGCCTCGTTGAACCCGACCGCGACGACGCGCTTCGGCTCGGCCGGGATCGTCGTCTCACCGAACGAGTGCGAGATCGTCGCCGGGAAGGCCCCGGACGCCGCGGGGGCGGCCCCGCCGGCCGCTGGGCTCTGGCCGTTGCTGCAGGCAGCCACCGCTGCGATCACCATAGCGGCCGCGCCCAGGGCCCGGGCGAGCCGGGGCCGTCCGCGGGGTGGGAGCAGGGAAGCGGCGCGAGCCATCGTTGATCCTCCATCTGGGCGAACGAGTTCCTACCGGATCATCCGGCTGAGTTAGGTTCGCCTACCCAAACTGGAACGTCAAGTAGTGATCTCGTCACCGCGCGTCCGACCAGGCGGCCCACAACCGGGCGTACCGGCCGCCCGCGGCGACGAGCTCGTCGTGCGTACCGTGCTCCACCACCCGGCCGGCCTCCAGCACCACGACGGCGTCGGCCGTGGCCGCCTGGGTGAGCCGGTGCGCGACCATCAGCCCGGTGCGGCCGGACAGCGCACGCTGCGCGGCGCCCTCCAGCACCCGGGCCCCGGAGCTGCCCGCCTCGGCTGTGGCCTCGTCAAGGATCGCGACCGGGCGGTCGGCGAGCAGCAGCCGGGCCAGCGCGAGCTGCTGGGCCTGGACGACGGTCAGCGCGTGCCCACCGGTCCCGACCACCGTGGACAGTCCCTCGGGCAGCGCCGCCGCCCAGTCCAGCGCGTCGACGGCCGCGAGCGCGTCCCGCAGCTCCGCCTCCGTGGCGTCCGGTTTCGCGAGGCGCAGGTCGTCGGCGAGCGGGCCGGCGAAGACGTGCACCTCCTGCGTGATCAACGCGATCGTCTCCCGGAGGACCGCGGGGCCCTGCTCGTCCAGGTCCGCCCCGCCGATGTCGATCGTCCCGCGGGAGGGCCGGTGCACCCCGGCGAGCAGCTTGGCCAGCGTCGTCTTGCCGGCGCCGCTGGCGCCCACCAGCGCGACCCGAGTGCCCGGGGCGATGTCCAGGTCCACGCCGTCGAGCACCACATGACCGTCGACGTAGGAGTGGCCCAGGCCCTTGGTGCGGACCGACGCGTCGACCGGGCGCACCGGATGCTCCGGTTGCCGTTCGGCAGGCAGGTCCGCGACCCCGACGATCCGGGCCAGGCTCGCCCCGGCGGACTGCACGGTGTCGAGCAGGAAGAGCACCTGGTTGACCGGGGTGAACAGGTTGATGAAGTACAGCGCCGCGGCGCTCGCGGTGCCGATCGAGACCGCTCCCTCCCGCACGAGGAGGAAGCCCGTCGTCAGGACGGCGGCGGCCCCGACGAACTCGGCGACGTTGAGCCGGCCGAAGAACCCGGTCTGCAGCCGGACGACCCGCAGCGCCAGGTCGACGACGTCCTGCGAACGGCTCCGGACCCGCTCGGTGTGATCCGCCGTGAGCCGGAACGCGCGGACGGTGGCGGCGCCGCCGACGGTGTCGAGCAGTTGCTGCTGTTGGGCGCCGCCGACGGTGCGCTGCTCGCGGTAGAGCGGGGTCGAACGCTTCAGGTACCAGCGCGCGGTGGCCGCCTGCACCGGGACGGCCAGCAGCGCGGCGAGCATGAACCGCCAGTCGAGCACCGCGAGCCCGGCCAGGGTCAGCACGATGATCAACGCGGCCCGGGCGAACTCCGGGACCGCCTCGCGAACGGCGTCCCCGACCAGCGAGACGTCGGCGGTGACCCGTGAGGTGAGGTCTCCCGAACCGGCCTGCTCGATGCGCTCCAACGGCAGGCCGAGCGCGCGGGCGACGAACCGCTCGCGCAGCGTCGCGAGCATGCCCTCGCCGACGCGGGCGACCAGCGCGATGCCGAGGACCGCGAGCAGCCCCTGGACGATCGCGACCGCGACGAGCAGCAGTACCGGGCCGGTGACCGCGTCCGGCGGGCCACCCGTGACGACGAGGTCGACGATCCGGCCGAGCAGCGGCGCGGCGAGCAGGCTGACCGCGGCGCCGGCCACCAGCGCGGCGACCGCGAAGCCGGCCCGCACCCGGTACGGGCGCAGCAGTTCGCCGATCGCGGCGCGGGAGCGGGCACCGTCGGCGACGGGGAGCAGTTCCCGGGTCATGCCAGCACCGTCTTCCGGTAGTGGGCGTCGGTGTGCAGCAGATCGGCGTGCCGGCCCTGCGCCGTGACCCGCCCGCCGTCGACGAGGACGACCCGGTCGGTGACGGCGAGCAGCGCCGGGCTGGTGGTGAGCATGATCGTCGTGCGGCCACGGCGGATGTCCCGGATCCCGGCGGCGATGCGCGCCTCGGTCACGGGGTCGACGGCGGTCGTCGGGTCGTGCAGCACGAGGACCGGCGGCGCGGCGGCGAGCGCCCGGGCGAGGGCGACCCGCTGTCGCTGCCCGCCCGACAGCGACCGGCCCTGCTCGGCGATCTCCGTGTCGCGTCCCGTGGGCAGCGCGTCGGCGACCTGGTCGGCCTGCGCGGCGGCCATCGCGGGCTCGAGGTCGGCGCCGCCACCGGCCGCGGCGCCGACGTTGTCCCACACCGTCCCGGAGAACAGCTCGGCGTCGTGCGCCGCGACGAGGACCGCGCCCCGGGCGTCCGAGGGCGTGTACTCGGTGAGCGGGATCCCGTCGAGCTCGACCGCGCCACCGTCCGGGTCGACCTCCCGTCCCAGGCAGTGCAGCAAGGTGACCGCGTCGGCCGGGTCGCTCGCGACCACGCCCAGCAGCTCTCCGGGCGATACCTCGAGATCGAACTCGTGGAGCGTGCCGTGCGTGAGCGTGCGCAGCCGCACCGCTCCGGACACCGGGTCCGGCGCCGGCCGCTCGCCCGCCGTCACCGCCGGGGGGGTGTTGAGCACCTCGGCGATCCGGGCGGCGGACGCGCGGGCCTGGGCGATCCGGCCGTTCACCCAGCCGAAGATCGACAGCGGGGTGAGCAGGAACTGGGCGAGGCCCACGGCGGCCACCAGACCTCCGATGCTGATCTCGCCCTGGGCGGCCAGCCGCCCGCCGACCAACGCCACGACGGCCAGGAAGGTCCCGTTCGCGGCGAGCACCGCGCCCTGGTACCAGGCCTGCGCGCCGGTGGCGCGCAGCGTCGCCACCAGCGCGTCCTGGCTGGTGCCGACGTAGCGGCGTACCGCCGCGGGTTCGGCGCCGATGCCCTTGAGCACCCGCACCCCGGCGACCAGGTCGGCCGCGACACCCGAGGCCGCAGCGGCGCGTTCCTGCTCGGGGCCGCTGCGTCGCTCCACGGGTTTGCCGAGCAGGTGCACGGCGTAGAGCAGCGGCGGGGTGCCGAGCAGGATCAGTAGGCCGAGCGGGAGCGAGATCCGCAGCAGCGCGATCGCGGCCACCACGAGCGCGGCGACGGCGGCGAGGCCGAGCGGGAGGGCGAAGTTGACGATCCCGACCCGTTTGGCGTCGGCGACCGCGATGGTAGCGAGGCTGCCCGGCAGCCGGCCGGCCTCGGCGCCGCCGCGCGGATCGAGCACCCGTTCGGCGAGTTGCAGGCGCAACTGCTGGTCGGCGAGCACGTCGGCCAGCCATGATCGGCGCGCGCCGTAGCGGTAGCTCAGGGACAACATCGCGAAGTCGAGCGCCAGGACGAGCAGCCAGAAGGCGAGCGCGCTCGGTTCGCCCGTCGTCACCGCCTCGTCGATCACGACGCCGACCAGTACCGGGACCAGCGCCTCGCCCGCCTGGTGTCCGATCAGGAACAACGATGCGACGCCGAGGTGTCGTCGTTGCCCGCTGATCGATCCACGAAGGACCGAACCCCCGGTGATCTCCACCGAACTCATGAGGAAAGGTTATCCTTACCTCGCTGTGTCGGGGACTACGAGGAGTCGTGGATGCGCGTTGTCGCTTTCGGATACATGACCTGGGGCCGCCGGACCATCGAGGCGATCCTCGCGGCAGGTCACGAGATTCCGCTGATCATCACCCATCCAGACAGCGACAACGCCTACGAGAAGATCTTCAACGAGTCGGTCGCCGAGCTCGCCGCGGACCACTCGATCCCGGTGCTGGTGCGCAACCGCGCCGATGACGCCGAGGTGATCGAGCGGATCACCGCGGCCGACGCCGACATCATGGTGGTGTCGAACTGGCGGACCTGGCTGCCGCCGGAGGTCTTCACGATCCCGCGGCTCGGCACGCTGAACGTGCACGACGCGCTGCTGCCGGCCTACGCGGGCTTCGCCCCGCTGAACTGGGCGCTGATCAACGACGAGGCCGAGGTCGGCGTGACCGCGCACATGATGAACGCCGAGTTCGACGCCGGCGACATCGTGCTGCAGCGGGCCACGCCGATCAGCGACACGGACACGATCGTCGACCTGTTCGACCGGACGCTGGCGATGTTCGGCCCCATCACCGTCGACGCGCTGGAGTTGATCGCCTCCGGCCGCACCGACTGGGAGCCGCAGGACCGGCGGGCCGCGAGCTACTTCCACCGCCGCTCCGACGAGGACAACCGCATCGACTGGACGTGGCCGGCGCGCGACATCTTCAACCTGGTCCGCGCCCAGCTCGACCCGTACCCCAACGCGTACTGCTTCCACGGCGACCGGCGGCTGCGCATTCTCGCCGCCTCCGTCACCGACACGCCGTTCGGCGGCACCCCCGGCCGGATCTTCATCCGGCAGGGCCAGGGAGTGGTGATCGTGGCCGGCGCGGACGCGCGGCGGGGCCGCAACCCCGGCCTGGTGATCGAGCGGGTCCGTACCGACGACGGCGCCGAGTACACCGGCGTCGAGTACTTCACGCGGATGGGCGGCTATCTCACCTCGCACCCTGCGTGACGATCGGCCTGGTCAGTGCTCGTGCCCGGCGTCCCACGCCGGGAGCGGGTCGGGAAGCGACCGCCACCCCTCGGGGCCGGCGGACAGCTCCTCGTCGGTGAGCAGCGTCGGATCGAGCCGCCCGTACACATCGGACTCGGTCACCCCGAGTCCGATGAAGACGACCTCCTGCCCGCGCAGGCCGTCGAAGGTGCTCCACGATGACGCCGGCTCCAGGCTCAGGTTCGGCCCGGCCTGGGACCACAGCCCGACGGTCTCCGGGCGGGTCGCGATCCAGCAGAAGCCCTTGCTGCGCAGCAGCCCGTGCCACTCGCCGAGTACGGCCATCAGCCGGGCCGGGTGGAACGGGCGGCGGGCCCGGTAGGTCACACTGGTGATGCCGTACTCCTCGGTCTCCGGGGTGTGGCTGCCGTTCAGCTCGCGCGCCCACCCCGGGGCCTCGGCGGCGGTGACCGGGTCGTAGCGGCCGGTGTCGAGGACCTCGTCGAGCGGGACGGCGCCGTGGTCCGCGTGGAGCAGCCGAGCGGTCGGGTTGAGTTTGCGCAGCAATGCCTCGAAGACCAGCAACCGGCCCGCCGGCACGAGGTCGCCCTTGCTCACGACCAGCACGTCGGCGAACTCGACCTGGTCGATGATCAGATCCGAGATCGTGCGCTCGTCGCCGTCGGAGGCCTCGAGCCCGCGGTCGGCCAGTGCGTCGCTGTCGCCGAGTTCGGTGAGGAAGGTCGACGCGTCGACCACGGTGACCATGGTGTCGAGCCGGGCCACCTCCGACAGGCTCGAACCGTCCTCGAACTCCCACTCGAAGGTCGCCGCGACGGGCATCGGCTCGGAGATTCCGGTCGACTCGACGATCACCTGGTCGAACCGGCCCTCCTTGGCGAGCGCGCCCACGGTCTCCAGCAGATCCTCGCGCAGCGTGCAGCAGATGCACCCGTTGGTCAGCTCGACCAGGCGCTCCTCGGTGCGGTCGAGGCTGCCCTGGCCCGCGACGAGCGCCGCGTCGATGTTGACCTCGCTCATGTCGTTGACGACGACCGCGACCCGGCGGCCCTCCCGGTTGGCGAGGACATGGTTGAGCAGGGTCGTCTTGCCGGCGCCGAGGAAGCCGGAGAGGACGGTGACGGGGACGCGGGGGAGCGGCATGGACTAGATGATAACGATTGTCATTAGTGCAACGTTGTTCGGTCCGAACGACGAGGGATGCCCACGCCATCCGGAGATCCGGCGGATGGCGTGGGCGGGCGTGCTACCGCGCGAGGAAGTCCAGGACCAGCGGACGGACGGTGTCCAGCTGTTCCCACTGGGGGACGTGGCCGGCCCCCTTGATGATCTCGATGCGGGAGTCGGCGATGCCGGAGGCGAAGTCGTCCGCGTAGACGGAGGAGATCAGTGCGTCGTCCTCACCCCAGATGATCAGCGTCGGGGCCGTGATGCGGTGCATGCGGCCGGCCAGTCCCTTGTCCGGGATCGGCCAGACGAACTTCCCGGTGGCCCCGAGGGCCCAGACCGAGTCGGCCATGGCGAGCGCCAGTTCTTGCGGGTCGGTCGGCAACGTGAGGAAGTCCTGAACCGGCTTGGCCTCGAAGTTGCTGAACAGCGTCGCGACCAACTTGTCCTGGGGCAGCAGCATGTAGGGGGTGACGGGGGTGTCCTCCCGCCATAGCCCGATCGGATCGAGGAGGACCATCCTGCTGACTCGCTCCGGCCGGTGAGCGGCCACCTCGCACGCGATCATGCCGCCGAAGGAACTGCCGACAACGGGAACGGAGTCCAGGCCCAGGGCGTCGAGGATCTCGTCGTAGATGAGGACGAGATCCCAGAGGCTCCTGATGTCGTAGATCGAGTCCCTGGCGGTGTCGCCGGTCCCAGGGTGGTCGGGTGCGTACACGGTGTGGTGTTCGGACAGTGCATCCAGGAAAGCGTCCCAGCGGGGCCCGCCCGCTGTGTGGAGATACACGACCGGTGAGCCGGCACCGCCCACCTTCACTTTCGCCTCGAAATTGCAGTGGCGGATCTGAATCGTTTCAACTGTAGGGGCGTCCACGTCGCTCGAACCTCTCTACGGTGTGCTTGGACATCGATCAGCGGACAGGTGCCTTGTTCAAGCGCTTGGGCCACCACGGGTTTTCCCAGCCGTCGTCCTGCCAGATCGTCTGCAGGTGCGGGAGCACTTCCCGACCGAACATCTCGATGTTGTCCATCGCTTGTTGGTGAGGCATCGAACCGAACTGCAGGACCACCATGAGGTGGCCGACGTTCAAGCGTCTCACCATGTGTTCGAGCTGCTCGCGAACGGTCGCCGGGCTGCCCAGCACGACGAAACCCTCGTCGGCCATGTCCTTGGCCTTCAGTGGCTTCAGATCCACCGTGTAGTCCATGTACTTCAACATGCCCGAGCTGAACAGATTGACCAGGCTCTTGTAATCACTGTAGCCAGGAGGGGCCAAGTAGTGGAGGGGCAGGTGCAGCGCCTTGTGATAGAAGTGCTCGATGTGTGGCGCGTAGAGCTCGTGGGCCTGCTCGTCGGTTTCGGCAACGCCCACCAACTGGAGCATGGAAGCGCGATACGGGTTCGAGTCCTTGTCCTTCGCGCTCGCCCGGTCCCAGAACCGGTCCATGACGTTCTCGGCCGACTTCCCGCCGAAGTAGCTGAGGTAGGCGTACGGGAGATCGCGGTCGTGGCAGTAATCCCAGGTCGAGGAGCTGGCTGCACCCGGTATGAGCATCGGTGGATGTGGGTCCTGGACGGGCCGCGGCCACAGGTTGACCTTCGGCAGTTGGAAGTATTTCCCGTTCCATGCGAAGAACTCGTCTGCCGTCCACGCCTTCACCATGAGATCGATCGCCTCACGCCACCGCTCACGCTGTTCGATGGGTGTGACGCCGTAGCTGATGTCGGCGTCACAGCCCAGCCCGAGCGGCAGGCCTGCCACGAGTCGCCCGCCACTGATGCAGTCGAGGACCGCGTATTCCTCCGCGATCCGGATGGGCGGAGATGTCGACGACACGGTCGCGCCCAGCTGGACGAGGGCTACGTCGTCCATTCCTTGGTCACGAGTCATCTTGGCGAGTGCGGCCCCGAACAGGTTTGGATTGCACATGAAGCCGTATACGTTCTGATGGTGCTCGTTGGTGCCCAGGCCGTCGAAGCCCATCTTGGCCGCGTGCATGAGCTCGTCCAATGACCAGTTGTAATAGTCGCCGACCTTCGTGGCGTCGCCCAGTTCCCACCACGGTGCATCCACCCACGCGGAGTCGTATCGCTTGTCGAAATCATCTGGTAGATCGCGGTACGGCATGAAGTGGAATGAGGTGACCTTCATGTTTCTTCCTCCCTGCCCTGGGTGCGCGAGCGCCTTTGATCGTCTGGGTATGAACTACGGTCGGCCCGCTTCAAGGCCGGGCCGGCACGGTGAACGGCCCTGTTCGTTCGCGGGCCACCCGCCACGGGCCTTGACATCCGCCGTTGGTGGCGCGCCCTGGGCCCGGGCGACTCGGCGACGTGTGGAGCGCGAGCCATCACGACCTCCTCGGAGCGGCCTGCGTCTCCTCCGGCGATCAGAATGTGATCTGTGCCTCATTTGGGTGGCGAATGTTGAACGTGGCAGTGCGGCGAGTTTCGAGCAAGAGGGCATTCCAGATAGCGGAACATGGGTGGGAGTGGGCGGGAATCCCGGCCGACGTGCCCGGGCTCACTGTGTTGGCGGCCGTTCGTCGCCTGGCTTCGCCCACTGATCGGCGACCTCGAGAAATCCGGATAATCCGAACGTCTGTTCGGGTCGAGCTGGGCTGCAGGTTCGGGTGACCTGCTGGCGGACACGCCCGACGCCCCGACACGCACCGCGGAGAGCGCACCCCCGGTTCCGGGGCCAAGATTTTCTCCACGGTCAGGGTGTGGGTCCAGCCGTCGCCGAAATCGTAGACATAGCCCAGCCGGTCGCCCTGCCCAGCAAGGCGGAACAGCTTGGCCTTCGCTCCGTGACCGACCTCGCCGACATCCCAGTCCGGACCCGGCTGCTCATACCGGATCCCACCGACGTCGAACTCGTGCAGGTGCGAGTCGGTCCACCCCATCGCCGCCTGCATCACCTCGTGCAACTCGGCCAACGGTCTCCCCGTACGCGGACGTTCGTGAACCGCAGCCACGAGATCGTGCGCTCGACCGTGTGCAGGACTCGAGGATCGCCAGGCTCGCGTACCGCACCGCTGGCGCGTGCATGAGCCCGAGTGACGAGTTGGCCGTTCAGCTCAGGCGCTCGGCCACCACCGTGGTCCCGGGCCCACGCAGCTCGGCGCCATCCCCCAGGGCCCGTCCGGTGTCGGTGAAGACCAGCCGCACTCCCGACAGCCGCCGCGGCCCGCCCATGAATCTGTTGGTGGCGACGTAGGCGAGGCAGGCCGCTACTACCTGCGGCGGCGAAACGTAGCGTCGACCCAGTGGCCGCGCGATGTCCTGGCCGTGGATGACCAGGTCCATGAGGGGTCAATCGGGGTGCTGCCGGGGGTCCGCCGCGTGGAGCCGCCGCTCTCGCGCAGCTGGGCGACCAGTTCAGCGGTGGTGTACGCCATCGGTCGTCGCCGAGCCCCTCTTCGGCACCGGTTCACCGTGTACGTGCCGCCCAGGGTCGCGAGGTGCTGGAGTCGTGGCTGCGGGCGCCGGCAGGGCCGGCGGGGATCGTGTTGCTGGCGCTGACGGTGGCGGTTAAGGAAATGAGGGCCGAGGATGGCGCAGTGCGACGTTCAGACTCCGGAGATCCGTCGGCGCGGCTCGGCGGGGGCCTGCATCGCCGTCACCAGATCCTCCCGGGCGCGGGCGACCCGCGAGCGGATCGTGCCGATCGGGCAACCGCAGACCTCCGCGGCCTCGGCGTAGCTCAGATCCAGCAGCTGGGTGAGTACGAACGCCTCGCGTCGGTCGGTGTCGAGCTTCTCGATGAGAGCGCGCAGCGCGATGCCCTCGTCGACACCGGAGCGCACCGCGGCGGGCCGCGGTTCGACGCGGGCGACCGCGTCCCAGTCGTCCACCGGGCTGGTCCGCGGCCGGCGACCCGCCGCGCGCAGGTGATCGGCCCCGACCCGGCGCGCGATGGCGAGCAACCAGGTCCGGGCGCCCGAGCGCCCGGCGAATCCCGGCAACGCGCCGAGAGCGCGCAGGAACGTCTCCTGGGCGAGGTCGTCGGCCTCCCGGGGGTTGATCAGGTGGGCCAGGAAGCGGTGCACGTCGCGCTGCGTCGCGCGCACGAACGCCGTCAGGGCGACCCTGTCGCCGCGGCCGGCGGCCAGGGCCCAGCCGGTGATCTCATCGTCCCCACGATCGGCCACGAGCCGAGCGTAGCCCCGCTCACCTGGTTGCCCGGGAACCGGGAGGCCCCGGCGAACGACCTGACTGGTGTGAACTGCGCGGAGTGCCGGGAGGCGTTGTCGGCCCGACTGGACGGCGAGGAGCACCCGGGCGAGTCGGCTGCGGTCGACGCCCACGTCGAGGGGTGCGCCGACTGCCGGCTCTTCGCCGACCGGGCTGCGCACGTCACCAGGCTCACCCGCACCCGCGTCGCCGAGCCCGGCCCCGATCTGGCCGCGGCCGTGCTCGCGGCGGCCCCGCGGCCCCGGCGTCCGAGATGGCCGATGGTGATGCGGGTCGCGCTCGCGGCGGTCGGCCTGGGCCAGTTCGCCCTCGCGATCAACGGGGTCGTGCTGACCGGGACGTCCGGCCCGGCGCACCACGGCGTCGACCTCGCCGGGGCGAGCACGGCGCACTTCTCCAACGAGAGCTCCGCATGGAACCTCGCCCTGGCGGTCGGGTTCCTGTGGGTCGCCGGCAGCTCGACACGGGCCTCGGGTCTGGTACCGGTGGTCGGGGCCTTCGTCGGGGTCCTCGGCGTGCTGAGCCTGATGGACCTGCTGGCGGAGCGGGTGGACCCGGCCCGGCTGGCGGGCCACGGCCTGATCCTGATCGGTCTCCTCCTCGTGATCGGCCTACGCCGCACACGCGGCGGTGGCGGGGACGCGCCGGGTGGCCGGATCGGCCGGCCCACGACGTCCGGCAGGGCCTCGGACCCGAGATCGGACCCGAGATCGGAGCCGGCCGGTCGCATCGGCACGGCGGGCGGCGGTCTGACCCCGGTCGCGCAGCAGGACGCGGCCTGACGTGCGCGTCCTGCGCCCGGCGTCGCCGCTACGGCCCTCCGGGGAGTGGGTGCCGTGGGCCTCCACGCTGGTCCGGCTGGTGCTCGGGGTGGTCTGGATCGTCGCGGGCGCGTTGAAGGTGGGCGACCTCGACGAGTCCGTGCGCGCGGTGCGCGCCTACCGGCTGCTGCCGGAGATCGGCGCCCAGATGATCGGCGCGGGTCTGCCGCTGGCCGAGATCACGCTCGGTGTGCTGCTGCTCGTCGGACTGGGGGTGCGCGTCGCCGCGATCGTCTCGGTGCTGCTCATGGCGGCCTTCGTGGTCGGGATCGCGTCGGCGTGGATCCGGGGGCTGCGGATCGACTGCGGCTGCTTCGGGACCGGTGGAGAGCTGGCGGCCGGGGAGAGTCCGACCTACGGGTTCGAGCTGGCCCGCGACGCAGCCCTGCTCGTGCTCGCCGTCCTGCTGGCCCGCTGGCCGTCCAGCCGCTTCTCGCTCGACGGCGTGCTGTCCCGTCGCCACCTGCCCGAGTGACGGCGGCCGCCGCCCCGTCAGAGGGCCAGGCGGAGCCCGGCCGTGGCCGCGACTGCGCAGAGGATCGCCACCAGGACCGGGGCGCGGCGCAACCGGGCCACGCCCGCCGCGCAGGTAGGGCCCGACCGCCGGCCCCATCGACAGGAACCGCAGGTCGATCAGGGCAGCCGACGCGACGGCCGCCACCGGCCCCGGCTCGTCACTTCGCGAAGCCAACAGCCCATTGGCGGGCTGCCCAGGTCTGCGGATCCGACGATGATGCGGATCGACGCCCCCGAGAAGAGGAGCTCGACATGTCCGAGCCGCAGACCCTGCGACAGCTCAACAACCTTCCGGCCGAACCGGCGAAGCTCGCCGACTCCACGCTGGTCCTGATCGACTGTCAGAACACCTACACGCGTGGCGTGATGGAACTCGAGGGCGTTCAGGGCGCCCTCGACCAGGCCGCCGAGCTGCTCGACCGGGCCCGCTCGGCCGGCATCCCGGTGATCCACATCCAGCACGACTCCGGGGAGGGCACGCCGTACGACATCCGCGCCGAGATCGGGCAGATCGTCGACCGGGTCGCCCCACGCGAGGGCGAGCCGGTGATCGTCAAGAATTTCCCGAACGCGTTCGTGCAGACCGGGCTCGACGAGCAGTTGCGCAACGGCCCGGCCCGCGACCTGATCCTGGCCGGCTTCATGACCCATATGTGCGTCAACTCGACCGCCCGTGGCGCGTTCAGCCTCGGCTACCGACCGACCGTGGTGGCCGGGGCGACGGCCACCCGCGCGCTGCCCGACGTCGGGGGCGGCGCGGTCCCGGCGTCGGCGCTGCAGGCCGCCAGCCTCGCGGCGATCGCCGACCTGTTCGGGGTCGTGGTGCCGACGCCGGCCGGCATCCCGGACTGACGGCCGACCGCCGCCGACGCCGTTCACGCGATTCCTGATCTCCCGGGAACTCGGCGGGTCCCGCGACGACTCGAGATCATGACTGCATCGCCCGCCCCGCGGCGGGGGTACGCGGTCCGGTGCGGCGGCCGCAGCGAGGTCTCTTGCGACTCCGCGCGGCCGCCGCACCTCACGGCTCTCACCCCGCCGCCGCGACCTCCGCCCGCACCTGCGCGGCCGTCGCGACGAGCTGGGCCCACAACGCGTCGACGTGTTCCTTCGTCGTCGCCATGGATCCGATCGCCACCCGGATCACGTACCGGCCGTCGACGACGGTGTGCGTCAGCAGTGCCGCGCCGCTCGCGTTGATGTGCTCCAGCACCCTGCGGGAGGCCGCGTCGTCGGCGGCGTCCCCGCCGCCGGTGACCACCCGCAGGCAGACCAGCGCCAGCGACGGCTCCACAGCCAGCGCGAACCCCGGATCCTCCCGGACGCGGTCGGCGAAGGCCGCCGCCAACGCGACGTGCTCGCGTACGTGCGCCCGCAGCCCCGCCAGCCCGTAGGAGTGCACGACCGTCCACAGCTTGAGCGCCCGGAACCGCCGGCCGAGCGAGACCTGCCAGTCGCGGTAATCGACGACGTCGCCGGAGTCGGTCGCCGCGTTGCGCAGGTACTCCGGGGTGATCGACAGGGCGCCGGGCAGCGCCGTCGCGTCGCGGACCCACAGCAGCGACGCATCGAACGCGGTGAGCAGCCACTTGTGGGCGTTCGTGCAGAACGAGTCGACGAGTTCGACGCCGTCGAGCAGGTCCCGGAACTCCGGGCACAGGGCGGCGACCCCGGCCCAGGCGGCGTCGACGTGCACCCAGACGCCGTGCTCGCGGGCCACCTCGGCGACCGCGCGGACCGGGTCGATCGCGCCGGTGCCGGTGGTCCCGACGGTCGGGCACACCAGGATCGGCCGGAGCCCGGCGGCCGCGTCGGCCGCCAGGGCCGCCGCGAGCGCGGCCGGGGACATGGCCAGCGAGCCGGGCGAGGGGTCGACGATCCGCAGCGCCCGGGCGCCGAGCCCCGCCACGCGGACGGCCTTGGCCAGCGACGAGTGCGTCTCCGCCGTCACGTAGATCCGTTCGGTCCCGTCGACGCCGGTCTCGCGCCACCCCTCGCCGGACGCCCGGGTCTTCGACGACCGGTGCAGGGCGGCCAGCAGCGCCACCAGTGCCGACGACGAGGCCGAGTCCTGGATGGACCCACCGCCGCCGCCGGCGAAGGTGAACTCCGGGCCGAGCCCGAGCGCGCCGGCCAGCCCGTCGAGCAGCACCTGCTCCACCTCGGTGCACGCCGGTGAGGTCGACCAGAGCATCCCCTGCACGCCCAGCCCCGTGGAGAGCATGTCGCCGAGCAGCGAGGTCAGCGACGCGTTCGCCGGGAAGTAGCCGAAGAACGACGGGTGCTGCCAGTGCGTCGTACCCGGCACGACGACGCGGTCGACCTCGGCGAGCAGCGCGTCGAGCGGACGTGGCTCCTCGGGCAGCTCGGCAGGCAGCTGGGACCGGACCCAGCCCGGCGCCACCTCGCTGCGCACGGGAAGGTCGGCGACACCGGCACGGTAGTCGGCCACCCAGTCGACGAGCTGGTGGCCGAGCCGGCGGAACTCCTCGGGATCGAGATCGGGCACCACCCGAGCATAGGAACCTCAGACGGCCGGACGGGAGACCAGCGCCCCCGCGGCCCGCTCCTCGCGCAGCCGGGTCTTGAGCACCTTGCCGCTCGGGTTACGCGGCAGCGTCTCGACGATCGCGATCTCCCGGGGCCGCTTGTAGGACGCGAGGTGCTCGCGGCAGTGGGCCTCCACCGAGGCCTCGGTCGGCGGGTCGGCCGGATCCGCGGGGACGATCACCGCCAGCGGCGTCTCGCCCCACTTCGGGTCCGGAACGCCGATCAGCGCGACGTCGGCGATCTGCGGGTGCCCGGCCAGCACGTTCTCCACCTCGGCGCAATAAATGTTCTCGCCGCCCGAGATGATCATGTCCTTCTTGCGGTCGACCACGTACAGGTAGCCGTCGGCGTCCTGCCGGACGAGGTCACCGGAGTGGAACCACCCGCCCGCGAAGGCCTCCGCGGTCTCGGCCGGCTTGTTCCAGTACTCCGTCATCACCAGCGGCCCGCGATAGACGATCTCGCCGACCTCGCCGCGGGGTACGTCGTTCATCTCCTCGTCGACGACCCGGACCTCGACGTTGACCATCGGCATGCCGATCGAGCCGATCTTGCGCAGGGCGTCCTCGCCGCGCAGCGTGCAGGTGACCGGGCTGCACTCGGTCTGCCCGAACGAGGTCACGACGTCGGCCTGCGGGAAGGTGTCGATCATCGTGCGGAGCAGCGCCGTCGACGCCGGCGCGGCTCCCCAGGAGATCCGGCGCAACGTGGAGAGGTCGCGCTCGCCGATGTCGGGTACCGCGCAGATCGCCGCCCACTGGGCCGGGACGAAGAAGCAGGACGACACCCGCTCGGCCTCCAGCAGGCGCACCGTCGCGACCGGGTCGAAGCCGCCGGACGGCGGGATGATCGTGCGGCCGCCGGTGATCAGCGACGGCAGCATCCCGGCCAGCCCCGCGATGTGGAACAGCGGCGCCCCGGACAGCCACACCCGGTCGTCGCTCGAGGTGCCCAGGTGCGCCATGTTGCTGAACGCGTGCAGCAGCAGGTTGCGGTGGGTCAGCACCGCGCCCTTGGGCCGGCCGGTGGTGCCCGAGGTGTACATGATGTAGGCGGGGGAGTGGTCCGCGACGGGCACCTCGGTGTAGGTGTCCGAGGCCGCGGCCAGCGCCTCCTCGTAGTCCCCGTCGATCGTGATCACCGAGCCGACCGCCGGCGCCTGCCCCCGGGCCTTCTCGACCTGCGGAGCCAGTCCGGCGTCCACCACCACGGCGACGGCGCCGCTGTCGGTGAGCAGGTAGGCGATCTCGTCGGCGACCAGCCGGAAGTTGACCGGGACACAGATCGCGCCGAGCCGCAGCGTGGCGAAGTAGGCCTCGAGCACCTCGATGCTGTTCAGACCCAGCACCGCGACCCGGTCCCCGGCCTCGACCCCGCGGGCGGCGAGGGCGTTGGCCAGCCGGATGACCCGTTCGTCGAGCTCGCCGTAGCTGCGGGCGGCCCGCGCGTCCCGCAGCGCGATCGCGTCCGGGGTGGTTCGGGCGTGCCGGGCCAGCAGGTCGCTCATGGTCATGCCGCGACCGGTGATGGTGGCGGGACGGGCGGGTTCGGTCACGGGCACGGGCGTCCTCTGCATCCTCGACGGCGTCGTCGGCGGGGCCGCCGGGCAGACCGGCGCTGGGAGCCCATGCTGTCGCCGGGACCGGGCTGCGATCAAGGCCTCCGGCCGGGGACGGCCCGTGCAGGCCCGAGGTGGCCCGCCCGGCACCACCACGCACCCTCGTGGCGAGGCTCACGCCGACCCGATGCGGCGTCGCGCTGCCACCCGGAGGATGGTCGACGGGTGCCTCACGATCGCGCCGCCACCGAAGCCGCCGCGCTCACCCCCGAGACCGCTGCGGCTCCCGACGCGAACCGCCGGCTGCGTTTGCTCCAGCTCGCCGCGCTGACCAGCACCTGCGACCGGTTCGCTCTCGCCCCGCTGCTCGTCCTGATCGGCATCGACCTCGGTGCCTCACTCGCCGCGGTCGCCGCGGTGGCCAGCGGCTACTTCCTGGCCTACGGCCTCATGCAGCCGGTCTGGGCACCGCGGTTCGTGGCCTTCCCGCGCGCCCGGGACCTGCCTCGCATCCTGGTCGCGGCGCTCGAGGCGGAGGGCTTCGGCGGACGCCCACCCGCGGCGCTGCGGCTGCTCCGGCGA